>DASVYN010000046.1:0-6345 GCA_036392155.1 Sphingomicrobium sp.
CTGCCACCACATCCATTGCGGCAGCGGCCCCAACGCCAAAAGAGCAACTGATGACGCCGCCTGCCGGCGCTCGCCATTACACGATCAGCTCGACGGCCGGGAAGCATGGCGACATCTGGTCGTGGACGACCCCGGACGGGAGGCTGGCCTATCGAATGTCGATGTCGCTGCGCGGCTGGGTCACCGAGGACGACGAGCTGATGACGCTCGGCGGCGACGGCCGACCGACCGCGATCGCGGTTCGCGGCTTTACCGATCAGGGCGACGCGACCGAGGATTTCAATGTCGACGGCAGCGGAGTCGCGCACTGGAAGACGGTGGTCGATTCCGGTTCGGCGCCGTTCGCTGCCAAGCGGTACAATGCCTACGGTGGTCCCTGGCTCGCCGGCGAGAAGGACGTCGAGGCGCTGGTCGCTGCGGGCGACAAGGGCATTGATCTGCTGCCCAGCGGCCATGCCAGCATCAGCATCGGCCGGAGCGTGCAGATCGACGGGTCGCGGGGTCCAAAGACAGTCAAGCTCGCCTTCATCAAAGGCTATAACTTCGCGCCGTCGCCAGTCTGGCTCGATGCCGACAGTCATTTTTTTGGCAACGCCGGGGTCATCTCGCTGCTTCCCGAGGGGTATGAGGCCGATGGACCGAAGCTGAAGCAAATCCAGGACGATGCGACTGCCGAGATGATCCGCTCGGTCGCCCACCAGTTCCTCAAACCTGCCAATCATTCGCCGACTTTGGTCGATCATGTGCTGATGTTCGATTCGATCGCCGGACGGTATCTGCCCGAAACTGCGGTGCTGATTGTCGACGGCAAGATTGCAGCGGTCGGGCCGGCTGGCTCGATCAAGGCGCCGGCCGGCGCGACCATGATCGACGGCCGCGGAAAGACGCTGCTGCCAGGACTTTGGGATTCGCATCAGCATGTCGGCGACGATTGGAACCTGCTCCAGAATGTCGCGACCGGAATGACCAATTACCGCAGCCCCGGCTCGATGATCGAGGATGCGTTGAGCATCTACAAGCGCCGCGCGGCCGGCGATTTGCTTGCGCCGGACGGGAAGATCTCGGTGATCATTGACCGCAAGGACCCGCTCGCGGCGCAGGGAGCGCTGACCGTCAGCTCGGCGGCCGAAGCGATTGCTGCAGTCGACAAGATCAAGGCTGCCGGGCTCTGGGGGGCCAAGTTCTACACCTCGATGAACCCGGCGTGGATCGCTCCGGCAGCGGCCGAAGCGCACAGGCTCGGCCTTCATGTGCACGGCCACGTACCTGCCGGAATGCGTCCGCTCGACGCAGTGCGCGCAGGCTATGACGAAGTCACCCACATCAACTTCATCATGATGCAGGCGATGCCGCAGGACGTTGTCGACAAAGCGAACACTGCGGCGAGGCTGGAGGGACCAGCCAAATATGGCAAGGACGTCGATCTCGATTCCCCCGCGATGAAGAGCTTTTATGCGGAACTCGCGAAGCGCCGCACGATCATCGATCCGACGCTGACAGTGTGGGAGCCGCTGATGACCTCCGACGGAAGCTCGATCTCGCCCGAATATGCGCCATTCGCCGATATTGCTCCGCCGGCGGTCGCGCGCGGGTGGAAGATCGGGGGCTATCCCTTGTTCGGCGGCCTCACCCGTGACGATTTCCGCAAGAGCTTCGCCAAGATGGTGGAGCTCGTCGGCAAGCTCCATGAGGTCGGCGTTCCGATCGTTGCAGGCACTGACGGCTATGGATTGGAGCTGGTGCGCGAGCTCGAGCTGTATCAGCAGGCGGGTTTGACCAATGCCGAGGCACTGCAGACCGCGACCATCGTCCCGGCGCGGATGACCGGCATGGACGGCCGCACGGGCTCGGTCACCCCCGGCAAGACGGCCGACCTGATCCTGGTCGACGGAGACGTTTCGAAAGATCTCGGCAATCTTCGCCACGTCGCGACCGTGTTCCTGGACGGGTATCGACTCGACGCGGAGGCGCTACGTGAGGCCAGTGGACTGAACGGAATGCCCAAGTGATCACGAGCGTCAGGGACGCTTCTTAAGTTCGTCCCTGATCTCGGTCAGCAGTTCGACTTGAGTCGGGCCGGCGGGCGCGGCCGGCTCCTCTTGCTTGCGCATCAGCTTGGTCGCCCAGCGCACCATCAGGAAGATGATGAACGCAAGGATGAGGAAGCTTACGACCTCGGTCACGAACGTTCCCCAGCCGAGTACCGGCGCACCGGCTTTCTTGAGCGCTGCATAATCGGTCATCGAACCGTGATAATCCGCGGGGATCGGTCCCAGCAGCAGGAAATGGCTCGAAAAATCCAGGCCGCCGAAGATTTTGCCGACAATCGGCATGATGATGTCGTCGGTCAGGCTGGTGACGATCTTGGCAAAGGCCGCGCCAATGATCACTGCAACGGCGAGGTCGAGAACATTGCCCTTGGCGATGAACGCTCGGAAGTCCTTCAGCATGGATGCCCCCTTACGATGTCGTTCGGGCGATCCTAGCCTAGTTCCACCTGTTTGACAGCAGCAGCATTGCTGTATTGCTGATTTAAGACAGCATATTGAAAATGAACGGCTGTAAATCTATCTGTGGCGACGACCGATGTTGGGAGAGCACAATGACCGCCGTTCGCCGTTTGGGTTTGTTTGCACCGCTCGCTGCTCTGAGCCTCGCCGGCTGCGGCATCAACAGCGTTCCCACCGCCGAGGAGCAGGTCAACGCCAAATGGGGCGATCTCCAGGCCGATTATCAGCGCCGAGCCGACCTCATCCCCAATCTCGTCGCGACCGTGAGGGGTTATGCTCAGCAGGAAAAGACCGTCCTCACTCAGGTTACCGAAGCACGGGCGAAGGCTACGAGTGTTCAGCTCAACGCCGGTGATCTTAGCAATCCTGCCAAGGTGCAGGCGTTCCAGAGCGCGCAGAATCAACTGAGCGGATCGCTTGGGCGACTGCTTGTCAGCGTCGAGGCCTATCCCGATCTCAAGTCGAATCAGAACTTCCTCGCGCTCCAGGATCAGCTCGAGGGGACCGAGAATCGCATCGAAATCGCGCGTCGCGACTATAACGAGTCGGTGCGCGAATATAATACGCTGATCCGGACCTTCCCCACTGCGATCGGCGCCAAGGTCTTCTATGGGGCCAAGCCGAAGGTCCCGTTCGAGGCCGCCGCGGCGGCGCAGGCCGCGCCGACGGTCAATTTCGGCAATGGCAGCTGAGATGAGGCATTTTCTTGCTGCGCTGCTGCTGACCTTATTCGCGCTTGCGACACCCGCGTCGGCACAGACGTTTCCGCAGCTCACCGGGCGTGTGGTCGACGACGCCCATCTTCTAAACCCGGCGCAAGTCGCCGATCTGACCAGCAAGTCGGAGGCGCTCGAGACTCGAACGGGACGTCAGCTGGTAATTGCGACCGTGCCAAACCTGCAGGGTTATCCGATCGAGGATTTTGGCTACCGGCTCGGGCGAGCCTGGGGGATTGGTCAAAAGGGCAAGGACAATGGCGTGATCCTGCTGGTCGCACCAAGCGAGCATAAGGTGCGCATCGAGGTGGGCTACGGAGCAACCGCTTATCTGACCGACGCGATGTCGGGCTTGATCATTCGTGAGGCTATGCTTCCGCACTTCAAGCAGAGTCCGCCCGACTATGCTGGCGGGATCGAGGCTGGCGCCGACGCAATCATCAAGCAGGTGAGCCTTCCGCCCGATGAGGCCGCGAAAAATATCGCAGCTGCGCAGCAAGCTCAGCAGCAGCGGCAACATCGCAGCGGCGGCGCGCTTCCCGGGGTGTTTTGGCTGCTGGTGATCGGCTTCGTAGTGCTGTCGCATTTCCGGCGGGGCGCCGGGAGCCGTTATCGGACGCGCGGCGGCGGGATCAGTCCGTGGGTCGCGCTGTGGGGGCTTAGCGCGCTCGATAGCAGCTCGCGGGGCAGTTCCTGGGGTGGCGGAGGCGACTGGGGCGGTGGCGGTGGCGGCTTTTCCGGAGGCGGCGGCTCGTTTGGCGGCGGTGGGGCGTCCGGCTCATGGTGATGCCGTTTTCAGCCGAGGACCGCGACAAGGTCTCCGCCGCAATCGCTGCAGCCGAAGCGAAGAGCAGCGGCGAGATCGTCGCAGTCGCAACCCCCATCAGCGATGCCTATCACGATGTCGGTCTGCATTGGGCGCTCGTGCCGCTGTTTGCAGTGCTGGCCTGGGCGGCATGGCGGCCAACGGCGCTCATCTGGTGGTACAATTTCCTCTTCGGCGGCTGGTCTCCCGAGCCGACGCTCGGTGAGCTGCTTACGCTCCTCATGTTCTTCGCGGCGCTGAAGTTCACGGTTGCGCTGCTGATCCTCAAATGGATGCCGCTGCGCCTGGCGCTGACGCCGGCAGCGACCAAGCATCGCCGGGTGCGCCGCCGGGCGGTGGCAATCTTCCAGGCGGCCGCTGCGGGACGCACGGCCGGAAAGACGGGCATTCTCATCTATCTTTCTCTGGCTGAGCGGCGCGCCGAGATCGTCGCCGAGGAAGCGATTCTCAAGGTCACCGACGACCACGCCTGGGGGGAGGCGATGACGGCGCTGATCGCAGATGTTCGCGAGGGCCGCCCATGCGACGGGATCGTTAGTGCGATCGAACACGTTGGCGCGGTGCTTGCGGAACATTTCCCGCGGTCGGCCGACGATGTGAACGAAATCCCGGACAATTTGATCGAGCTATGAATCTCGACGACCTGCCTCCGGTGGAGGTCATGTGGGAAGGCAAATTCGTCCGAGCTTTGCGCCGCGGCAAATGGGAATATGCGAGCCGCGCACGCGACATTCGCGCAGTCGTCATCCTCGCCGAACATGAGGGCAAAATTATCCTCGTCGACCAGCCGCGCGTTGCACCCGATTGCCGCTGCGTCGAACTTCCGGCGGGCCTCGTCGGTGACCATGATCCGAGTGCCACTGCGGAATCCACCGCGATCGCGGAGCTGGAGGAAGAGACAGGCTTTACTGCCGAATATGTCGAGCGGCTCGGCGACTTCTATGCATCCCCGGGAATGCTGTCGGAAGGTTTCACGCTTGTCCGTGCGCACGGCGTACGGAAAGTCGGTGAAGGCGGCGGCGATGAGAATGAGGACATCAACGTCCATCTCGTCGAGCGCTCCGACATCCCCAACTTCATCGAGCAGAAGCGTGCCGAGGGCTTCGGGATCGACGCCAAGATGTTGCTGCTGCTGGATTTGTGACGAGAGGGCGCTGAACTGGCGAGCTGGGCCTGCGTTTCAGTTCGACGCCATGACTTGCGTCATTCACCTTTCCGACCTCCATTTCGGCGCCCACGACGAGCGGCTCGTCGAAGCCGTCAACACGAAGGTCGACGAGCTGAAGCCGGAGCTCGTGGTAATCAGCGGGGACTTCACTCAGCGGGCGCGGACGGAGCAGTTTCGCCAGGCCTGCGAGTTTTTGGAGGGCCTGCGCGAGCGTGACCACGAGGTATTGGGAGTGCCGGGCAATCATGACGTTCCTCTCTACGACGTATTGCGAAGGTTCATGTCGCCGCTTGCCCGATACCGGCGGTTCATCGACGATAGTCTGTGCCCGTTCATCGAGCTTCGAGGCATTGCGGTACTTGGGATCAACACCGCACGCTCGCTGACTTTCAAGAACGGGCGCATCAACAGGCACCAGGTCGAGTTCATCCGCGAGACCTTCGCGCGCACGCCGAGCGAAGCGATGCGCATCCTTGTCACCCATCATCCCTTGTTCGCTCTGCGCATCGGCGGGCAGGTCGAGCGGGCGATAGACCGTCAGGCGTTGGCGCTCGATGTCATCGAGGAATCGGGTGTCAATATCCTGCTCGCCGGTCATGCTCATCATGCCTCGAGCCAGGAGGCGAGCGAGCTAGTCACCCGAGCCGGTGGTGTTCTGGTCGTGCAGGCAGGAACGGCGACCTCGACCCGCGTGCGGGAGCAAGAACAGAGCTTCAACAGCATCGAGATCGGCGAGGGTGCTGCAACCGTGACCGTGCATGCCTGGACAGGCATCGATTTCAAGCCGAACGATGCGAGGGCCTATCAATGGCAGGAAGGCAGGTGGAAACTCAGCAAGAGCGCGGAGCCGGTGCACTGAGCTTGTTTCCGCGGCTCCCGCTCGCCTAGAAGCCGCGCATGACGCTTCCTCATGATTTTGATCTCGACGAATTCGTGCGGCGGGTTCTTGCTGAAGACCTCGGTGTCGGCGGCGACGTCACCTCTAAGTCGACGGTTGCCGAGGAGACGCGCTTCACTGCCGAGTTGAATGCGCGCCAGCCGATCGTCGTCGCGGGGATCGAAATTGCGGCCGCCTTCTTCCGCGCGCTCGATAAGGACGTGCAAATCGAACTGCTGGCGAACGAC
>DASVYN010000047.1:0-11686 GCA_036392155.1 Sphingomicrobium sp.
GTCATCCGCTTGCCCATTCCGGAGCTCACCGAGGAGCGGCGCAAGGAGCTCGCCAAGCTCGTCGGTCAATATGCCGAAAAGGCACGCATCGCGGTCCGCAACGTCCGCCGCGACGGCATGGATCATTTGAAACAGGATGAGAAGAAGCACGGCATCAGTGAAGACGAGCGCAAGCGCCTGGAGCATGAGGTGCAGAAGCTGACCGACGACACGATCAAGGAGATCGACGAGGCTGCGCACGCCAAAGAAAAGGAAATTCTCGGCAAGTGACCCCAGCACCGGCCCCAGAACAGGGTGCCACGGAGGGCGCGGCCAGGCTGGAAGGCAGTTCCAAGGTTCCGCGCCACGTCGCGATCATCATGGACGGCAACGGCCGCTGGGCGCAGCAGCGCGGATTGCCCCGAGTAGCCGGCCACCGAGCAGGAGCGGAAGCTGTACGCCGAGCTTTGCAGGCGGCCGCTGACCGCGGGGTCGAAGTCCTGACGATCTACGCCTTCTCCTCCGAGAACTGGCGGCGGAGCGACGAGGAGATTTCCGATCTCACCGCACTGATGCGTTTCTACGTCGAGCGCGAGCTCAAAACGCTGGAGAAAGAGGGTGTCCGGCTCAGGCTGATCGGCGATTATTCGGCATTTGGTCCTGAGCTCGTCGAGCGCCTGGAAAGAGCGGTCGAACGGACTGCCAAGAACAGTCGGCTGACCTTGGTCATCGCGCTCAATTACGGGTCACGAGCGGAGATTGCGGCTGCTGCCCGAAGACTGGCGCTGAAAGCGACCGCGGGAGAAATTGAGCCTGCGTCGATCGACGAGGCCGCAATTGCGGCACAGTTGCAAACCGCCGACCTTCCGGAACTCGATCTTCTGATCCGCACCTCCGGCGAGGTTCGGCTGTCCAATTTCCTGCTATGGCAGGCAGCCTATTCCGAGCTGCTTTTCCTCGACACGCTGTGGCCCGACTTTGACGAGCAGGCATTTGCAGACGCGTTGAGCAGATTCGCTGGCCGCCAGCGGCGCTTCGGTGGACGGTGAACGAACTCGTTGTCCGCTCAATTACCGGGGCCATCCTGATTGCCGTGGCACTGCTTGCAGCGGTCCAGGGCGGCAATGTCCTTGCTCTACTGGTGGCCGCGATCGCGACAGCCATGTTCTACGAGTGGACGAGGATCGTTCGCGGCTGGGGTGCGCTGTGGTACTTGGCCGGCTTCTTTTATGCGCTTCTTCCAGCACTCTCCCTGTTGTGGATCCGGGAACGCGACGGCCTGGAGCTATTGATCTGGGCCTTCATCGTGACATGGTCGACCGACATCGGCGCCTATTTCGCCGGCCGAAGCTTCGGTAGGCTAAAGCTTGCTCCGTCAATCAGCCCAAACAAGACTCTCGAGGGGCTTTTGGGCGGCATTGCAGCCGCGACTTTGTTCGGTGGGGCTTGGGCGCTGTCCAACGGGCTCGGCGTGGCGCTGCTGGCATTCGGGCCGCTTTTCGCGATCGCCGCACAGATGGGCGACCTTTTCGAGAGCGGCATGAAGCGGCGGGCAGGGGTAAAGGATTCCGGCGAGTGGCTGCCCGGCCACGGCGGAGTGCTCGATCGGCTCGATGGCCTGGTTCCAGTGGCTGTGCTCACCGCCGCTGCGCAGCTAATGGGGCTGACGTGAAGCGCAAGATTGCAATCCTCGGTGCTACCGGCTCCGTCGGCAAATCGACGCTCGATCTCGTCGAGCGCAATCCTGAACGTTTCGACGTTGAGGCGGTGACCGCGGCAACCAATGCCGAGGCGCTGGCCCAAGTCGTCCGCCGTGTTGGTGCAAGGCTCGCAGTGGTCTCCGACAAGAGCCGTTACAGCGATTTGGCCGAGCTGCTGGTCGGGACGAACTGCAGGGTCGCGGCGGGCGAGGAGGCGTTGATCGAGGCGAGCTCGGGCGATGTCGAGCTGGTAATCGCCGCAATCGTCGGCTGTGCAGGGCTGCGGCCGGTCATGGCTGCGGTCGAAAGCGGCAAGACGGTTGCGCTCGCCAACAAGGAAGCATTGGTGACCGCCGGCGCGCTGATGACCGACGCTGCATCGGCCAGCGGTGCAACCCTTCTGCCGGTCGACAGTGAGCACAATGCGATTTTTCAATGTCTTGCCGGCAATCGCGCAGAAGATGTCGCGAAGATCACTCTGACTGCAAGCGGCGGCCCTTTCCGCACGGCGTCGGCCGACGTTATCGGTGCGGCGACGCCTGCTCAGGCGATCGCGCATCCAAATTGGTCGATGGGCGCCAAGATATCGGTGGATTCGGCCACCCTGATGAACAAGGGCCTTGAGTTGATCGAGGCGCACTATCTGTTCGGCCTTCCGTCAAGCAAGCTCGATGTCGTCATCCATCCGCAATCGGTGGTCCATTCGATGGTCGAGTTCGTCGACGGCTCGGTGCTTGCGCAGCTCGGCAGTCCGGACATGCGCGTCCCGATCGCTTATGCGCTTGCCTGGCCCGAGCGGATGGAGACGCCCGCCCAGCGGCTCGACTTGACAATGATTGGACGCCTCGACTTCGAAGCTCCTGATCTTGAACGCTTCCCCGCGCTCCGGCTGGCGCGCGAATCGCTCGAAGCGGGAGGAGCCGCGCCAATTGTTCTCAATGCCGCCAATGAGGTCGCAGTCGCGAGCTTTCTCGCCGGTTACATCCGCTTTCCGGACATCACCGCGCTCGTTCAGGAAGCGCTTAGCAATGCGAGCTACGATATTCCCGGTTCAATCGATGACGTGCTTGAGATCGATCGCATGACGCGCGACCATGTCCGAGCCATGATGAAGGCGAGCTGTTCGTGAATATGCTTCCCCAACCGCCCCTTTGGCTCGTGCTGGTCGCTTTCGTCTGTGCGCTCGGACCGCTCGTCTTCTTCCATGAGCTTGGTCATTATCTCGTCGCACGGTTGTTCAAGATCCCCGCCGAGACCTTCTCGATCGGATTCGGCAGCGAGCTGGTCGGCTGGACGGATAAGCAGGGAACGCGGTGGAAGATCGCGTGGCTGCCCCTGGGCGGTTACGTGAAATTCGTCGGCGATATGGGTCCGGCCGGCGAACCGGCCGCCCTCGAGGCCATTCCCGAGGACGTGCGTGACCGAGCGTTCCAGCTGCGGCCGGTCTGGCAGCGTTTCCTCGTCGTGCTTGCCGGACCGGTTGCGAACTTCTTGCTCGCAATCGTAATTTTTGCCGGTTTCTTCATGACTTTGGGTGCGCCGCGCACCAACATCGTTGGGGAAGTTATCTCAAATACGCCTGCGGCCGCGGCCGGGATCAAGGCCGGCGATAGAGTCGTGTCGGTCGCCGGCCGCGAGACACCTACCTTCACCGATATTTTCAGCGTCGTCGCGATAAGGCCCGGTGAAACGGTTGATGTCGAGATCGCGCGCGGCGGTGCGAGGCGCGAGCTTCGGGTGACCCTTGGATCCGATATGCTCGAGGATGCCTCCGGCCAGAAGTTCAAGCGCGGGCTGCTCGGCATCTCTCCGACCACTGAAATCGGTGAGCCGGTTCCGGCTGTCGAAGCTTTGCCGATGGCAGTCGATTACACCGCTCATCTTACGCGATCGATCGTCGATGGTATTGTGCAACTGGTCCGCGGCCAGGTCTCTCCCAAGCAGCTTGGCGGTCCGGTAAAGATTGCGCAGATCGCGGGCGCAGCGGCCAAGCAGGGACCATTGCCATTCGCGGAGCTGCTGGCGTTGCTTTCAATTAATCTCGGATTCATCAACCTCTTGCCAGTCCCGATGCTCGATGGAGGGCATCTTTTCTTTTATGCCATGGAAGCAATCCGCCGGCGTCCCCTCAGCGAGCGAGCGCTTGAATGGGCCTTCCGCGGTGGACTTGCGATCATCATCGCATTGCTGGTTTTCACAACCGGCAACAATGTTGGCCTTTGGGATAGGCTTGAACGCTTGATTGGTTAGGAGGGTTGGGGCAGGGCGTAAAACAGGGGCTTGGCGGCGAAGCGCGCCGCTCCACCAATGCACACAAGGCGGGGAAGCGTGATTTCAAGGTCGAATTGCTTTAGCCGGCGCATCGGCGCTTTGCTTTTGGTGGGCACCGTGCTCGGCGGTTCAGCCGCGCCGCTGCTCGCACAGACGACGTCTCCGGCGTCACCGCCGCCCCAGGCACCTGCGGCGGCTCCACAGGGGACAAGTCCGACGCCGGCTCAGCCGCCGGCGCCCGTCATCCACACGATCCGGTCGATCGCGGTTCGCGGCAACCAGCGCCTCGAGCCGGAAACGATTCGCGCTTATGCGAATCTTTCGCCCGGGCAGACCTACACCGCCGAGACGCTCGACCAGGCGCTGAAGGACCTATTCGCCACGCAGCTGTTCGCCGACGTGAACATAACCGGCACGGAAACCGGCGACCTGGTGATCAACGTGCGCGAGAATCCGGTGATCAACCGTATCATCCTTGAGGGCAACAAGCGTCTCAAGGAAGACAAGATCACTCCGGAGATCAAGCTCGCCCCGCGCCAGATCTTTACTCGCTCGGCGGTCCGCGCCGACGTCGACCGAATCCTCGAGCTGTATCGGCGCCAGGGTCGCTTTGCCGCGCGGGTCGATCCCAAGATCGTCCAGCTCGACCAGAACCGTGTCGACGTCATCTTCGAAATCTACGAGGGCGACCTGGCGAAGGTCCGGGCGATCAACATTCTCGGCAACAAGTCCTTCTCGACCGACCGCCTGCGCAAGGAGATGTACACCCGGCAGGCGGGAGGTGCCCTCGGCTTTTTGAAATCGAACGATACTTACGACCCTGATCGACTTGCCGCCGACCAGCAGAAGCTGCGGGCTTATTATCTGACCCAGGGCTATGCCGATTTCCGGGTGGTGCAGGCACTCGCCGAGCTCACGCCGGACCGCCGCGACTTTGTAATCACCTACGTCGTCGACGAGGGTCCGCGCTATAAGTTCGGCACCGTCGAAGCAGACAGCGCATTGCGCGATTTCCCCAACGCGCGGGTGCTGCAGCTTGCCAAGATCAAGCCGGGGACCTGGTTCAACGCCAAACAGGTCGAAGACGCCGTCACCAACCTCAACGAAGCGGCCGGAACGCTCGGTTACGCCTTCGCCGACATCAATCCGACTTACGACCGCGACGCCGAAAAGCGCTTGATGAACCTGACCATCAAGGTTGCGCCAACTCCGCGCGTCTATGTCGAGCGGATCGACATCACCGGTAACACCTCGACGCGCGACAAGGTCATCCGCCGCGAATTCCGCCTCAATGAAGGCGATGCGTTCAATGCGCTGAAGGTCAAGCGCAGCCAGGATCGTATCCAGAGCCTCGGCTTTTTCCAGGACAAGCTGGAGATCAAGCAGACCGAGGGTTCGGCACCGGACCGCGTTGTGCTCGGGGTCAATGTCGAGGAGAAACCGGCCGGTCAGCTGTCATTGTCAGGCGGCTATTCGAGCCTCGAGAAATTTGTCGTCCAGCTGGCGGTCAGCGAAAACAACTTCATGGGCAAAGGCCAGGAGGTCGACGCGTCGGTCAATTATTCGGCCTACTCGAAGTCGGTCGAGCTCGGATTCGTCGATCCCTACTTCATGGACAAGCCGATTCTCTTCGGCGGCAACATCTTCCGCAGGGATTATCGCAGCTTCAATTACATCGGCACCAATCGCAATACGACTTATTCCCAGCTCGGCACCGGCGCCGGCCTCAGGATGGGCTTTCCGATCACCGAATATTGGAGCTTCGGCGGCCGCTACACGCTCGAAAATGACAAGATCACGCTCGACAAGGCAACATTCTACACCAACGGCGTTTGCGATCCGATCAAGGCGGGCCGTTACTTGTGCGACGAACTCGGCACCCGGCTGACCTCGGCGGTCGGCATTTCGACCATCTATGACGATACCGATGGCATCCATCCAACGCGCGGCCAGCGCCTGTCCTTGTCGGAAGACTTCGCCGGCCTGGGCGGCGACGTACGTTACGTCCGCTCACGCCTTGACGCCACGAAGTACAAGAGCATCGGCGGGGGTTGGGTCGTATCGGCTCATGGCGAGGGCGGTTACATCTTCCCGCTTCAGAAGGGCCCGGCCTCCGGCAGTGACGCGGTTCGTCTGACCGACCGCTTCTTCGATCCCGGGCTGCGCGGCTTCGATATCCGAGGCATCGGCCCTCGCGTCGTGCGCGTACCCTATAATGCGGACGGCACGCTCCAGGCGCTCGACATCCATAAGGATGTGACGGATGCGATCGGCGGACGCGCTTATTATATGGGCCGTCTCGAGCTTGAGTTTCCGGTCAGCTCGGGTCTTAAGAGCCTCGGCATCAGGCCGTCGGCGTTCATCGATGTCGGTTCGCTATGGAAAGTCAAACAGCCGCAGTTGCTCGACTTCAAATATGTCTGCAGCCCGACCGCGACCAATACGACGGACACGACGACGTTCACGAGCCCCGTCTCCAACTGCAGTGTCGATTATAACGGGACGGCGCATACATCGACCAATTTCGCTTCAAGTCCGGGCTTCAAGGAACTGTTCCTCGGCAACTCGCCCAAACCGCGTCTGTCGATCGGAATCGGTGCCAATTGGACCTCGCCATTCGGCCCGTTGCGGCTCGATCTGGCCAAGGCGATAATGAAACAAAAGGGCGACGATACCAAACTCTTCACCTTCAACGTAGGAACTCAATTCTGATGAAAAGACTTCTTGTTTCCACTTCCATTGCAGCTTCGGCGATTGTGCCCTCGGCTGCTCTCGCCCAGGCGCTGCCGCCGGCCGTCGTCGCAGTGGTCGACGTCGACCGCGTCAGGACCACCTGCAACGCGTGCAGGACGGCGATTGCTGAACTCCAGGCCCAACAGTCGGCCGAGGATAGTCGCGAACGGGCCTTGGTTGCTCCGCTCGAGACCGAACAGAAATCGATTCAGGCTGCAGCGAATGCACTGAATGGAAAGCAGCCCGACGCTGCGCTGCAGGCGCGCGCGAAGGCGTTCCAGGCCAAATATCAGCAGGCGCAGGAAGAGGCAGCTCGCGGACGCCAGCAGCTTCAGCTGAACCAGCAGTACGTCGTGAAACAGATCGACGACAAGATGAACCCGATTTTCGGCCAGGTGCTGCAGCGCCGGGGTGCCAACATCTTGGTTGAGCAGAGCGCGACATTGGCGGCAGCCTCGAGCGTCGACGTCACTGGCGATGTGCTTGCCGCGCTCAATACCGCACTCACAACCATCCAGACGACGGCTCCGGCCCCGGCGCGTCCCAACCAGCCGCAGGGCCGCTAAACCGGCAATGGAACAAGGCGCCGCCATCGGTCCGCTCGATATCAAGCGGGTGATGGCGGCGCTGCCGCATCGCTACCCGATGCTGCTGGTCGACCGGGTCGAAAGTCTCGATCCGGAGAAGGGCATCGTCGCAATCAAGGCGGTGACCATCAACGAGCCCTTCTTCCAGGGTCATTTCCCGGCGCGTCCGATCATGCCCGGCGTACTGATCGTCGAGGCGCTCGCGCAGGCCGCGGGAGTGCTCGCGGTCGAGGCGCTCGGTCTCGCCGGTTCGGGCAAGCTCGTCTACTTCATGGCGATCGAGAGTGCGAAGTTCCGTCAGCCAGTCGAGCCTGGCGTGCTCCTTAAACTCGAGGTTGAATTCGTTCAGAAGCGCGCAACCGTCTGCAAATTCGCTGGCCGCGCGACGGTTGACGGCAAGCTCGCTGCGGAGGCGGGCTTTACGGCAATGATCGCCGATCCGCCCGCCGCCTGATCGATCAGCGACTGCTCAGCCGTAGTCCCGCAAAGGCCGCCCGCGGCTCCGTGTGATATCCGAACACATCCTCATAATGTTGATTGAGCGCATTGCTCATGCGCGCGAACAGCTCCACCCCCGGCAGGATCGCATAAGCGATGCGCGTGTCGGCGAGCCAGTAGGAGCCCAGCCGTACCGTCTGCGCCGGGAACACATCAAAATTCTCGTCCGTTCGGCTACCGACATAAGCGAGCGATGCTCCATAGCTGAACTTGCCGTAACTCCCGTCGATTGCCACTGAACCGCTGTGTTTGGGCCGTCGCACTTCCTTGATCTGAATGCCGCTGGCGCCCGGCGCACTTGCATGCAGATATGCATAATTGGCGCTTAGGCGAAGCGTGTCGGCGAGCTTCCAGCCGAGTTCGGCCTCAATGCCCGAGCGGTGGCTGACGCCGGTTCGATTTGCAGTGCTTGAGAGGAAGGTCGATGCATCGAAGGTATCGACAATCTCATCGTGCAACCGTTGCCGGTAGTAAGTGAGCGCAGCGGCGAACGCACCCTTGCGATATCGGCCCGAAATTTCGAAACCGCGGGAACTTTCCGGTTTAAGTAATGGATTTCCAACGAAACTATCTGGGAAGAATCCATAAAGGTCAAAGAAGGTCGGTTGCGCAATCCCTTCGCCATAGGATCCCGCGACCGAGAAGCCGCCTCCTACGGGAGCGAGCAGCGAAGCGCGCACACTTGTCGCATCCTTGAAGCGGTTGAACAGGTCCCGTCGAACGGCAACATCGCCGGTCAGGGCCCTGGTCTCGCCGCGCCACTCGAAGGTCAGCGCCTCGTGGTGGCGGCTTCGATCCTGGTCCGAAGCTCCGCCGTAGATTGTGTCTCGAGCGTGGAAGGTCTCGTGCTCAACATCGGTTGCTACGATCAGCGTGTTGGCAATTGGACCGGTCGAAAAACGCCGTTCGACTTGCGCTGAGAGGTTGCTTCGCGTTCCGCGAGTGCGGTTTTGTTCGACGTCCGCGAGATAGTTGCGGTTCGATGAGCCGAGCAGCGAACCGCCGATCTCGACATGCCAGGGCGAGGAGGCGCTTCCGACGCCCACCCATATTTTTCCTGCGGCAAGCTTGTTGCGGCTGTTGTCCAGCGTATCGGCGTGGACAAAGGTCACCGGATCGAGACCGTCGAATTTGCTGTAACCGGTAAGTGCCAGGGCGGATGCGCCCAGCTCCACGTTCGAAGAAGGGTGCCAGGTGCCCCGCAGCCTTGCCGATAGATTGTGGTAGCCGTCCTTGTTGCCTTGACCGTTGAAGCTGTCGATCCCGGTGGCCCGCTGAAAGCCGATTGCACCGGCGAGGCTCGTACGATCCATCACCACCGAGCCCGACGCGCTTGCGCGAGCGAAGCCGAACGATCCGCCTTCGGCACTTGCACTCTCGCCCGGGCTGTCATCGAGTCCGTTGATGGCGATCACGCCGCCGATCGCCTCGGATCCCCAGAGCGCCGATTGAGGGCCGCGCACGACCTCGATTCGCGACGCGAGATCCGCATTCAGCAATTCAAAGCGCGGTACGTCGCCCGATGCGGGGTCGTTGATCTTGATCCCGTCGACAAACAGCAAACTATGTTTGGCTTCGGCACCGCGGATTCGGACCTCCGTGAGTGAACCCGCCGGCCCCGATGTCGCAACCGCTGCTGATGGAGTGAGGCGAAGCAGGGCGCTCACCAACGGCTCGTCGAGCCGTTGGATTGTCTGCTGATCGATGATGCTGACGCTCGCAGGCGTTTCCGCCTGACTTTCTGGCGCGCGCGACGCGGTGATGACGATCTGATTGGTATCGATGGGTAGTGCGGGCATTCAAATCCTCCTGTAGACGAGCCTGTCGTCACAGAGGGATCGCTGCCTCTCGGCCGCGCGGACCCACGTCCCGCGGCTGGTCCCGGCCGGGAAACGGACGACGGACCAAGGCAGGTTCCTGACTTAGCCGGCAGAAGTCCGGCATTCACAGTTGCGGGCACAGCGCCGGAATCTCGCCGGCTTCCCTTTGAACCGCCCCCGCCAAAGCAAAGCTTCGTGGGCGGCACCTTGATCGAGGGTCCTGCTAGTCGGAGCGTTCACAGGCTGTCAAATTGTGTTGATCGGGACTATTGGAGGCGCATGAACGCCAATCACAGTCGCCTCGTCGCGCTCCTCGGCGCGATCCTTGTCGCAGCCATATTGAGGCTCGTGCCGCATCCGCCCAACTTCACGCCGATTGGCGCGATGGCGCTGTTCAGCGGCGCCTATCTCGGGAAGCGGTCGTTGGCATTCGTCGCACCCTTTGGAGCGATGCTGCTCAGCGATGCCGTGCTCGGCTTCTACTCGGGCTTCTGGATGACTTACCTCGGGGTCGCTCTGATCGTGCTCGTCGGCTGGCTAGCCCTCTCGCGGGTCTCGGTGCTTCGGGTTGGCGCGGCTGCGATCGCAAGTTCAGTGCTCTTCTTCCTGGTGAGCAATTTCGGTACGTGGGCCTTGAGCGGCATGTACCCGCACTCGCTCTCGGGTCTGAGCGCCTGCTATGCCGCGGCAATTCCCTTCTTCCAGAATACGGTCGCCGGCGACCTATTCTACGCAACCCTGCTTTTCGGCAGCTTCCGGATCGCCGAGCTGCTGGTGCCGCGTCTGAGGGCAGCAACCCCACAGCCCGCCTGATCCCGCAGCTTGGTTGCAACTTCTGCGCTCTCCCTGTAGAGGCGCCGCTCAACTTGCAGCCGCTGGTCGGAAACCAGCAGCTAACTCAAGGAAAAGTCACATGAAGTCCGGTATTCATCCCGACTATCACATGATCAATGTCGAAATGACCGACGGCACCAAATTCCAGGTCCGCTCGACCTGGGGCAAGGATGGGGACACGCTCCATCTCGACATTGACCCGAAGGTGCACCCGGCCTGGACCGGCGCGAACACCCGCATGGTCCAGGAAGGCGGCCAGGTCGCGCGCTTCAACAAGCGCTTCGGCGGTCTCACTCTGGGCAAGAAATAGCGCTTGTTCCGCGAAGCTCCGCGGATCGAGACCAAACGGCTGATTCTTCGCGCTTTCGCGGCGGAGGATCTCGACGCCCATGCTGCAACGCTCGGCGATGACGAGATCATGCGCCATATCGGCGGGAAGCCGATTGGCCGCGAGGATTCGTGGCGCCGGCTGCTCATGGGTGTCGGCATGTGGAGCCTGATCGGAATGGGTCCGTGGGCCGTCGAGCTCAAATCAGACCGTCGTATGATCGGCCATTGCGGCTTCTTCCAGTTCAATCGCGAGATGACGCCTTTGATCTTGGGCGAGCCGGAAATGGGCTGGATCTTCGACCGCAGCGTGCACGGGCAGGGGATTGCGTTCGAGGCCTGCAGCGCCGCGCTCGAGTGGGCCGAGCAAGAGATTGCCGCCGATTCCTATCCGGCGATCATCGACCCTCAGAACCTGCCTTCGATGAAGCTTGCCGAACGCCTCGGCTTTGTCCGCCAGTCGGACGCAGCCTATCGAGACGCTCCGATTGCTCTGTTTCGTCGGTCCGGAAGGCTGTCTGCCGGCACTGCCGTCGACTGACGACCCGGGCCGCCAAAGCCGCTGGCCGCTCAAACGGCTCGATCATGCGTTCAAGGGCTTCTTCCGGCGTGTTCGCAGCGGTGGGCGGCCGGGCTTTCCCCGCTTTCGCTCGCTTCTGCGCTGGAGGAGCTTTGGGTTTAGCGACCGCTCGGGCTGGAAGCTCGTCGGCCGGCGACTGAAGCTGTCCCGCATCGGGGTGTTCCGGCTCCATCTCCACCGTGGGCTCGAGGGCGAAGTGCGCTCGCTGATCGTCAAACACCAAGGACGCAAGTGGTTCGCCTTTGTTACGGTGAAGGTCGCCGATGCCCCGGGGCGTGCCGGACCTGCCGTTGGTCTCGACCTGGGGGTGACCCGGCTGGCAACGCTCTCGAGCGGCGAGATCATCGCCAATCACCA
>DASVYN010000048.1:0-11018 GCA_036392155.1 Sphingomicrobium sp.
AAATGAACGCGCAGTTTCGGGTGGAAATGGCCCGAGATTTCCGGGCGCTGCTCGTCACGAACCGCTTCGTGCCGGAGGATGATTCCGGCGAGCTCGGCTTCGCCCACAACATGTCCGCCGCAATGGTCGGCGAATGACAGAACCCGGCCGTCCCCCGGACGCCCCGAACCCATCATTGGGTCGTGATTGCCAACGATCCAGCTCCATTCGAGCCTGGAAGTCAGATCGGTCAGAAGCTCGCGCGCCTGGCCGGGCAGGCGCTCGCAGCCGAACTGGTCATGGAAGCTGTCTCCGAGGCAGTAGAGGCGCCTCGCGCCGGTGCGCTCGACCTCGGCGGCGAGCGCGGTCAGTGTCGCGAGCGAATCATAGGGCGGAAGGAACTGGCCGAGACGCGCGAACCAGCTCGCCTTTTCAAGGTGCAGGTCGGCGACCAGCAGCGCCTCTTTTGCAGGCCAATGGAGCGCGCCGCCGGGCGTCGCCTCGAACGTTTCGCCTGCGAACGAAAAGGGAACCACATGACCGGTCTAACGACCGGCCATTGGTCAATCCAGTCTCAAATTATTCGTAGTCACCGCCAGAAGGCGTGGGACGCGGTGGGGCGGCGGCCGTCAGGCGCAGTGCTTCGGCGGCCTCGCTCAGCGACGCGAGCTCTTCCGTCTCGTCCTCCTCGTCGACGCGGACCTTCTGCAGGTTGGTGACGATCGCTTCTTCGAGATGCTTTGGCCTCACCGTTTCTTCGGCGATCTCGCGCAGCGCGACGACCGGATTCTTGTCGCGGTCGCGGTCGATGGTAAGGTCGGCGCCGCCCGAAATCTGGCGCGCACGCTGGGCCGCGATCAGGACGAGATCGAACCTGTTCTGGACCTTGTCGACACAATCTTCAACCGTAACGCGCGCCATTCGTCGCTCCGCAAAACTATCCTTGGGAAAAGGATATGGGATGTAGGGAAGGCGGCGCCAATAGCTTGCAAGGGGTCGAAAAGTCAACAAAGCCGAAAGGATGGTGGGACAGTATTTTGGGGACCTCAGTCAGGGAGTAGCAGCTGTCATTGGGTTGGGCCGATCCCCCGACGATGTTCCGGGTCGCCGCACTCAGCAGTTTGGGTGATGTCCTTTGGCCAGACCGTTCGGGTCAGAATTGCCGTATTGATGTCCTGGAGAAAGAGGTGCCCCAGCCACGGTCGCCGCGCTCCGGTCGATCGAACAGGCAATCGAATCGCCGAGCGCGATCGCGGCGATCGCCATTGACCCCCCGATCACCCCAAGGATCAGAGCATATTCAGCGGCGGTCGCAGCGCAGCTGTCGGCATGGAGGCGCTGAAAGAGCAGTCGGATAGGTTTTGCCGGAATTTGCCGTTCTCCCCCGCAAAGAATTGTCTCTTGAGTGCGCGCACTCCGCAAGCTTACCTTTGGACAGGGGTCCAATCTCCGCTCGGGCATGATTCCGGCCGAAATTCGAAAATGGTCGGCGACATCATTCGGAACGGACCCGTCCGGGGCCATGCCCAACAATTGCGCGAAGACGCCAAGTCTCCGTGACACCTGTTACGAAATCGGTCACCACGGGAACCATGGCCGACTTGTCCGAACCCGTGACGAGGCCGCCGATTCGGGCGGAAATCTCTGGCAACAGCCTCGAGCTGATCGAGAGCGGCGAAGCGCGCTTAAGGACGCTGCTTCATCTCATCGCAAGCGCCGAGCGCTCGATCAGGATGCTGATGTACATGTTCAACCCGGACCGGGTCGGGATTGAAGTTCGCGACGCGCTCGTAGCAGCGGCGAAGCGAGGGATCGAGGTCCGGCTTCTGATCGACGGCTTCGGTTCGGCCGCCACTGCGGAGTTCTTTCGACCCCTGAATGAAGTCGGCGGCGAGGAGTGCGTGTTCAACCCGAGCTACGGGCGGCGATACCTGCTGCGGAACCACCAAAAGCTGGTCATCGCCGATGAAAGGGTCGCAATCATCGGCGGCGCCAATATCGACGACACCTACGTGCGCGACCGCGGCCCGGACCATTGGCGCGATCTTTGGCTTCGAATCGAGGGCCCCGGGGCAGTGATGCCGAGCCGCTATTTCGACATGCTGTTCCGCTGGTCGACGCATCGGAGGCCGCGCTTCAGCTACGCACGGCGCAGGCTTGCCGAATATAGTGAATGGCGGGGGCCGCTGCAGTGGAAGTTCAGCGGTCCATTGAGCATGCGCAACAGCTGGTGGCGGAGCATCGGGCGTGACATTGCGGCGGGATCGCGGCTGGACATGATCTTTGCTTATTTCGCGCCGCCGGGCGCTATGGTCCGACGCATCGGGCGGCTGGGACGGCGCGGCCGAGCGCGGATCATCACCGCCGGAAAGTCCGACAATAATGCAACCATCGCCGCTGCGCGGCACAGCTACAGCCGGCTTCTGCGCCGGCACGTCGAGATGTACGAATATCAGCCGGCGAAGCTGCACACCAAGCTCGCGATCGTCGATGACATCGTTCACATCGGATCGTCGAATTTCGATTACCGCAGCCTGTATATCAATCTGGAGGTGATGCTCCGAATCAAGGATGCCGGATTTGCAGCTGCGCTGCGGGGCTATTTCGAGCGCGAGCTCGAGCAGTGCCTTTGGATCACGCCAGCGCTGCACAAGAGCCGCGCAAACCTGTGGCGGCGGCTCAAGTGGGCGATCTCCCACTTCATGGTGAATGTGATGGATTATACGGTGACGCGGCGGCTCAATTTTCGCGCCGAGCGTTAGGCTTCCGGCTCCCCCTTATAAGCCCAGAAGAGCGTTGCCGGCGGGACGTTGATCCATTCGAAGCCGCGTTCGATCGGCGCGAAATGCGGCTCGATGAAGTCGCGGACCTTGGGGCTGAACTGATACACGAGGAAAGCGCCGCCGGTGCGGACGACCTTTGCCGTCGCTTCGGCAATCGCATCGCCGACACCTGGCGGAAGCGTCGAAAAAGGAAGACCCGAGAGCACGTAATCAGCCGCACCGAGATTGCGGTCGGCGAGGATCTTCTCGACGTCTGCGGCGGAGCCGGTGACTGCGACCAGACGGGGATCGTCGATCAGCTCCTTGAGATAATGGGTGAAGTCGGCATTGGTATCGATCGTCACCAGCGTCGCGTCCGGAGCCAGTCGGTCGAGCACAGGGCGGGTGAAGGTTCCGACGCCTGGACCATATTCGACGAAGAGTTTGGTGTTCTCCCAGTCGACGGGCTCGAGCATCCTGTCGATCAGCACTCGGCTCGACGGGATGATCGAACCGACCATCACCGGATTCTTTAAGAAACCGCGCAGAAATTGCCAGTGCGGGCTTGGGCTGCGGCGGTCGCGGTGTTGCTGAAGTCGACGGGGACTTTTCAGCGTGCGCGCGGTGGAAGTCGGCATGGATGCTCCGTAACGGGGCCAAACGAAGGCGGCGAGCGTTGGCAAAAGCGCCGCCGCTTGGCAAGTTTTCTAGAACGCTACAAGCCAAAGACAGTCGCGCAGTCCTTCTGCGAATCGCGCGATTCTTGCGACAAGAGGTTCCACTGGCGGGCGAGCCTGCTTATGCCGCAGCCGTGGCTTCAATCGCGCGCAACGGAGGCGTCGGCCGGGCGGCGCTGACCAACACCCATTTCGTGCTGCTCTATTGCGCAATGCTCGTCGCCTCTTCAGGCAATACCGCGCTCCAGTCGGTGATGCCGGCAATCGGCCGCGAGATCGGGATCGGCGATTTCTATGTCGCGATCGCTTATACCTGGTCGGCGGTGCTGTGGGTTCTGCTCGCGCCTTATTGGGCGGAGAAGAGCGATCACCACGGCCGCAAGACGCTCGCCATGATGGGGGTCAGCGGGTTCATCCTGTCGATGAGCTTGTGCGGCATCGCCTTGTTCAGCGGGCTCCATCGCTGGATCAGCGGCGGGCTCACCTTCGGACTGTTCGCGCTATTTCGCGCCATCTACGGCGGGTTTGGTTGCGCGACGCCCTCGGCAACTCAGGCCTATCTTGCCTCAAAAACCAGGCGGAGCGGGCGCGTTGCCGCACTTTCTGCTCTGTCCTCGTCCTTCGGCCTTGGAACGATCATTGGCCCAGCCATTGCGCCTTTGTTCGTCCTGCCGGTCATTGGCCTTGCCGGCCCACTGTTCGCCTTTGCGATAATCGCCGCAGCGGTGGCTGCCGCGATTTTGCTGTGGCTTCCTAATGATCGGACGGGACGTCGGATCGGCCGTGGCGCAGCAATGAGCTATCCATCGCTGGCAAGTCCGCCGACCGGCGCCAGCGTGACCGCCGCGACTGCGCCGCGCCGCCAGAAGCGGCTGAGCTGGAAGGATCCGCGCGTGCGGCCGTGGATCCTTGCCGGAATCACTGCCGGCCACGCCCAGGCGGCGACCCTGACCTGCATCGGCTTCTTCATCATTGACCGGCTGCATCTTGCGCCCTCCGGTTCGGAAAAGCCGATCGCGATCGTGATGATGGCCGGTGCGGTTGCAACGCTCGGCGCCCAATGGGGACTGATCCCGCGGCTCGGCCTTGGTCCGCGATCACTGATCCTCTGGGGTGCGCTGATCGCTGCTGCCGGGCTGATCGGCACGATGCTCTCGAATGATCTCTACACAATCACCATCAGCTTTGCAGTCGCATCGCTCGGTTTCGGATTCACGCGTCCGGGCTTCACCGCGGGCGCATCGCTGGCGGTCCCATTGGCCGAGCAAGGCGCGGTTGCCGGAGTGATCACTTCGGCGAACGGGATCAGCTATGTGCTCGCGCCGGGGCTCGGGATCAGCCTCTACGGCTGGCACCATGATTTGCCGTTCATCACGTTCGCGCTGCTCCTCTTCGGGCTTGCCGCTGTTGGCCCGAGGAAGCTTGCTGTCTAGGTCAGGGCCAAATCTGAATGAAAGGACCCAATGGCATTTTCGGCTGACTGGGTGTCAGCAGTCGGCGAACAGCCCGCCAAAGCGCCAGAAATAGCAAACCTTTGGCTAGAAACTGCCTTCTCGCCCCAGCGGCGCACTAATTCACAGTCACTGCGGCAAGCCCGGTATCGAAACGATATTTCGGAGTCCAACCTGGCCCGAAGAGACCGACATTCAGGGTATATTTGCCAGCGGCAGCGGGAATCCATCGATAAGTATATTGCCGGGTCTGGCCATTTGCCAGCTTTTGTCCCTCGGTGACCTGCTGATCGACTTTGTTGCCTTTCGCGTCGGTGACCTCCAGGTCTATGATTCCGGCATGGAACGTACCGCCTGTGTTCGTAACCGTTATGCTGACGGCCGTCGGCAACCCCACGGCATCATTGTCGGCAACCGACACCGCGGTTCTGAGTATTGGCGTCGGCTCAGTTCGGGGAGCCGCATTTGAAGGGCTCTGGGTTAGCCATTCCCTGAGTTTGTAGGCAATCGCTGTCGGGTCATCGTCAATATTCGACAAAATGACGACGGAGTAGCCAAGATCGGGGTAGAACTCGACTTGGTTGGTTATGCCCTGCCAACCACCGCCATGGCTGATGATCTGCCGGCCGTTGTAACGCTCGATATAAGCGCCGTAGCCATACTCCCTATGCTTGTCCGCATCTTCCGTAATACCGCTCCACAGGGCTTTTAGCGACGCGTCGCCGAGGAGCACATGGTTCATTAGAGCCATGTAAAATGCGGTCATGTCGGCGCCGGTCGAATAGGCCCCTTCGTGCGGAGCGCCCTTTACGGTCAGCGCAAAGATATTGTCGCGTCGCGATCCGTCCGGCCAATCCATGAAACCCGACGCCAGGTTTGGCGTATCGAGGTCGAGTTCAAAGAAGCCGGTATTCGTCATGTTGGCGGGCTCGAACACGTGATCGCGAACATATTCATAGTAGCTTTGTCCCGAGGCCTTCTCGATAATTGCACCGAGTAAAATGTAGCCGGCATTGCTGTAATCGAACCGCTGTCCGGGAGCGAATGAGAGCGGTTCATTGACAAAGGTGTTCAGCCACGGAGCCAGCGTTCTGGCCGACTGCGGATCCGGCGTTTTTTCGGCCAGCGTCCGCCCGCCGATCAAGCCCGAGGTATGCGACAGTAATTGCCCGATCGTTACACTCCGCGCCACAACCTTGTTCGGATAATCCGGCAATACCTTCCCTACCGTCTCGTCATATGACAGCTTGCCGTGCTCGACCAATTGCGCGATCGCAACGGCGGTGAACATCTTCGTCACAGAAGCCAGATTGAATTTGGTGTCGACCCGGTTGGGGATGGCCCAGCCTTTGTTCGCAAAGCCAAAGGCTTTGGCGTAGATCGGCCGCCCATATCGGGCGACGTAGACGGTGCCCGAAAAGGCATCGGCTGCCGTCAGGCGTTCCATGAGATTCGTAAGCCGGTCATGGATCTGCCGCTCGCTGAGCGCCGGGCCTCTCGTGGTCTGCGAAGGCGCCGCGATATCGGAAAATCCGAGACCGACGATCTGATAAGGTGCCGCAGGCCTCGTATAGTCGGGCGGCGCCGCGGTCGTAAAAAGTGTGACCTCGCTCCACAGGCCGGTAGACTTCGCCATGACCCGGACCTTGATTGCGGCCGGCGATGAGTCGACGACATTCTCGACCTCTATCCCTTTCGTCAGCCTGTAAATCTTGAAGTTCTCATCAGTCATGTGATCGACAAAGCCCGGATCGTTCGGCGGCGCGGTGAAATGCGCAGCAAGGAAGGCTTTAAGCGCCGCCCGGTCACCGGAATTCAAGGCATCAAGAAATCCGTTTAACTGTTTTCCGGCAATGGTTTCAGGTAGTCTCGTCTGGGCCAAAACGATGCGTGGCTGGGCCGCCAACGAAGCCAAAAGCGTACAAACGATGACCTTTCGGTATAACCGGGCTGTGCGTCTCGACATACTTTATCCTTATCCAAGGCTTAAAAGTCATTGGCTTTTTGTTGCTAAAATATGGCACCTTCGACGCCTACATCTACTTCGTTTACTCAGTGATCAATTCGAAGTTTTCATGGCGGCATAGAACGGCCATAGGGTGGCGCTCCGGCCGTTAAGGAGGCGCCGCTGCGTCCACTGCGAATGTCCTCTCTGCTTTGAATTTTGCATTCATCGCGCGGTTGCGGCTGACCCAAAGCAAAAATCTGGTATGGACCTTGAAACAAGTCGCCCGTTTCAAGTCTTTCTTGGTGGTGACAGGAGCCTGGCGACAATGACTTTATTCAAGCAACCATCCTTTCAGGACCGTGCCGGCCAAGCTGCAGACGCGAAGAAAAAGGCGTTGGAGCAGCTTCGGCGCAGGCCCAAGCCTGACGAAAAGGTGGTCGCGCAGCGCATTGCTGCGGCCGCCAGGCGCCAGGCGGCTCAAGCTGAGAAGGAAGCTGCGAAGAAGGCGGCGGCCGAGGCCGCGGCACAGTCGAAAGCGACAGCTGCAGCCAAGGTAGCTGCGCCTATCCCAAGCGAAGCCGAGCGAAAGGCTGCGCGGGACGCCCGTTATGCCGCAAGGAAGGCCCGCAAATAGCCGCCAACCTCCATTCGGCCTGAAGCACGCGACGGGCCGGCTGTCTTTCCGTTTTCAGTCAGCGCCGCCGCGCGGAAAATCCGCTTCCAAAATGGGGCGGAACTCCACCCTCGTCGCCCGCCGCTCGGCGAGCTTCTTCAACGGCCCGCTAGGCTTTGCCGCCCCCTTTCGGGTGAAGCATTCCCGGAAGGACGAAACCGATTCCACCCATCGGGCGGGTCGCCTCGCTCTTCAGAGTCTCCTGGATGCGGTCATATTCCTCGAGCATTTCGGGGGTGACCGAGGCACGGGTTTCGCTGAGCGCGACCTCGAAATCGGCCATCGTCACACTGCCGGTGTCGAGCCCTCGGCGGAGCGCAGTAAGGCCCGCACGGCGCACGAGATCTTCGAGGTCGGCGCCGGTAAAGCGATCCGTACGCTGGGCAAGCCTCTCCAGGTCGACATCATCGGCGAGCGGCATGTTGCGCGTGTGAATCGCAAGGATTCGGCGGCGGCCCGCAGTGTCGGGCGTGCCGACGTAGATCAGCTCGTCGAAGCGGCCGGGGCGGAGCAGAGCCGGATCGATCAACGTCGGACGATTGGTCGCGCCGATCACCACGACATTTTGCAGCTCTTCAAGCCCGTCCATTTCCGAGAGGATGGTGTTGACGACCCGTTCGGTCACTTGCGGTTCGCCGAGCCCGCCGCCGCGGGCGGGTACCAAGCTGTCGAGCTCGTCGATGAAGATGATCGTCGGTGCGACCTGGCGGGCGCGATTGAACAGCCGCGCGATCTGCTGCTCGCTCTCGCCGTACCATTTGCTGAGGAGGTCCGAGGATTTGGTGGCGATGAAGTTCGCCTCCGACTCTCGCGCTGCAGCCTTGGCAAGAAGCGTCTTGCCGGTGCCCGGCGGACCGTAGAGAAGAAATCCCTTGGCTGGACGGATGCCGAGGCGGCGGAAGGCCTCAGGATGTTTGAGCGGCAGTTCGACGCCCTCGCGAAGCCGGTCTTGCGCCGCATCGAGCCCGCCGACATCGTCCCAACGAATGAGCGGCGCTTCGACCATCACCTCCCGCATCGCCGAGGGCTGGACTCGCTTGAGCGCATTCTCGAAGTCGCGAAGCTCGACCGAGAGCGCGTCGAGGATCTCGGGGGGGATCATCTCTTCGGCGAGGTTGAGCTTCGGCATGATCCGCCGAACGGCTTCGAGCGCGGCCTCGCGGCAGAGCGCCGCGAGATCGGCACCGACGAAGCCGTAGGTGCGCCGCGCAAGATCGTCGAGATTGACGTCCTGCGCGAGCGGCATTCCGCGGGTGTGGATGCCCAAGATCTCGCGACGTCCCGGCTGGTCGGGAACGCCGACGACGATCTCGCGGTCGAGGCGGCCGGGACGTCGCAGCGCCTCGTCGATTGCCTCGGGCCGGTTGGTGGCGGCGATGACGACCGTGTTCTGCCGCGGTTCCATTCCGTCGAGCAAGGTCAGCAGCTGCGCGACCAGCCGCTTCTCCGCCTCCCCGGAAACCTGACCGCGCTTGGGTGCGATCGAATCGATCTCGTCGATGAAGATGATCGAGGGGGCGCTCTGCGCAGCCTGATCGAAGATCTCGCGCAGCCGGCGTTCGCTTTCGCCATAGGCCGAGCCCATGATCTCGGGGCCGGCAATGTGGAAGAATTTGGCCGCGCTTTCGTTCGCAACGGCGCGTGCGAGCAGGGTCTTGCCGGTACCGGGCGGGCCATGGAGCAGAACGCCCTTGGGCGGGTCCACGCCGAGGCGCTGGAACAGCTCGGGATGCCGCAGCGGCAGCTCGACCATTTCGCGCAATGCGTCGATCGTGTCGCGCATTCCGCCAAGATCGTCATAAGTGACATCGGCGCGGCGCTCGCCGTCGGCGGCGGTATATTCCGGGAGCAGCTCTACCGCGGTCTTGCCGTCGATGTGGACGATGCCCTTGGGCACCGACGATACCACCACCAGCCGAAGTTCCTGAAGCGCGAAGGCCGGCGCGTTGAGGAGCTGTCGGATGTGCTCGGGCATATCGGCATTGATCCGCTGGTGACCGGCAGTCGCGACCGTGTCGCCCTCGACCAGCGGCCGTCCGGCAAAGGTACGCTTCAAGGCCTCGGTCGAGCCCTGCAGGCGCACATTGGGCTGCGCCGGCGCAAAGACGACACGGGTGGCGGGCTTTGATTGTGCCTTGCTGACCTCGACGAAATCGCCCGAGCCGACGCCCGCATTGGCGCGCTGGAGGCCATCCAGTCGGACGATGTCGATCCCTTCGTCCTCGCCGTAAGGCCTGATCGCGCGGGCGGCGGTCGCGCGTTTTCCGACGATCTCGATCACATCGCCTTCATTGAGGTTGAGATCGTCCATCAGTCGATCGGGAAGGCGCGCGAAGCCGCGGCCGCTGTCGGCGGGCGGCAGACTTGCCACCTGGACGCGGCGGGATTTGGTGGGCGCGATTACATCTGCTTCAGGCATTTTGTCTCCTGGGCCCGCGCCTCATGCCGGATGCGTAACGGCGGCATGACCGGCGCGGTTTCAAACAACAACTCAATATTTGATCGCGCCCGCGATTTTGCGAACTACGAAACGCGGCGCGAAACGCGTGCTCGCAGCGGTAACCTTGTTCATCCAGCCCGGAACGACGACCGCCTGGTTCCGGTCCAGCCCGGCAAGCCCTGCCGCGACGACCTCGGCCGGACCCATTGCGACATGATCGAACACACTGTTGCCGCCAAAGCCTGCAACCTCGCCGAATTCAGTGTGCGTCGGACCGGGGCAGAGGCAGCTCACCTTGATCCCGTGAGCTTTGAGCTCTTCGTGCACCGCTTCGGTGAACGACAGGACGAAGGCCTTCGTCGCAAAATAGACCGCCATCTTCGGGCCCGGCTGAAAGGCTGCGGTCGAGGCAAGGTTGATGATGCCGCCCGACTTGCGCTCGATCATTCGAGGCGCCGCCGCTCGGCACAGATCCGTCAGTGCGCCAACGTTAAGGTCGACCATTTGCCGCTGGCGCTTGGCATCGAGTTCGGCAAAGCGACCGATCAGGCCGAACCCGGCATTGTTGACGAGAAGGTCGACGGTATCGCCATTCGCTTCAAGCTCGGCCATCAGCTTGGCTGCCGCATTGGGCTTCGACAGATCGATGGCGATCGCCCGGGCATTGCCGAGCTCCTTTGCCAGCGCTTCAAGCCGATCCTTGCGCCGCGCGGCGAGCACCAGGGCGTGCCCGCGCTTCGCCAGCTGGCGGGCAAACTCGACCCCGAGCCCGGCGGAAGCGCCGGTGACCAGCGCGACCCTGTTCAAGCCTTGGACACCGCCGCCTTGACGATCTTGCCCGGCTCGCGCGGCGGTTCGCCCACGGGGAGCGCATCGACATATTCCATGCCGCTCTCGACCTCGCCCCAGACCGTATACTGGCCGTCGAGGAAGCGCGAGTCGTCGAAGACGATGAAGAACTGGCTGTTGGCGCTGTTCGGGTCCTGCGAACGTGCCATCGAAGCGACCCCGCGAACATGCGGCTGCTTTGAAAATTCGGCCCTCAGGTTCGGCTTGTCGGAGCCGTGGTATCCGGTGCCCGTGGGATC
>DASVYN010000049.1:0-6255 GCA_036392155.1 Sphingomicrobium sp.
CGTGATGCCCGGCCGCCAGCCAGCGCCTGAGCTCCAGCCCGGCCGCGTCCGCTGCATCGGCGCGCGCAAAGCCGCACTCGGCAAAGCCTAGCGCGCCGGCCTTCGTCCTTATTGCTTCCTCAAGGCTTTGGTCCCTATGCACGCGTGGCCTGTACACTGCAGGCCGAGAATTTCTTAGGAATTTCAGTGCTTCGACAGCCGCAGCCCGGACAGAGCGACGATCGGATCGCGGTCAAGGCCGTCGATCTCATTAAGGACTTCGGCGATACGCGGGCTGTCGACGGCGTCAGCCTCAGCGTTCCTTCGGGCTCGATCTACGGGCTCTTGGGCCCGAACGGAGCGGGCAAGACGACGACCCTGCGCATGTTGCTCGGGATCATCGACCCGTCGAGCGGCACCCGGCTGGTGCTCGGCCGCGATCGTCCGCTCGAGGCAGCGCCGGAGATTGGCTATCTGCCCGAAGAACGCGGGCTCTATCCGGCAATGCATGCGCGCGAGGCGATCGCCTTCATGGGCGCATTGCGCGGGCTTCCGCTTGCCGAAGGGCGTCGCCGCGCCGACGCCTTGCTTGCCGAGCACGGCCTGGGCGACTGGGGAAAGAAGTCGATCCGCAGCCTGTCCAAGGGGATGGCGCAGATCGTCCAGCTGCTCGGCACGATCATCCATAAGCCGCGGCTGATCGTTCTCGACGAGCCCTTCGCCGGGCTCGATGCGATCAACCAGGGTCGTCTTGAGGAGCTGATTCGCCGCGAGGCGCGCGCGGGCGTCACGATCATTTTTTCGACCCATGTGATCGCCCATGCCGAGCGGCTATGCGAGGAGATTGCGATCATCGCCAAGGGAAGGGTGGTGTTCGATGGTCGTGTAGCCGAGGCGCGGGCGCGCTTGAGGCCGATCGTTCGTCTGCGCACACGCGCGAGCGATGGGCCGTGGCGCGGGTCAATCCCGGCGGAAGCACGCCAAGAAGGCGACGAATGGGTGTTCGAACTCCCAGAGGATGGCCCTGAACCGCTGCTCAGGGCGCTGATCGACGGCGGCGCCGGTATCGAGACGCTGGCGATTGAACGGCCAGGGCTGCACGATGCCTTCGTTGCCATCGCCGGCAATGCGGCCGCCGCCGCGATGGGACGGGAGAAGAGTTGAATGATGCGCTTCTTCCGCTCGGCGTTCGTCATTGCCCGCCGTGATTTCTCAGCGACGGTATTGTCGAAGACTTTCATCTTCTTTCTCCTGGGGCCGTTGTTCCCGCTGCTGTTTGGCGGCGTTTTCAGCGGCATCAGCGCGAACGTCGCAGCGAAGGCGGAGCGGCCGGTCGTGGCAGTGATCGCATCGAGAAGCGAATTCCAGCGGCTGAGTGCCGCGCGCGATCAAACGGCCGCGGCAGTCGGCGACGAGGCGCTGGTGAGACTGATCCGCTTTTCGCCCGAAAGCGATCCGGAAGCGGAAGGGAAGCGCCTGCTCGCAAGCAGAAATCCTCCGGTACGCGCCGTCCTTAGCGGCGGACTGGACGAGCCTCGGCTGATGGGTTCACTGGGGAGTGACCCTGCTGCGGTCGGGCAGCTGAAGCTGCTGATTGCCAACGCGCGCTCCCACAGTTCCGATCAATCGCCGGACTTGCCGGTGACCAGTGTCGCAGTCTCGTCGGGATCTCTGGCGAAGGACCGATCGATGACCGCTCAGATCGCGCAGGTCGCTCTGTTCCTGCTGACCCTGATGCTCTCCACGATGGTGCTCTCACAGCTGATCGAGGAGAAATCGAACAAGGTGATCGAGATCATCGCGGCGGCCATGCCGATCGATGCGATGTTCGTGGGCAAGCTCTTCGCCATGCTGTCGGCCTCGATCCTCGGGCTCGTAGTGTGGATCGGCTCCGGGGCTTTGCTCATCCAGCTGCTCAAACAAGGAGGAGTCGCGACGCTCCCGACCCCAGCGGTCGGCTGGCCGGTTTTGCTTGCGCTGGGGGTCATCTATTTTGGAATGAACTATCTATTGTTCGGCGCCGCCTTCCTGATGATCGGCGCGCAGGCTTCGACCGCGCGCGAGGTGCAGACCATGTCGATGCCGGTCACCTTCGCGCAGGTGCTGATCTTCGGCTTCGCCGCGACCGCAATCGGGAATCCGGATTCGAGCGAAGGTTTGGCGGCGGCCATTTTCCCGCTGTCGTCGCCGATGACCATGCTTGCGCGCGCCGCCGAGCGGCCGGAGCTGTGGCCGCATATCGTCGCTATCCTCTGGCAAGGCTTGTGGGTCGGCTTGATCCTGCGCCTGGGCGCGCAGCTGTTCCGCAGGACGGTGCTGAAATCCGGTCCCCGCCTGCCCTGGTGGAGGTTCGGCCGCGCTTAGCTGATGGCTTCTCGCGCCATCTCCACCAGCTTGGCCATCAGCGCCCGGTGCGGGAACGGGCCGTGGCTAATGCGGGCGACCCCCGCGTCCGCCCAGACCTTCTTGTCGGGCGCCCCGGGAAAGGCGATGACGTTGAGCGGAAGCGGCACTTCGCGAACCACGCGCTCGATCTGCTTGGGATCGCTCAGCCGCGGGACGAAGAAGCCGCTCGCGCCGGCGTCAGCGAACCCCTTTCCGCGTTCGATCACCTGATCGACGAGCCCATCGTCATAATTCTGGGTCTTGAGAAACAGGTCGGTGCGCGCATTGATGTAAAAGTCGCTGGCGACCGCGCGGCGGATCGCCGCGATGCGTCTGACCTGCAGCTCAAGCGGGTGAACGCCTTCGCCCCCGATTATCTGATCCTCGAAATTGCAGCCGACGGCCCCGCTCGCCTTCAGTTTGGCGACATTCGCTCCGCCTTCCTCCGGATCCGTCGAGTAGGCGCCTTCGAAGTCGACCGTGAGCGGAAGCTCCACCCCCTCCACGATCCGCTTGGCGTTGGCGAGTGCAAAGTCGAGCGGCACCCGCTGACCGTCGGGCCAGCCGTTCGCATCGGCGACGGGATGGCTGCCGGTCGCGAGCGCCTCGGCTCCTGCAGCAACGACCGCAAGCGCGCTTCCAACGTCCCATATGTTATAAAGAATGACCGGATCGCCGGGTACGTGCAGCGCTGCGAAGGTCTCAAACTTGCTCGCCATGGCGGCCCGCCTACGCGCGCGGCCGGTTTCACGCAAATGCTTGGGTGCTGTCATAAAACAGCAACAAAAAAGTCACAGGGTCTACGCCGATCCGCGGCTAGGGCGACGCGCGGGGACAATCGGATTCTACCCGGGAGAATAAGCCTGTGAACAGGATGCTAATTGCGCTGCCGCTCGCGGCGCTGCTCGTTGCGTGCAACTCGAATGCCGGAAAACAGGGCTCGGCCGGACAAAGCGCGCAAGTCACGGGCGCGGGATCGACATTCGTCTACCCGGTGTTGTCCGCTTGGGCTGCCGACTATCAGAAGCAGGGTGGCGCCTTGATCAACTATCAGTCGATCGGCTCGGGCGGCGGAATCAGCCAGGTGAAGGCCGGCACCGTCGACTTCGGTGCGACCGACCAGCCGCTTGCATCGGACGATCTCGCCAAGAGCAACCTTGCGCAATTCCCGGTCGTGATCGGCGGCATCGTCGCAGTCGTGAACGTCCCCGGCCTCGAAGCTGGCAAGCTCAAGCTCACTGGACCGCTGCTTGCCGACATTTACGCGGGCAAGGTGAAGAGCTGGAACGACCCGGTCATCGCCAAGCTCAATCCCGGCGTGACTCTCCCCGGCGCGAATGTCGCCGTTGTCCACCGCTCCGATGGCTCGGGCACCACCTTCAACTTCACCCATTATCTGGCTCAAGTCAGTCCGACCTGGAAAAGCGGGCCGGGCGAGGGGAAGACGGTCAATTGGCCGACGGGGGTCGGCGGCAAGGGCAACGAAGGCGTCGCCGCTTACGTAAAGCAGCTGCCCAATGCGCTCGGCTATGTCGAATATGCCTATGTCATCCAGAACAAGATGACCTACGCCCAGCTGCAGAATTCGGCCGGCACCTTCGTCAGTCCGAGCGCGGACAGCTTCTCCGCTGCGGCCGAGAGCGCCGACTGGAAGAATGCCAAGGACTTCAACCTGGTGATGACCAATGCGCCGGGTCAGAATGCCTATCCGATCACTGCCACCACCTTCATCCTGATGCCCAAGCAGCCGAAGGATAAGGCCAAGTCGGATGCGGCAATCGCCTTCTTCAAGAATGCGCTCGAGAAGGGTCAGGATCAGGCGAAGAAGCTCGACTATGTCCCGCTTCCTGCGGCGCTGGTCCAGCAAATCGAGAGCTACATCAGCACCAACGTCAAGTGAACGCGAGCCTCGCCGATACCGCTGATCTAGTTCCTCCGATGCGCAAGAGCGGCGTCGGCGCGGACCGCGCGTTCCAATGGATCACGGCAGGCGCCGCCTGGCTCGTTCTCCTGTTGTTGGGCGGCGTCGCGGTCGCCATGGCCTGGGGCGGCCGCTTGGCGTTCCAGACCTTCGGCTGGGGGTTCGTCACGGGCAAGGATTGGGATGTCGTCGCCGGCAAGTTCGGCGCCTTCGTTCCGATTTACGGCACACTCGTCACTTCGGCGATCGCTTTGATCATCGCGGTTCCGGTCAGCATCGGAATCGCCTTGTTCCTGACCGACATCGCGCCGCGCTGGAGCCGCGGCCCGATCGCCATTGCGATCGAGCTTCTCGCGGCCATTCCGAGCATCATCTACGGCATGTGGGGGCTGTTCATCTTCGCACCATTCATGGCAGCGCATGTCGAGCCGTGGCTCGGTAATCATCTGGGCAACAAGATGCTCATCGGACCGCTGTTCAGCGGGCCGCCGATCGGCATTGGAATGCTGACTGCCGGGATCGTCCTCGGGATCATGGTGATCCCGTTCATTGCCTCGGTCGCGCGCGAAGTGTTCAGCGCGGTTCCGGCTCCGCTCAAGGAATCAGCTGTCGCGCTGGGCTCGACCCGTTGGGAAATCCTCAGCCGGGTTACGCTCCCTTATACGCGCTCGGCGGTCATCGGCGCCGTCTTTCTCGGCCTCGGCCGCGCCCTTGGCGAAACGATGGCGGTGACCTTCGTGCTCGGCAACGCACACGATCTGTCCGCGTCGCTCCTGATGCCGAGCAACTCGATCGCTGCGGCGATCGCCAATGAGTTCACCGAGGCCGATACCGATCTCTATCGCTCGTCCTTGATTGCGCTCGGCTTCCTGCTGTTCGTCGTCACCTTCATAGTTCTGACCATCGCCAAGCTCTTGCTGCTACGCCTCAACCGGCAGTTCGGAAGGACAAATTAGAGATGGCGGTTCCCGCCCGCAGACGAGTCGCCGACATTGCGGCTTTCGCCTTCGCCACTGCAGCAACCGTGTTCGGTCTAGTCTGGCTCGCCTGGATATTGTGGACCACGCTTCGCCAGGGCGCCGGAGCGCTGACGCCGTCGCTCTTCAGCCAGATGACCCCGCCGCCCGGTGCAAGCGGCGGCTTGGTGAACGCCTTTTACGGCAGCGCAGTGATGATCCTTCTCGGCCTCGTCATCGGGACTCCGATCGGAGTCGCGGCCGGCACCTATCTCGCCGAGCACGGCCGCTACACCCGGCTTGCTGGAATCGTCAGCTTCGTGAATGACATCCTGCTGAGCGCACCCTCGATCGTCATCGGCCTGTTCGTCTACGAACTGGTGGTTCGCACCACCGGCCATTTCTCGGGCTATGCCGGTGCACTCGCATTGGCGATGATTCTGTTGCCGATCGTCGTCAGGACGACCGAGGAATCGCTCCGCCTCATCCCCGACCAGATGCGCGAAGCAGGCTTCGCGCTCGGGCTTCCGCGCTGGCGTGTCACTCGGCAGATCCTCTACAAGGCGGCGCTGAGCGCGATCCTCACCGGCATCCTGCTCGGCGTGGCGCGCATCGCCGGCGAGACCGCCCCCTTGCTCTTCACTGCGCTTAACAATCAATTCTGGAGCTCGAGCCTCAACGGACCGCTTGCGAACGTACCTGTCGTGATCTTCCAATATGCGATGAGTCCATACGATGAATGGCACACGCTGGCCTGGGCGGGGGCGTTCGTGCTCACCGCTTTCGTGCTCATCCTCAACATCCTGGTGCGGCTGCTCGCGCGCAAAGGAAAAGACCAATGAACGAGTCCGCAACCGCGCTCCGGATTACGCCGAGCTATGCCGGTACCGGCGCCGTGCAAGATTACGGGGCCGTCAATATCCGTGACCTCAATTTCTATTACGGCAAGGGGCACGCGCTGAAGCAGGTCACCATGAAGGTGCCCGCTAACGCCGTGACTGCGATCATCGGGCC
>DASVYN010000050.1:0-8806 GCA_036392155.1 Sphingomicrobium sp.
CGCCGAGCTCGGCGTCCGCGCCTGGCCGGGCCGTCGAACGGGCAAGCGGACCGATCGCCTTGACCAGGGCATTTCCGGCATCGATCGACACTCCGGCGTCGGCATAGGTCAGCGGCTTTTGACTCATGCGCGGGGCCAGTAGAGACAAGCCGCTTGGATTTCCACGCCGTTGTCGCCAAAAGACGCTTCGGAATGCCCCGTCACCCAGTCCTCACCTCGATATTTGTCGCAATTGCGCTCGGAATCTCGGGCGCGATCTACGCGCAGCTGGAAAGTGCCGAACGCGGCATCCTCCCGCTCGACAGCACGAACACGCTGGAGATCGGCGGTATCCACGTCGACGTCGGGGCAGCGGACGGTCAGACCGCTCGCTACGACGGCTGGCGGATAGCGCAGCGGCAGGGATTCAAGGCGCTGTGGGCGAAGATGCATAATGCACCGATTGCCGAAGCCCCGAACCTGCCCGACGGGACCCTCGATCAGATTGTCAGCTCGATCAATGTCGAGCGTGAGCAGATCGGACCTTACCGCTACATCGCGGATCTCGGAGTGTTGTTCGACCGTGCGCGCGCCGCGCCGTTCCTCGGAGTCGAAGGCGGCGAAATCCAGCGATCAGTACCGATGCTGCTGATTCCGGTAACCGTCTCGGGGGGAACCGCGACCAGCGTCGAACTGCGCAATGCATGGCAGCGCGCCTGGGCCCAGTTCCGCACCTCGCAGAGCCCGATCGATTATGTTCGCGTCAGCGGCATGGGCGCTGATCCGCTGCTGATCAACGCCTCGCAGGCCATGCGACCGGGCCGCGGCTGGTGGCGCAACCTGCTCGACATGTATGGCGCGAACGACATTCTGGTTGCCGAAGTCCAGTTGCAGCGCCTCTATCCGGGTGGTCCGGCACGCGCGCGGTTCATCGCTCGGCACGGTCCTGACAATGAGATCATCGGCGGCTTCACGCTGACCGCGCCGAACAGCGAGGCCGTTCCTGCAATGATGGCCGAGGGCGCGCAGCGCATCGACCAGATCTACGCCCAGGCACTGGCGGCTGGGCGACTGACGCGCGATTCGTCCCTCAACATGCCGCCGCCGCCGGTGCTTCCGCAGGCGCCTGAGCAAGAGACACCGCCGCCGGTCAGCGAATATAATTCGTTCCAGGTTCAGGTCGTCGGCAAGAACGTCAACTTCTATAATTTCGCAATGGCGCACTTGCGTTCGCTTCCGGGTGTCAAATCTGCGGCTCCGCAGCAGATCAACCCGGGCGGAACGAGCTACATTCTGGTCAGCTACAAGGGAGGCCTCTCGCAACTTGCAGGGGCGCTGAGCGGTCGGGGCTGGGTCGTCGATCTCGCCCAGGGTTCAGTGGTGAAGATCCATTCGGACACGGACAAGCCGCCGGCCCTGCCGCCGCCACCCGTGCAGCCCCAGCCAATTCCGGGCGCACAGCAACCGCCAACGACCAGCCCGCCAGCGAACCAGCCGCCGAAGGGCCTGCAGTGAAGCACGGTCCGGACCAGATCGCGCTTCCGCTCGACTGGCCCCAAACCGAAGGTGAAGCCCGATTCATCGTCTCCGACGCAAACCGCGAGGCGTTCGACCATTTCAGGAAGTTCAGCATGTGGCCGGTCAAGGCGACGATTCTGACCGGGCCGCGGCGATCGGGGCGCACGCTTCTTGCCCGCAGTTTCGTCGAGCGTGCCGGTGGACGGTTGTTCGACGAAGCCGATCAACGTGACGAGGAAGAACTGTTCCACGCCTGGAACCAGGCGCAGGACACCGCTCGACCTCTGGTGATGGTCGCCGATGAAGCACCGCCGACCTGGAGCCCGAGGCTACTCGATCTGAAGACTCGGCTGGCGATCACTCCGATCGCGCGCATCGGTCACCCCGACGATGATCTTTTCTCGGCGCTGATCCAGCTCCATTTTGCCGACCGCGGCCTCCACATCCCGGCCGATGCGCTGCGCTTCATGAGCGAAAGGCTGCATCGCGATTATTGGACGATCGAGCGCGCTGTCGAAGCGGTTGACCGCTACGCGATCGCCGAGCGCGCGCGGCTGTCGCTGCCGACGATCCGCCGAGCGCTGATCGATGCGAGGATGATCGGAGAAGCGGCCTAGATCGTATCTCAGCGAGGCTAAACACCGCCCCCCGGGTCCAGCTCCCGCTGACGGACCGCGCCTGTTTCCCGGCGCAGTCAAAGCCCAGGGCCGCGCTTCCACCTAACTGAAACCTACTCTAGCCGCAGTTGATCTTCGTGATTGTGCGGTCGGCACGCAGGTAGACGGTCACCCGATCCTCGCGATAATCCATCGTCAGCATATATCCCGGCGGCGCCCATCGCAGCACTGCGGCGCGGCTTGCGCGTTTGATTGCGGCGCCAGTCTTGCTGGTGCCGAGCTTGCCGATGAATTGGCTGGTTCGTTCGGTCCGGCACTTGTGCCCGGGCGTTACGCCGTGGACCGGAGTCGGCTGCGGCGGGCCGGGGCTATCCGCCGGGAGACTGGCGGCACAGGCGGCGAGCAGGACGGGAAGGAAGAGTGAAATCCTACGCATCCACCGTCTCCTTGGTGGCGACTCGGCTCATCATGAGCTTGCCATTCTCGATCCCGAACGCGAGCCGGCCCTCGACGAGGTCGAGCGCGTCCTTGCCGAACTGCTCATAGCGCCATCCCGACAGTATGTTGAGATTCTTGCGAACGCCGGCGGCGAGAGCTTCGAGATCGTCGGAACGGGCAATGAGCCGCGCGGCCACCCCGCTTTCCTTGGCGCGGATCTTGAGCAGCAGCTTCAACAGATCGCTGACCAGGGCCGCGTCCTTGGTGAGGCCAGGGCGTCGCGGTTCGCGATCGGGCATTTCGCTCGATTCAAGTGGCTTCGAGTGATTGATCGCACCCATCAGCCGAGCGCCGATATCATTGGTCTTCCATCCGGCCGAAAGCCCGCGAACGCGCCCGAGGTCCTCCTGGCTCTTGGGCGGATGGAGGACCATCTCGTTCAGCGTATCGTCCTTGATGATGCGACCGCGGGGCAGATTCTTGGAACGCGCTTCAGTCTCGCGCCACGCAGCCAATGCCTTGAGCCGTCCGAGCACGGTCGCATTCCGGCTGGGCAGCTTCAGCCGCTTCCATGCATCCTCCGGAGCAAAAGCGAAACTCGACGGGTCGGCCAAACGCTCCATTTCCTCATCGAGCCAGGCGCCGCGCCCGGTCTTCTTCAATTTTTCGACCATTCGCGGAAAAACGGCGGCGAGGTGCGTCACGTCGGCGATCGCATAGTCGATCTGACGTTTGTCGAGCGGGCGCCGGCTCCAGTCGGTAAACCGCGCGCCCTTGTCGAGACTGTGGCCGAGGAGGCTTTCGATCAGGTTTGAATAGCCGATCTGCTCGCCATGGCCGAGCGCCATTGCCGCGATCTGGGTATCGAACAGGGGATGGGGGACCTTGCCCGTCAGGTTGTGAATGATTTCGAGATCCTGTCCACCGGCGTGGAAGACCTTCAATATTTGCTCGTCGCTGACGAAAAGATCGAGGAGCGGCTTGAGGTCTATGTCCGCCTTCGGATCGATTGCCGCGGCTTCCTGCGCACTCGCGACCTGGATCAGGCAGAGGTCCGGCCAATAGCTATTCTCGCGCATGAACTCAGTGTCCACGGCGACGAATGGTTCGGCGGAGAGCCGGTCAACGAGGTCCTTGAGGTCTTCGGACTTGGTAATCAGTGGGTGGATACGCATGAGTCTGGCGCGGCTTTAGCGGGGCCCTCGCGGGTTGACAAAAAGCTTTGTGCCAGTGAAGCGCGGCACTCGTTTTTCCACGACATTTTTCCGCTAGCGAGCCGAGTTCATCATGCACGCCTATCGTACCCACAACTGCGCAGCGCTGCGCCTTGGCAATGTCGGCGAAACGGTTCGCCTCTCAGGTTGGGTCCATCGCAAGCGCGATCACGGGCATTTGCTGTTTGTCGATCTGCGTGATCATTATGGAATTGCCCAGATCGTCACAGATACCGATTCACCCGCGTTCAGGACGCTCGACCGGATTCGGGTGGAATCGGTGGTTACGATCGAGGGCGAGGTCGTCGCCCGCTCCAGGGAAACGGTGAACTCGAATCTTCCGACCGGCGAGATCGAGATCCGCGCGACCAATGTCATCGTGCAATCGGCGGCCGCCGAGCTTCCAATGCCGGTGTTCGGGGACCAGGAATATCCGGAGGAGATCCGGCTCAAATATCGCTATCTCGATTTGCGGCGTGAGCAGGTCCATTCCAACATCATGCTGCGCTCGGCGGTGATAGCCTCGATTCGGCGTCGGATGATCGAGCAGGGTTTCACCGAGTTCCAAACCCCGATCCTTACCGCCAGCTCGCCGGAAGGCGCGCGCGACTATCTGGTTCCGAGCCGCGTGCACCCGGGCAAATTCTACGCGCTTCCGCAGGCCCCCCAGATGTTCAAGCAGCTGATCATGGTCGCCGGCTTCGACCGCTATTTTCAGATTGCGCCCTGCTTCCGCGACGAGGATGCCCGCGCCGACCGCAGTCCGGGAGAATTCTACCAACTCGACTTCGAGATGAGCTTCGTCACCCAAGATGACGTGTTCGCCGCGATCGAACCCGTGCTTTCTGGTGTCTTCGAGGAATTCGCCAACGGTCGCGCGGTCACTGCGGCCGGCGATTATCCTCGTATTCCGTATAAGGAAACGTTGCTAAAGTACGGAACGGACAAGCCGGACCTCCGCAACCCGCTGCTGATCTCGGATATCGGTGAGCATTTCAAAGGCTCCGGCTTCGGCCTGTTCGCCAAGATCGTCGAGGGTGGAGGAGTCGTCCGCGCTGTCCCCGCGCCCAATAGTGCCGGGCTGAGCCGCAAATTCTTCGACGACATGAACGAGTGGGCGCGCAGCGAAGGTTTTGCCGGTCTCGGCTATGCAACCCGCAAGGGCGGCGAGTGGGGCGGACCAATCGCCAAAAACCATGGCGAGGAGGGGATGAACCGCCTCGCTGAGCAGATGGGCCTTGGTCCCGACGACGGAATCTTCTTTGCCGCCGGGAAGGAAGCGGAAGCGGCTAAGCTTGCAGGCCTTGCGCGCACCCGCGTCGCCGAGCTGCTCGACCTTATCGAAAAAGGCGCCTTCCGTTTCTGCTGGATCGTCGATTTCCCGATGTTCGAATTCAACGAGGAGCAGCAGAAGATCGACTTCAGCCACAATCCGTTCTCAATGCCCCAGGGGGAGATGGAGGCGCTGGAGACGAAGGACCCGCTGGAGATCCTTGCCTGGCAATATGATATCGTCTGCAACGGCGTGGAATTGAGTTCAGGCGCCATTCGAAACCACCGTCCGGACATCATGTACAAGGCGTTCGAAATCGCCGGCTATAGCCGTGAGGAAGTCGAGACGAGCTTCGCGGGAATGATCAATGCATTCAAGTTCGGCGCTCCGCCCCACGGCGGGTCGGCACCTGGAATCGACCGAATCGTGATGCTGCTCGCCGACGAGCCGAACATCCGCGAGGTGATCCTGTTCCCGATGAACCAGAAAGCGGAGGACCTGATGATGAACGCTCCGGCTCCGGTCATGCCCAAGCAGCTCAAAGAGCTGCATATCCGCGTTGTCGCTGAGGGTTGACCCAAAATAGGCCACGCCCGGGCGCGCGGACCGTTGTACGTTTCGTTAATTGCGTTAACACCTCCTCTCCTGCGCGATGGTGGGGATTTGGCATTGAGCTCGGCGCTTGCCGCACTTCAGGATCATCTGAGCGAGCTGCAGCTGCCGCAGATCGCGCACGGACGTCGCGCGATCATCCTGTTCGAGGGGCCCGAAGGCGCCGGCAAGAAATATGTCCTCAAGCAGCTCGCGGCCGCATTCGACCCGTGCCATTTCGTTGTCCACTCCACCGACTATGACCGCCGCGAAGCGAGTGAAGGACACTGGCTGGCGCGCTTCTGGCGGCAACTTCCCACTGCCGGTTTCACGTCGATCTTCTTCCGCAGCTGGTACCGGCGCGCGCTCGCCGATCGGGTGCTGGGCCGGACGCTCGACGAATCGGTCTCGCGCTTATTCGATGAGATCAACGAATTCGAGGCGCAGCAGCGCGATTACGGGACGTTGCTGGTCAAGCTCTACTTCGACGTAAGCGCCGACGTGCAGCAGGAGAGGCTTGCCGATCGAAAACTGAGTCAGTGGCGCCCGCACAAGGCCGACGATGAGTTCATCCGCGCCGACGATCCAGCCTATCAGCGCGCGCTGGAGGAGCTTCGTGCGAACACCGACACGCGCTGGTCACCGTGGCGGACGATCGACGGCGACGATGAGGAACGGGCAGCGCTCGCCGCCCTGGAAGCAATTGCTGAAGCCTGGGCGAAATCGATGCCGGCCGAGCCGCCGCACTTGGTAAGGGGCGCTCGGCTGGCTCAATCCGGATAACGGATCGCGATCACTTCATAGCATTTTTCGCCCGCCGGTAAGCGGACGGTACGCTCGTCGCCGACCCGTGCGCCGATCAATGCGCGGGCAAGCGGCGCGCTCCATCCGATCAGGCCAGAGGCAGCATCCGTCTCATCATCGCCGACGATCGTCAGGCTGCGGTGATTGTCGTCCTCATCGGCAAGCTCGATCGTCGCTCCGAATCGAATCTGGTCGCGATGCAGCTGCTTGACCGGATCGACGATCTTCGCATCCTTCATGATCCGCGCGAGATGGGCGAGCTTGCGGTCGATCTCGCGCAGCCGGCGCTTGCCGTAGATATAATCGGCATTCTCCGATCGATCCCCCAAGGACGCGGCCCAGGAGACTGTCTCGACGATTTTCGGGCGTTCCACAGCGAACAGGTCATGATATTCGGCGCGGATCCGCGCCAGTCCTTCGGGGGTGATGAAACGGTCGGTCACTGGAGACGATTATCAGCCTGGACGGTCTTTCCCAAGATAGCGCGACACGTGGACCGCGGTCTGCTGCGGTTGGTTCGAACGCAGCGCATCATAGACGACGCTATTCTCGATCACTCGCTGAACGTAGGCGCGCGTCTCGCTGTAGGGGATCACCTCAATCCACTTGAGCATGTCGACCTGGCTGCGCGGATCGCCGTATCGGTCGATCCACTTTCGGACGTTGCCGCTTCCTGCATTATAAGCCGCGACCGCGAGCGGGACGCTGCCATTCCAGTTGCTCAGCAAGCGATTGAAATAGGCCGAGCCGATGAGGACGTTGTAGCTTGGATCGCTGATCAGCCGATAGCTGTCGAAACCGACACCCATTTTGCCCGCCTCCTCGCGCGCAGTGCCCGTCATCAGCTGCATCATTCCGCGCGCTCCGGCGTGGCTCACGGCATAGGGGTCGAACGAGCTTTCCTGGCGGCTGATCCCATGCGCAAGCGACCATATCGCACCGGAAACCGAGGTCGGTAGAGTGGGATAGGCCTGACGGACGTAGAACATCGAACCCTTCACCCGCGCCATGCGGGAGGTCCATACTGCAAGGTCCTGGCGGTTGATCTGCTGACCAAGATCGACGGCAAGGTATCGGTCGGTGTCGTTATCGAGCGATTCTGCAAGCGCTTTCACGAACAGGGCCTGCTCGGTCGAGCGGCCCTGCTGGCCGAGCAAACGAATCGCCTGGACGATCGGTCGGCTATTGAACAACGTTCGTTGCAGCTGGGTCGTCACATATTGCGGAAGGGCCGCAGGCGGCGGCGCAACCGAACGACCGAGTCGCTCGAGCGCGAGCTGCCCGTAGAACAGGTCGGAATAAGCTGCTGCGCGCTGGAAGTAGGAATTGGCGTCCTCGAAGCGTCCTGCCGCGAGTGCTGCCCGTCCGGCCCAATAATAGCCCTTCGTCTGGACCTGGAGCGAACGGCCAGCGCGCGCGTAGCGGTCAAACATCGCAATTGCGCTTTGCGGATGGTTCATCCGATCGAGCGCTGTGGTGCCCGCGGTCCAGGCGAGGGTGGTGTAATCATCGCGGATCCCGGTCGGCTGTTCAGCGACGTTCGCATCCTTTGGAAGCACGTCGTCGACCTGGCTGGCGATATTGTAGGCAGTCTGCCAGTTCCGATCGTCGACCGCATCACCCGCGAGCGCAATCAGCATATCCATGAAGCGCTCGGGATCGGCCGGCTTGTAAATGAAATCATGGTCGCGGGCAGCGAGCTGCTGGGCCGCCGCGTCGAAATTGTTGGCCCGCAGCCAGCGAGCTCGGTCCATCAGCAATCCGGCGTCGCGCGTAACGGTGCCGATGACCGCGCCATAGCGGCTGTCGGCATCGCTCGCATTCTGCTGCATTGAGATTCGCGCTGCGAAGGCCGCTTGCCGGTCGGGACTGGCGGAGGTCAGGAATCGTGCCGCATCATCGGCCTTTTTCGCGAACAGCAGGGCATCGATGCGATTGTCATTGTCGGTGCGCGTCAGGCTCCCCGAGTAGCGTGCCCAGATCGCCTGTTCGTCCGTAGCCCCGAGGTCTGCACAATTCCACGCGTGCCGCGCCGCGTCCAGCGCCTGCGCCATCTGTCCGGTTGCCGCATAGGATTCTGCAAGTCGTGCCCAGCCGTTTCCGGTCCTGGGCTTTTGCGCAGCAAAGAAAGCCAGGACGGTCTGCGCATTTTCGCCCGGTTGCATCGCCTTTTCGGCCCAGCCGCGCATCCGAGTCGTATCGGGCCAGTCGGGATAGGCGATCAGAAAAGGCGCGTAATCGGCGAAGCGGTAGCCGCTGCTCTGGCGGAGGGTTCGCCAGCTGTTCAGTGCCGAGGTCACGCTTTGGCTGGAGTAAGCGGGCGTGGCGTAACCGGCGGGCGCGACATATTGCGCCGAGCTCGAAGGTGCGGT
>DASVYN010000051.1:0-4604 GCA_036392155.1 Sphingomicrobium sp.
TTTGTTCATACGCTGGACAGAGGCCAGCGAACCTGGACAGCGATGATCTATTTGAATGAGCCCGAAGAGGGCGGCGCAACGCGCTTCAAGAGGATCGGCAAGACCGTCCAGCCGGAAACGGGCAAGCTCCTGGCATGGAACAATCTGCTGCCCGACGGGCGGCCAAACCCGGCCACATTGCACCAGGGGATGAAGGTCCGCCGCGGCACCAAATATGTGCTGACCAAATGGTTCAGGGAGCGGACGTTGGCTGCGAACGCCTGAGCCATTTCGACGGGCGGCTGTGCGCCAGCTTGATTCGTTACAGCGGCAGTTCCAATGTCTGGCCCTCACCGGAGGGCGAGTTTCATGTCAGTTCGTCTGTGCCTCACCGCGCTGCTGCTGGGCTGCGCTTCCCTTCCCGCGGCGGCGCAGGACGCGCAGAGTCTAATCGCCAAGAACCTTGAAGCCCGCGGCGGCGCTGCGGCGTTCGCTGCGATCAAGGATATCAGCTTCGAAGGCCGCACAATCTTCCCGGGCGATTTCGAGGTTAGCTACAAAGAGGCCCATGCACGGACGGCAGCCGGCACCGCCGACCGCGTCGACTACGGCCTTCAGGGCCTGGATATCATTCAGGCCTATGACGGTCACGGCGGAGCGTGGAAGGTCAATCCGCTCCAGGGACGCAAGGACCCGGAGAAGATGTCGGCGGACGAGGCCCGCCAGCTAGCCGACGAGGGACTGATCGAAGGCCCGCTGCTGGCTGCGCGGAACGACGGGAGCCGGATCGTCTATCTTGGGCGCGATGATTTCGACGGAACGCTCGCTTATAAGCTCAAGGTCACACAACAGGACGGCGACGAGTTCACTTACTGGCTCGATCCCGACACTTATCTCGAGATCAAGGTTAACGAGACCCGCCGGATCAGGGGCGCCGAACAGACGACAGAGACCGAGCTCGGTGACTATGAGAGAGTTGCCGGCGTCTATTTTCCAATGTCGGTCGAAAGCTGGCCCCAGGGTCAACCCAATCAGCGTCAGCGCACGATCATCGCCAATGGCACCGCCAATCGGAACATCGGCGAAAGCTTTTTCGCCGAGCCACGCGGTCCGGTGACATCGGCGAAGGCGGACGGAGAAGCACCCGACGCGTCGAACCAGCCACAGGCGCCGGCTGCAAAATCGCAATCCAAGACCAAGCCGCCAGTCAAACCTTCCAAGCCGAAGGGGAAATGATCATGCTGCGTCCAATCCTTCTCAATTGTGCCGCGGCTCTCATCGTTTCTCCGGCAGCCGCTCAGAGCTTCGACAGCGCCGCAGTGTCCGGCCTTGGCGTCCGCAACATCGGTTCGGCCACCATGTCCGGCCGAATTGCTGCAGTTGCCGGACGCCAGGAAAAGGACGGCAAGATAACCCTTCTGATCGGATCCGCTTCGGGCGGCGTGTGGAAGTCCGAAGATGGCGGAACAACATTCAAGCCGGTGTTCGACAAGGAGCCGGTCAAATCGATCGGAGCGGTCGCCTTCGATCCAACCGACAAGGACGTTTATTGGGTCGGGACCGGCGAGAGCTGGACCCGAAATTCGGTGTCGGTCGGCGACGGGGTCTACAAATCGAGCGACGCCGGCGAGACCTGGACCCGCATGGGTCTGCCCAAAGTCGAGCGGATCACCAGGATCATCGTCCACCCGAAGAATGGGAATATCGTCTACGCCTGCGCGCCCGGGCCCTTATGGTCGGATTCGCCCGATCGCGGACTCTATAAGACGACCGACGGCGGCAGGAGCTGGTCGCTAATCTTGAAGGGCACCAACCTGTCGACAGGTTGCTCTTCGGTCGCGATGGACCCGGCGAACCCCGAGCATCTTCTCGCCGGCGAATGGGATTTCCGGCGCAAGCCTTACGAATATCGTTCGGGCGGCGACGGTCCGGACAAGCCGTCGGGAAGCCGCTTCGCGGAAAGCCGCGACGGCGGCAGGACGTGGACCTATTTGACCGCCGACAACCGAAAAGGGCTGCCCGCCTATCCCTGGGGCAGGACTGAAATTGCCTTTGCTCCGTCAAATCCGAAGCAAATCTACGCCTTTATCGAGAATCCGCGCTCGGCGCTCTATGTGTCGGAGAATGGCGGCCTCACCTGGGAGGAGCGCGACCGAAGCCAGGGCATGGTCTGGCGGCCCTTCTATTTCGCCCGCATCGTCGTGGATCCAAAGGACCCGAACCGCCTGTTCAAGATGGGCTATTCGATTACCGTTTCTGAGGATGGCGGCAAAAGCTTCTCGAACGCAGCGGGCGGCTCGCATGGCGACTGGCACGACATCTGGATCAACCCGACCAACACCAAATATATCGTCGGCGGCGACGATGGCGGGCTCTGGTACAGCTATGACGGCGCCAGCCGCTGGTGGAAGGCAAACAACCTTCCGGTCAGCCAATTCTACCATGTCAGCACCGACAATAAGGATCCTTACCAGGTCTATGGCGGCCTTCAGGACAATTCGTCCTGGGTCGGTGACCAGGAATATCCCGGTGGAATCACCAACAGCCGCTGGGAGAATCTGTTCGGCGGAGACGGCTTCTGGGCATTTTCGGATCCTTCGGACCCGAACTATGCTTATGCCGAATATCAAGGCGGGCATATCGGCCGGATCAACAGGAAGACGCTCGAGCAGCGCGATATCCAGCCAAAGGCCGGCTATAAGGAGAAGCTGCGCTACAATTGGAACACACCGATCGCCTTGTCGCCCAATGAGAGGGGCACAATTTACATCGGGTCGCAATTTCTGTTCCGCAGCCGCGATCACGGAGTGACCTGGGACCGGATCTCGCCGGATCTCACCACCAACGATCCGATCCGGCAGCGTCAGGAGCAATCGGGCGGAATTACGGTCGACAATTCATCAGCCGAGATGAACACGACCATCTATTCGATCTCGGAAAGCCCGAAAGCGATCGGCCAGCTATGGGTCGGGACCGATGACGGCAATGTCCAGCTGACCCGCGACGGCGGCGCGCATTGGACCAATCTGACGCCAAATCTTCGAATGCCTTCGGGTAACTGGATCAGCTGGGTCGAAGCGAGCCGCTTCGACCCGGCAGTCGCCTATGTGACCGACGACCGCCACGCTTATGGCGATATGGGGACCTATCTTTATCGCACGGCAGATTATGGCCGGACGTGGCAGCCGCTGGTCGGGCCCCAAACTCCCGGTGTTCGCGGCTACGCGCATGTGATCAGGGAGGATCGCCTCAACCCCAACATATTGTTCCTCGGGACCGAGTTCGGCCTTTTCGTCAGCTTGAATGCCGGCCAGAGCTGGGCCCAATTCAAGCCCAACGATTTCCCCGACGGGGTCGCCGTACGCGACATCGCGCTTCAGGATCGCGAAGACGACCTAGTCCTCGCGACGCATGGTCGCGGAATTTGGGTGATCGACGACATCAGTCCGCTGCGCTCATTGAGTGCGCAGGTCTTGGCGAGCAACGTCGCACTAATCCCAAGCAGGCCGGTCGAGCAGCGGATCCAGGGCAGTGGCGGATGGGCGGAAGGCGACGCCTCTTATGCTGGCGAGAACCGGGCGAGCGGCGGATCGATCACTTACTATCAGAAGGCGCGACATGTGATCGGCCGGATGAAGCTCGAGATACTCGATGGTCGAGGCAATGTTGTCGACGAGCTGCCGGCATCCAAGCGGCGCGGTTTGAACCGCGTCAGCTGGTCGATGCGGACCAAGCCGCCGCTCGTCCCACCGGCCGCTGCGCTCGCAGGAGCGTCAGCTTTGGGCGAGCGGTTCTTGCCGGGCACCTATACCGTCCGGCTGACCAAGGCCGGTCAAGTCGTCAGCGAACCGCTCACCGTCACGCTCGACAAGCGTGCAACCTTCACTCTTGCCGACCGCGAGGCACAATTTGCGGCCGCAGAGCGGGTCAAGTCGATGTTTGGGCGGATGAGCAAGGTGGTTGCCGAAATCAATGGAGTCCGGGATCAGACAGCAGCGCTGGCATCGAGCGCCACCGCGCCGGCGGACGTGAAGGCCTCTGCCGCCCGACTCGGCGAAAGCGCCGACGAGATCCGCAAAGAGATCGTCGCGACCAAGGAGGGCGGTGCGATTACGGGTGAGGAGCGGCTGCGGGAGCATACCGACGACGTTTATGGTGCGATCACCTCGGTCGAGGACCGGCCCACCGCCTATCAGCTGGCGCGCATCGACGCGCTCGACCGGGAGCTGAAGGATGTCGAAGCGCGCTGGGCAGCATTCCAGTCCGCTGATGTCGCCGCATTCAACGCGAAGCTCAAGTCAGACAAGTTGCCGCCGCTGACGATCGCCGAGGTCAAGTTTGATCCGGACGACCTCGCCCGTGGCGGCCGGGCCGCGGCATTGGCGCGCGGTCTCGTCGGCTCGCACTTCTACGGCGACTTCAGCACGCTTCAGGAAGCTCGCGAAAGGGATTAGAGCTATTTGGTGCCTTTGGTCCCACCATTGCCCAACGGCTTTACATGCACCGTCTTGATATTGACGAACTCGCGGATTCCATAGGCGGAGCATTCGCGACCGTATCCGGAATGTTTGACCCCGCCGAACGGGGTGCGCGGGTCGGAGCGGACGTTCTCGTTGACGAAACTG
>DASVYN010000052.1:0-4493 GCA_036392155.1 Sphingomicrobium sp.
GCCCACAGAACGTAAGCCAAGGCGGATACGAGCAGTGCCCGACGATCGACCGCCAGCGCTGTGAGGCCAAGCGCGATGTAAAGCAGGATCACCACCAGACCTTCGCCAAGGCTGGCGCTGCCGTTGTTGAGGCCGAGCAGAGTGAAGATCGGGTGTGCGATCATCGGCGCCGCGAGCAGGTGCAGCCAGAAGGCCACATCGGAACGGCGGGTGAGGCGCGCGCGGTCGGACGAATCCCACCACATGGCGAACATGAAGACGCCGACGCCGAGAAACAGCACGAGCCCAAGGATGGCGTTCTTTGCCTGCTCGGCATTTTGGCCGAGCGCCGACACCAGCAGGCCAACGACAATAGCAGCAACCGCGGCGGCCCCGGCCGCAACGGTGATCGGCACGTGGAAGCGGCGCCAGTGCAGCCAGGCCGCGCCCCCGGCGAGCGCTGCCGAAATTGCGGCAAGAGCTCCGCCGAGCGCATTGTTGTGGTCGACATTGCCTGAGCCGACGACGAGGATCGCAGCGAATAATGCTGCCGCGAAGGTGCCGCCGACAAATCCAAGCAGCAGCAGGATCGATGGAAGTGCCATTCGCCGCTGCCCAGTGAAGTAGAGCGCCAGGCCCCACGACGTCACGGCGACAGCCAGGGGTGCAAGAAAGGTTGGGCCTTGGTTGCCGAGCGTCAGATTTGAGGACTGACCGATCGACTGGCCGATCCAGCCGACGGCGAAGAGCAGGATTGCCGCCGCGATCGAGACGAAGATGTCGTTGAAGCCGGTGATCAGCCTGAATTGCTCTTCATCCGGAATCGCAATCGCCCGCTGTTTCTCGATGTGCGCGCGAAGCGCGCTGGCTGCTTCGGAGGTAATCACGCCCGAAGCAACCGCTTCGTCCAGCTCCTGCTGACTGTACATGCTCTTCTCCTGTTTTGTGGCAGGATAGCGTTACGTGTATTATTGTGTCAATACAGTATGGCGGGTACTAATCGCCGGTGCTTGCGGATATTGCGAGCGCTGCGCGGGTTGAGCGTTGCAAAGGCAAACTAGGAGCTAAGGCAAATGGCCAGGAAGGCGACCGGGAAGAGCAGCGGCAAGAATGGGAAGAAGACAGCGTCCAAGGCTGTCACACGTACAGCTACCGACGGCGGTCGCTCTGGCAGGCAAGAGGGGTTTGACGCAGGAGAAACCTTCATCAAGCTGCTGCAGAGCCCGCTCGTCGCGGAGCTTGTGGCGGTTGCGGCGACGGCAGCCCTGGCGTCGCTGGCCGAACACGGGATCGCAAGCGGCGGGGGCGGGTCACGCGGCAAGCGTGCCGGCAAAGCCGTAAAGGAAGCGGGTAAAGCAGCCGCGGCAGCAGTGGGTCGACGTCTTGGCAATGAAATCGATGAAATTCGAAAGGCATCGAACGCTAAGAGCGCCGCAAAAGCGTGAGCCTGGCGCGGCCGACGTCGCGAGCTGCCTCGATTGTGAGTTCGCCTGGATCGAGGCTGTCGTTTCGGCTCGTCTCGACGCTCATCCAGCCGCCGGGTGCCAGCCAGCCATCTCTGATGACCGCGTCGACAACCAAGGTTCCCGAATCCGGCGCATAGGGGGGATCGGCGAAGATCAGGTCGAAAGGATCGCATCGCGGGAGCGCAAGCGCTGAGCTTGTGAAGATCTGCACCGGCGCGCCGAGTTTTTCGGCATTGCGGCGAATGACGGGGGCGGCTTTCGGGTCGCTCTCGACGAACGTGGCCGAAGCCGCGCCGCGGGAAAGCGCCTCGAGGCCGAGGGCGCCGCTGCCAGCGAACAGATCGGCGACACGCAGATCCTCGAAGCCGCCGAGGCGGCTTGCGAGCATCGAGAACAGCGTCTCGCGAACCCGATCGGCGGTCGGGCGTGTGGCAAGCCCCGGCGGCGCTTCGAGCGGCCGTCCACGCCATTTGCCGGCGATGATCCTCATTTGAGGCTGTTGAGCAACGCGTCGACTTGGGCTGTTGGCGCTTCGTCCACATCACCCGGCCCCAGGTCTTCGAGCGTGAGCGGACCATAAGCGACACGGATCAGCCGCGAGACCTGCAGGCCCAAGTGGGCAAGGACCCGGCGAACCTCGCGGTTCTTTCCCTCCGTCAGGCTCATCTCGACCCAGCAGTTGCTGCCGGTCCGCCGCTCGAGATTTGCATTGATCGAGCCATAGCGGACGCCGTCGATCGTAATTCCTTCAGCGAGCCTCTCGAGCTGCGCCTGAGTGACCTGGCCGTAGGTGCGGGCACGGTAGGTGCGCACGACACCGGTCCTGGGCAGTTCGAGCCGGCGCTTGAGCTCGCCGTCGTTGGTAAGCAGCAGCAGCCCTTCGGTCATGAAGTCGAGGCGGCCGACCGGCATCAATCGCGGAAGGCCATGAGGGAGCTGGTCGTAAATGGTCCTGCGACCTTTCGGATCGCGCACCGCCGTGATCGTCCCTTGCGGCTTGTAGAAGCGGAACAGGCGTGTTGCCGCGGCCGGCCGCACCGGCTTGCCGTCGACCGTGACACCGTGAAGATCTTCCAGCACTGTCGCCGGCGTTGTCAGCTTTTCGCCGTTGAGCGCGATTCGGCCCTCGGCGATCATTCGTTCAACCTCGCGGCGCGAGGCGACTCCAGCTCGAGCGAGCAACTTGGCGATGCGCTGCGGCCCGCCCTCGCGCGGCTGCGGTGCCGCAGACGCCGCGCCGCGCAAGCTTCGGCGGCGATTGGGCACCCGTTGGCGCGTCGTTCGTTGCGGTGGCAAAGTCATGGGTCAGACAAATGCTGTTCGGCAGGCGTAAGCGTATCGTCAAGCGGATCCTCATCGTCGAGGACGAACCGCTAACTGCATTCGACACCGAAACCATGCTCGCCGACTTCGGCTATGAGGTCGTTGCGACCACCGACGACTATCAGCTGGCAGTCGAGAAGCTGGAGCAGGAAGTCGTTCACCTGATTCTCGCCGATGTTCGTCTGCACGGCGAAGAATTGGGGTTGGAGCTTGCCAAGAGCGCGCGCCTCAAGGGCGTGCCGACCCTGCTCGCGACTGGACAGCATATGTCGGTTCCGGCGGCGCATGCGATCGGTTGTATTCGAAAGCCTTATTCGGAGCGGCAGCTGCGCCAGGCGCTCGAGTCGATCGACCGCCACCTTCGAGGTGAGAAAGTGAAGCCGCCCAAGGGCCTCGAACTGTTCAATACGATCGACGAGCCGAAATGAGCCTGCAGCGGCGGTTCATCGCGGGGCTAGGCAGCGCGTGAAACCTCTTTAAGGTCTTGAGGCGCAGGAGCCGAGGAGGGGTTAGTGGCGGGCGAGCGACCGAAGGGGTTCAAGCTGCTGAGGGCAGCGCTTGCGACGCGCAAGGCTGCGACCATGCTGGCGTTCGGCTTCTCTTCCGGCCTGCCGTTTTCGCTGCTCGTCGGAACATTGACCGCTTGGCTCGGCGAAGTCGGCGTGAAGCTTGCGACGATAGGGATCTTCTCCTGGATTGGTCTTGCTTATTCGTTCCAGTTCCTCTGGTCGCCGGTTGTCGACCGGGTAAAGCTGCCGGGTCTCGAATCGCTTGGGCGGCGAAAAAGCTGGATCGTGCTCTGCCAGGCGATCGTCGGGGTTTGCCTCGCGCTGCTGGCGCTGACCAATCCTGCGCTGGCGATCGGCAATTTCGTCTTGATCGCCTTCGTCGCAGCAATAGCCTCTGCCAGTCACAATATCGCCATCGACGCGTGGCGCATCGACCAGGCCGACGAGGATGCTCCGATCGAGCTGCTTTCGGCCGTTTATCAGTTCGGATATCGCACTGCCGCCATTGTCGGCGGAGCAATCGCGCTGGTGCTCGCGGCCCGGATGAGTTGGCCCAACGTATTTCTGATCATGGCCGCGATTTTCGTGATTCTGCTGCTGATCACATTGACCGCGCCCGATAGCCCGCGCCCCGAGCGGAGCACGCTCTACGGTGCTCTGTCGGAGCCGGGTTCACTCAAACCCCGGGTCCGCGCTGCACTTCTCGCCATCGTCGGCGCGAGCTGGCTGTGGGCAATCCTGCGCTTGATCACCTTCGCGATGTCGATGCTCATGCCGGCGACACCCGGCGGCAAAGTTCCCTCTGTCGCCGACTTCACCAAGACGTGGGGCGTCTTGATCATCGTTGCTACCGTGTTCGTTCCGCTGGCGACTGCGGCCGTGGCCAACGTGCTGGCGAAGCGGCCGGACAAAGTGCTCGCCGCGCCCGACGCGACGATCGGGGTCAAACGGACCGCACTGAACCATCTCTATTCTGCACTGGTCGACCCTTTGGCCGAATTATCCGGCAGGATGGGCTGGGGCGTGCTCGCGCCGGTCGGGTTCATCCTGACCTACGCGATTTGCTACAACATCTGGGCCAGCTTCGCTTATCCGTTCTACCTCGATTATCTTCATTACACGAAGGATGAAGTCGCCTTCGCTTCGAAGATTTTCGGCATCATCATGACGATGGTGGGGATTAGCCTCGGCGGCTATCTGTTTGCCAAGCTTGGTC
>DASVYN010000053.1:0-13442 GCA_036392155.1 Sphingomicrobium sp.
CGGCAAGGATGACGCGCGCATAATCGCCGTCCCAAACACGGCCGAACTCGAGCTTGAAATCAATGAGCCGGATCCCGATCGCCGCGAACATCCCCGACAGGAAGTCGTTCGCTCGGATCGCCATGTCGGCGATGTCGTTCATTTCGTCCTGTGTCGCCCAGCCGAAGCAGGCGATATGTTCGTCGGCGATCATCGGGTCGCCAAGCGCATCGTCCTTGTAATAATATTCGATGATCGTCCGCGGCAGCTGCGTGCCTTCCTCGATTCCGAGGCGCTTGGACAGCGAGCCCGCAGCGACGTTCCGCACCACCACCTCGATCGGGATGATTTCGACCTGGCGGATCAACTGCTCGCGCATGTTGACGCGGCGAATGAAGTGCGTCGGCACGCCGATCGCAGCGAGCGAAGTGAAGATATGCTCCGAGATCCGGTTGTTGATTACGCCCTTCCCGCTGATCGTGCCGCGCTTCTGCGCGTTGAATGCGGTGGCATCGTCCTTGAAATATTGGATGAGCGTCCCTGGCTCGGGACCCTCGTAGAGGATCTTGGCTTTGCCCTCGTAAATCTGCCGGCGGCGAGCCACGGTTCGCGTCACTCCAAAGGAAATCGGAAGGAGCGCGCGCTATAGGCGAGGAGCGCGGTGCGTGCTAGCCCGCGCTCCTCCTGGGGATCAGTTTGAACGCACGCACTCGGGGTTGGCCGCCCACGGTGCGGAATATTCGATCCGGTTCAGCACCTTGAAGGCGTTGGCGACCGCGCTGCCGAAGCGGTTGAACAATCCGGTCAGCGCTGCATTCAGCTCGGCGCGGCCTTCGCGATAGTGCCGATCGTAAATCTCGTCGACCATAGTCACCATCCTTTCCTCTCCTTCCGCCCGTCAAAGCGCGAGCGGATATCCGTCGATGCGGTCGTTGGCCGCAGAAAGAGCCTGTTCGATGAGCTCGAGCCGGCCGGCTTCGTTGAGCGCCTGCCAGGAGCGTACGGGAGTGCGGACAATATTCGCCCTGGCGGCCTGCTCTGCAGGTCCGTTTTCGCTGAACGTACGGGTGCTGAGGCCATAAGCCATGGCGTATATCCTTTCCCTGTAGAAGGTCGCCGGCGAAGTGGGCTGTGAGGGGAGGGATCTATCCTCGCCGGCGACTTGATGGGGAAATAGATTTTCTCCGTTCGTTCCGCCAATCAAACACTCGACAGAAGCTATAAATTGACCTTATCAGGTGGGTCGATGAGACGGCTTCCACCACTGGCTGCGATCCGGGCGTTCGAGGCTGCCGCCCGGACCGAGAATTTCACCGCGGCCGCGGCCGAGCTCGGAATGACCCAGGCTGCAGTTTCCTACCAGGTCAAAAGCCTCGAGGAGCGGCTCGGGTCGCCCCTGTTCGTTCGCGAGAAAGGTCGGGCGCGGCTCACTCCGCTGGGGCACCGGCTTCTGCCGCCGCTGTCGGGCGCGTTCGACGCGATTGAAGCTGCCTTCGCGAGCCATCGCGAGGAAGACGAATCCCTACTCACCATCACCACCACCCACACGTTCGCAAATACCTGGCTCGCCTGGCGGCTCGGGGCCTTCCAGATGGAGCATCCTGACCTTGCCGTTCGAATGACCACGAGCAGTGAGCTTTGCGACCTGCGCGGCGGCGATGCTGACATCGCGATCCGCGCGGGCAAGGGTGGTTGGGATGGTCTTGAGGAATATCGCCTGTTCGAATCGACCTTCACACCGATGGCAAGTCCGGAATGTATCGCTGCGGTTGAACGGAAGTTGGGCCGCCGACTCGAGCCACGCGACCTCCCGCACCAGCATCTCATCAATCCCACCGACGATTGGTGGCAGCAGTGGTTCTGCGACAATGGGGTTCCGGCCGATGAATCGGTGCTCCGCAGGGCAGGGATGCGACTCGAAAATCAGGCAAACGAGGGCCATGCGGCAATGGGCGGTCTCGGCTTCGCATTGCTGACTCCTTTGTTGTGGAAGGGCGATGTCGCAGCCGGCCGCCTGTGCACGCCTTTTCCCGATCGAATCTCCTCGCGCGAGTGGGCTTATTGGCTCGTCTATCCGCGCGAACGCCGCATGGTCCCCAAAGTGAAGCGCTTTCGGGAATGGCTGGTCGCGGAGATGAACCGCGCGATCGAGGAGCTGGATGGCGGCTGGGCGAGCCAGGGGCGGGTCCCGGAAAGCGCGCAGCAGGCCGCGCGAGCCTGAGCAGACCGAATAGAAATCGAATTTTGCGATGAGAGCCGGCCGAACTGCTGGCACAGCGCCCTAGCCCTTGGTAGCGACGGCGCATGGCCGATCCAGACATTTCTTCTATTATCGAGACCCCGTTCGATGCCGCGCTTTCGGAGCGCTATCTCGTCTATGCGCTTTCGACGATCACCGCGCGCTCGCTGCCAGACGTGCGCGATGGCCTGAAGCCGGTCCACCGACGAATCCTGTGGGGGATGCGGCTACTCCGTCTCGATCCTGCCGGTGCATACAAGAAATGTGCGCGCATTGTCGGCGACGTCATGGGCAAATACCATCCGCACGGGAACCTTGCCCTCTACGACGCTCTGGTTCGGCTCGCTCAGCCCTTTTCGCTCCGCTATCCGCTGGTCGATGGGCAAGGAAATTTCGGCAATATCGACGGCGATAATGCGGCGGCGGAGCGCTATACCGAAGCCCGACTGACTGCGGTTGCGACCCAATTGATGGCCGCAGTCGACGAAGGCACGGTCGATTTCAGACCCACCTACAATGGCGAAGAAGAGGAACCGGAAGTCTTTCCGGGGCTGTTCCCGAACCTGCTCGCCAACGGAGCCAGCGGAATTGCGGTCGGAATGGCCACTTCGATTCCGCCGCACAACGTCGGCGAGCTGATCGATGCTGCGGTTCACCTGATCGACAATCCCAAAGCCGAGGACCGCAGCCTGATGGACTTCGTCGCGGGTCCGGATTTTCCGACCGGCGGAGTGCTGGTCGACAATCGCGAGGCGATTGCCGAGGCCTATGCAACCGGCCGCGGTTCCTTCCGGCTGCGGGCACGGGTCGAGGTCGAGCGCGAAAAGGGCGGCGGCTGGCACCTGCTGGTCAGCGAGATTCCCTACGGCGTCCAGAAGGCCAAGCTGATCGAGCAGATCGCTCAGCTGATCGCCGACAAGAAGCTTCCGATCCTCGCCGACGTCAAGGACGAGAGCGACGAGCAGGTACGACTGATCATCGAGCCGCGCGCACGGACGGTCGATCCCGACCTGCTGCTCGAGAGCCTGTACCGCCTGACCGATCTCGAAATCCGCTTTCCACTTAACCTCAATGTGCTCGACGCGAGCCGCACCCCGGGGGTGATGAGCCTCAAACAGGCGCTGACTGCCTGGCTCAGCTTTCAGATCGAGGTAATGGTCCGCCGCAGCCAGGTTCGGGTCGGGAAGATCGACGATCGGATCGAACTGCTCGACGGCTTCCTCGTCGCCTACCTCAATCTCGACCGAGTGATTGAAATCATTCGCACCGAGGATGAGCCCAAGCCGGTGCTGATGGCCGAGTTTTCGCTATCCGATCGGCAGAGCGAGGCGATCCTCAACATGCGCCTCAGAAGCTTGCGCAAGCTCGAAGAGATGGAGATCGGGCGCGAGCGCAGCGCGCTTGCCAAGGAGCGCGACGAGCTTGCAAAGCTGATCGAGAGTCCGGGGCGGCAGCGGTCTCGGCTGAAGAGGGACCTTCAAAGCGTCAGGGACAAGTTCGGCGACGAGCGTCGCACGCGGATCGAGGAAGTCGCACCGACGCGCGAGATCGATTGGTCGGCGATGATCGAGAAGGAGCCGATCACCGTCATCCTCTCGCAACGCGGCTGGATCCGGGCGATGAAAGGCCATTTGGCGCTCGACCAGGTCGCCGAGCTCAAGTGGCGCGAAGGCGACGGCCCGTTCATTCAGTTTCACGCTCAGACCACCGACAAAATGGCGCTCTTCGCGTCGAACGGCCGAGTTTATACGCTCGCCGGCGACAAGCTGCCGAGCGCGAGAGGATTTGGCGAGCCGGCGCGGCTGTTCATCGATCTCGATGCGGAGGTCGACATCGTTCAGCTGTTGGTCGTCCGGCCGGAGATGAAATTGCTGATCGCCTCGTCCGATGGAAAAGGCTTCGTGACCAGCGGTGACGCGACCCTTGCCGAAACGCGCAAGGGCAAGCAGTTGGTCAACGTTCGCACCGGTGGCCAGCTGAGCGTGGTTCGCTCGATCGCCGAAGGAGCCGATGCAGTCGCGGTGGTGGGCGAGAACCGGAAGCTGCTGGTGTTTGCGCTCTCGGAACTGCCGGAGCTGGCGCGAGGGCAGGGAGTAACGTTGCAGCGTTATCGCGATGGCGGGCTCTCGGACGCGATCGCCTTTTCGCTTGCCGATGGCCTCAGCTGGGCGCTGGGAGGCGAATCCGGAAGGGTGCGGACGGAGACCGACCTTTCGCCGTGGCGGGCGGCACGGGGCGCCGCCGGCCGCATGCCTCCGATCGGATTTCCGCGAAACAATCGCTTCGCATGAGCCTGCCTATCGAGGCAGCCTCAGCCTGATGTGCAGCCAATTAATCGTTTCGGTTCAGTCATTAACTAAATTCGGTTAACAAGCGGCGGCAGAGGTAAAAAGATACTCGGAATTAACCCCCTTGCGCTCATAGGGAACCGATGCAGGCCGCAGCTCCGCGCCCGGCGAGCGTCCAAAGGCTCCGCCGGTCGGACAGATTGAACGCAACTCCGCACCGCGCGGCGGCGGACGATCTCTGCTTGCTCAATGCGTTGCCTATCGCAGCAGCAATCATCGAACGGACCGACGAGCGCAATCTCAGGATTGCTGCAAATAATGGTCGGTTCGTCGAGGCCGTCGAACGATCCGACTGCGTCGCTCTGGACTGGAACGAAGCCGATTGCCTCAAGGAAGGTCCAATTGCGGACCTGCTTCAGAATTTCTTCGACGGCACCGACACCAAGGGCGAACTGGATTTCAAGCAGGGCGAGGGCGTCTCTTCCCATTTCTTCCGTTTGAAGCTCGCTCCGCTGCCCAAGAGGGATTCGCCGTTCCCGCGATGTCTGCTCAGTGTCGTCGATCGGACGGTTGAGGTTGAGGCAGAGCGGACGCTTCGCGCGGAAATGCTGCGCGACAGCCTCACCGGACTACCCAACCGTCTCGCCTTCACCGAAGCGATCGAGCAAGCCGGAGAAAAGGTTGCGCGCGACCTCGAGCATGCGGTGCTCGTCGTCGATATGCTGCGCTTTTCGCGCATCAATGAATCGATGGGCAGCCTTGCCGGCGACGAACTGCTCATTACTTTCGCTCGCCGCCTCATTCTCGCGCTTCGTGCCGGGGACGTGCTTGCCAGGACCGGCGGAAACGAATTTGGAGTGATGGTCTCGCTTCGCCGCGGCGTCGAGGACGCGCTCAAGGCGGCTGATCGCATTCAGCAGGTCATGGCGACACCCTTCAAGCTGTCGGAGCTCGAGATCCGGGTCGAATGCGCGATCGGGGTCGCACTGATGCATGCCGGCCAGGACCCAGAGGAACTGTTCCGCAACGCGCAGTTCGCGGTCAAACAGGCCAAGGCCGCCGGCCGTCCGCAGGTCTACGAACCCCATCAGGCAACCGAAGCTCGCCGTCGTTTCTCGATCGAGACCGAGCTCCGCCGGGCTCTCGACAAGGACCAGCTCAGGCTCCTCTACCAGCCGCTGATCAACTTGAAGTCCGGCGAGGTTGCCGGCTTCGAAGCACTCGCGCGTTGGAACCACGAGGACCGCGGCGAGATCAGCCCGACCGAGTTCATTCCGGTGGCTGAAGAATCCGGGCTGATCCTTCAGCTCGGCCGCTGGGCGATGGACAAGGCGGCGCAGACGCTTGCCCAATGGGACAAGCAGACGGGCGAGAAGCTTCCGCTCTACGTCGGGGTGAATCTCTCGGCGATCCAGGTCGCACGGGACGATATTGCCGGTGTCGTGGAGAGCGCATTGAAGTCGAGCGGCCTCAGCGGGGATCGCCTGACGCTTGAGCTGACCGAAAGCTCGATCGTCCAGGATCCGGCCCGTGCAACCCGTGTATTCGATGCCTTGAAGGCACTGGACGCGACGGTTGCAATGGACGATTTCGGCACCGGCTATTCGAGCCTCGCTTATCTCCAGCGCCTGCCGATCGACGTGCTGAAGATCGACAAGAGCTTCGTCTCCGGAATGATGGTCGATCCCGACGCAGTGGCCATCGTGCGCGCAGTGCTCAGCCTCGCCGAAGCCCTTGGAATGTCGACGACCGCCGAAGGTATCGAGACGGTCGAACTCGCAACCACATTGGCGACGCTCGGCTGCGCGTCCGGCCAGGGCTTCTATTTCGCAAGGCCGCTCGAAGCCGACCAGGCGCTCGAATATTGGAAGGCGCGGCGCCGCTGATCGCACCCGTTCCAGCGTAAACCGGCGGTACGCTTAGAATTTCACTGATCAAATCAGGGCTTGAACTCTCCATTAGGGGAGGGACGATCGAGCCGTGACACAATGGCTCACCATAAACGCTCTTGCGCCGCTGCCTGCCACAGCATCCGGATTTGGAACTCTTGTTGGACAGGTGCCGCACAAGCCGGCAATGCCATTGCTTCCGCAGGGTTCAGCCCAACGAACATTCGGCCAATGTTCGGCCCCTGGCGTGTGCTTTCCGAGTGAAGTTCTAAGGCAGCAGATCTGCGTAGCGCGCGGCACTGCGGTGCTGCAGCGCCGTTGCCAGAGTCTTCTGGATGCTGCGGACCAAAGCCGGGTGGCGGATATCCGGAGGATGAACTCCGACCCGGAGCACGTCGAGCGGCGCACGGCGAAGCACCGCCGCAGCAGCAAGCGAGGATGCAAGACGCAGCCGCGTCCGGCTGGCCCAGGTGATCACCGGTCCGCTCGCCAATTGCTTCCCTGTGGCCGGCGACCAAATTCGAAAATGGTCCTCGGCGATCGGCAATGCGAACTGACGAAGCGCCTCGTGAGCGCCTTCGCCATAAAGCCAGGCAGGTGCGATGAAGCCGGCGATCGGCCTGCCGATGATGTCCTCGAGTAAGGACCGGCCCTGCTTGATCCGAGTTGCGGCCTCGGTCTGGGACAGGCCGAGGAACTCGCCCTCGTTTGCAGTCATGAAGCGGGCGCGGATGCGGGCCGCGGCGGCCTCATGACGACTGTCGTCGCGATGGGTGAAGCCATGGAGGAACATCTCCACCCCGGCCTCGGCCCAAGCGCGCAGCCGTCCTGCAAATCTCGAGCCCTGCACAATCGGTGCATCGCCCCAATGGTTCGGGACGACGAGCATCGCGAGCCGCATTCCGACGTTGGGACCGAGCAGGTCCAGCAGACCGTCGACTTCGCTTTCAAAGCGTGGGGAAACATCGTGGATCGATGCCAGCAGGAGCCTTGAGGATGACGAAGACATGCGCGATATGTGTGGTACCAAAGCCCCTTCCGCTAGCCCATTAACAAAGCTTCACTTGAACTTTACCGCCACCAACCGTCTGATTCACCCCATGCGGATCGCCGACGTTTGCGCCTTCTATACGCCCGCCGGCGGCGGTGTGCGCACCTATATTGAAGCAAAACTGCGCGCTGCCGCGCGTTTCGGGCATGAAATGATCGTCATTGCGCCCGGCGAGCGTCATGAGGTCATCAGGCGCGGTCCCGGCGCCATTTTGGTTACAATTCCCTCACCATTACTTCCGGTCGATCGGCGCTATCGCTATTTCGACGACGAACCAGCGCTTCACGCAGTGCTCGACGCCTGGCAGCCTGACCATGTGGAGGCTTCGTCGCCATGGTCGAGCGCGACTATGGTCGGCCGCTGGCAAGGCTCCGCGAGCCGCTCGCTCGTGATGCACTCCGATCCGCTTGCGGCTTACGCCTATCGATGGCTCGGCGGTTTCGCATCGACCGACCGCATCGACCGCTGGTTCGGCTGGTTCTGGCGGCACTTGCGCGGGCTTGGCCGAATGTTCGACACGGTTGTCTGCGCGAACGCTCAACTTGCAGGTCGGCTTCGCGAGGGCGGTATCGCCAATTGCGAGACGATCCGCATGGGTGTCGAGAGTGGAATCTTTTCGCCGATGCTCCGCTCCTCGGTCATGCGCGAAGAGGCTCTCGGCGCGTTGGGACTTGACGCCGGTGCAACCTTGCTGGTCGGTATCGGCCGTTTTTCGGCGGAAAAGCGCTGGGACATGGTTCTTCGCGCAGTCGGACAGACTGCAAAGCAGCGCGATGTCGGAATGCTGCTGATCGGCGATGGGCCCAAGCGGCCCAGGCTGGAAGCGCTTGCAAGGCGAATCGACGGGACTGCGGTTCTGCCCCGGATCAACAATCGCGACGAGCTTGCCCGGCTGCTGGCAAGCGCCGACGCACTCGTGCACGGTTGCGAGGCGGAGACCTTCTGCATGGTTGCAGCCGAGGCCCGCGCCAGCGGAATTCCGCTGATCGTTCCGGATCGCGGTGCCGCGCTCGATCAACTCGTTGCCGGTGCGGGCATGGTCTACAACTCGGCGTCGGAAGCCTCGCTTGCCGAGGCGATCGGCCGTTTCATCGACCGCGGGCCGGAACTCCAGCGCGCAGCCGCCGCGCGGTCGAGCCGCGGGCGAAGCATGGACGAGCATTTCGCTGAACTGTTTGCGCGATACGAAGGCCTAGCTTCCCGGCAGATCCGCCAGCCGGCGGCTTGCCTCGACTTCGCGGTCGGCAATGGCGCGGCCGAGCTTGGGCTCGCTCACTAAGGATTGACGGCACTGGGCAACCCAAAGTCACGGAAACTGCGGTAAGTTATAGCGACTCTGTCACGTTAAGCGGATATTCAATCCCAGATCGGAAGATTTTCGGGTCAGGAGGCTTGGGGGTCGATGCTGAACGACGAATCGGTTGAATATTTCCGCCGTCGCGAACTTGCCGAGCGGGCCGCGGCGAAGAGCGCCGTCACCGACTCCGCACGCCGGGTCCATCAGGAGCTCGCCCGCCAATATGCCGAGTTGCAGCGTGGAGCTACTCCAGCCGCATAGCTTGAGCCGGCTTTAAGGCTTGGTGCTCGCCAGCGCCTCACTGACGATTTTCTCAAATGCGTCGCCGGTCGGGAATCCGGCCTCCACCCATCGATTTTCAATCTGGCGAAGCGTCGTTGCGACGATCGGGCCCTGGGCAAGGCCGCGCTCGATCAGCTTGCCGCCGCTGATCGGGAGGCGCGGGAGATGCCACGCCGAGATGCTCGGCGCATCATCAGCCCTACCGACGAGCAGGAGCCGGTCGACGGCGCACATCAGACCAACGCGATAGGCCAGTGCTTGCGGGCTATCGCCGATATCCCGATCGGCGCTGCAGGCGAGCCGCTTCCTCGCTTTGTTGGACAGCCTGAGCCGGGCCGCGACATCCTCGGCGACCTCCGCATTGCCGGGGAGCAGCGCTGCCAGGCGCCTCAGTCCATCCGGTTCAATGCCGGCCTTATATTCCGCGGCAATCAAGGCGCGAAGATCATCCATTCTCTCGCTGTCGATTTCGGGCAGAACGGGGCGAAGAATGTCTCTCGCAAGCATGATCGCGACCGTCGCCGAGGGGTCGGCCATGCCAAGCAATTTCAGAAGTTCGTCGGCGATCCGCTCGCGCGACAGTGCCATGAGGTCATTGGCACGCGCAGTACATGCCTCAAGTGCCGCATGGTCCGGGTCGCCCGACCCGAATCGCGCATGAAAACGGAAGAAACGAAGGATTCGCAGATGATCCTCGGCGATGCGCTGGAACGGATTGCCGATGAACCGGATGTGCCTTTCCTTAAGGTCGTCGAGGCCGCCGAAATAATCGAACAGCTCGCCCGTAACCGGATCGGCGGACAAGGCATTGATGGTGAAATCGCGCCGTGCCGCGTCTTCTTTCCAGTCGTCGGTAAAGGCGACCGTCGCCCGCCGGCCGTCGGTCGAGACGTCGCGGCGCAGGGTCGTGATTTCGAACGTATGTCCATCGCTGACGGCAGTGACAGTGCCATGATCGAATCCGGTCGGCACCGCTTTGATGCGCGCTTTTTCGAGGCGCTCCATCACCGTCTCGGGCGCAATCCGCGTCGCCAGATCGATATCGCTGATCGGCAAGCCGAGGAGGTCATCTCGAATCGCACCACCGACGTAGCGCGTCAGCCCCTGGTCTGCGCCGAGCGCATCGAGGAGCCGCTTCATCCCCCGCTTTTTGCGCCATTTTGCAGCGTCGAGCGTCAGCACCAATGCAGCCTGCGCGAAAGATTGACGATCATTGCCGCAGTCGCCCCCCAAATCCTGCGCTCGTTCCACACGATCTCGTAATAGTGGCGCTCTCTTCCCTGCAACAGGCTGCTCCTGCGGATTTGGTTCGAGCAGTCGAGCAGGAAGGCGAGAGGTGCTTCGAACCAGTCGGCAACCTCATGCTCATGGGGTTCGAGCGGAAGATCGGGCGGGATGACGCCGAGCACCGGAGTTACGACATAACCGGTTACCGTACGATACGGGTCGATGGTGCCGATCACTTCGACTGCTCCAGGATCGAGCAGAATTTCTTCGTGAGCCTCGCGAACCGCAGCGGCGACTGCATCCTCGCCAGGATCAACGCGACCGCCGGCGAAGGCGATTTGCCCGGCATGCGTGCGCAGGTGCTCGCGGCGTACGGTCAATATCACTCCCGGTTCGGTTCGGTCGGTGATTGCGACCAACACGGCGGCCTCGATCTTCGCGCTTGCGCGCAGCTCTGGAAGGTCTCCCTCAAGCGGCGCGTCGCTGGCCGGCGCCAAGAGCGCCTTGCGCAACCGATCAGCAAGCGACGTGTGAACACTCATTCGCTGCCCTTCAATGGAAAGAAGAATCCGTCGCTCCAGACGCCGTGCGGCTCGCCGCCGGCAAGCGCCAGCTCGGCGAGCTCATAATAGACCGGCCGAGCGAGCTCTGCCTCGAGACCGCTGCGGACAATGAGGCGCGGCGAGGGCCCGTTGGGCGTATCGACAAGGTAGAGGGGGTGATCGGGTCCAAGGATGACTGCGTCACCGCAGTCGAGCGCAAAGGCAATTCGGCGCTCCGTGCCTTCACCCTCGGTTCGCATTTCGACTGCGCGGAATGGAGTCGATTCGACGTCGATATCGAGCTTTTCTGCCGGAGTGACGAGCACGTGGCGGCCGTCGGGCTCTCGGCGAAGGATGGAAGAAAAGAGCCGAACCATGGCCGGCCGGCGAATCGGTGCTCCTTCATAGTACCAGGTGCCGTCGCGGGCGATCTTCATTCCGGAATGGCCGCAGTGCTGCGGATTCCACTGATCAACCGGAGGCAGGCGGCGCTCGTCAATCAAACGTTGCAGCTCAGCGAGATTCGTGCCTCGAAGTTCGATGGGTGCGCGGGTTTCCGGCATTCGCTCCACTAGTCATTGCCAGAGCGGCGACGCAATCAGAGCCTTGCGCTGACTGGATTGGTTCGTCACTTCGCTGGTCCGAAATGACGAAACAGAGGACAGCCGTCGTCACCGGAGCCGGAAAGCGCGTCGGCGCAGCGATCGTGAGGGCGCTTCTCGACGACGGCTGGATCGTGCTCGCGCATGTCCACCGCGCCGACGATTCGGTGCCCGACGGCGCACTCAGGGTTGCCGCCGACCTCGCCGATGCTGACTGCGCCGAGAGAATTTTCGCCGCGACCGCTGGCCTTCCGCCGGTTCGTCTGCTGGTGAACAATGCGGCGCGCTTCGCCTGGGACGCTTTCGGCGAGTTCAGCGCGAACGAATTCGCAGCTCATATGGCGATAAACGTGCTGGCCCCCGCGCTCCTCATCGATCGTTTCGCGCGGGAGCGCGCGCAGTCGGACGTCGAGGACGCATTGGTGGTGAACCTGCTCGATTCTAAGCTCGCTGCCCCGAACCCCGATTTTCTGAGCTACACCCTCTCCAAACAAGCGCTGGCGGGGCTGACCGACCTTGCTGCACGGGCCCTTGCTCGGCGCCGAATCCGGGTCAATGGCATCGCTCCGGCGCTGATGCTGCGATCGGGCGGCCAGAGCGAGGAGAATTTTGAGGCCATGCACGCAAACAATCCGTTTCGCCGCGGCGTAGACCCGGAGGATGTCGTCGGTGCGCTGCGCTACCTTATCGCCGCAGCAGCGGTTACTGGTCAGATCATCACCATCGACTCGGGACAGCAATTTTTAGCGCTCGAAAGAGATGTCCAGTTTCTGGGTGATGCGTGAGCGCCTTCGAGTCCAAACTTTCGGGTCTGGTGCCTTCAAATCTGAAGGTCAGATCGGCGCGGATCGTCCTCGAATCGCTCCAGGTCCAGGCCGACATCGGTTTCCACGACTTCGAGATCGGGTCGCCGCAGCGGCTGATGGTGACGGTCGAGACCTGGCTCGACGATCTTGCTCCCCCGGCCGAGGACGACCCGGTTCGAGCCTGGAACTATGATTTTCTGCGCAAGGAGGTTGAGGAGCTTGCTTCTGCGCGGCGCTACAATCTCCAGGAAACGCTTGCCCATGCGATCTTCGAGCGAGTGGCGGCGTTCAGGGGCATCCGGGCTCTTCGAGTTCGCCTCTCCAAGCCTGACGTCTACCCTGAAGCGCACGGCGTCGGAGTGGAAATCGCTTCCTTTGCCGGCGCTTGGCCCGAGGAGTGATCGATGGGCGCTAACAAGTTCGCGTTGAGGCCTTCCGGCTGTGGAACAAAATCCATTGCGCGACCTTTGAGGCGGATATAAGGAGGCCCGCTTGCTGCCAATGATATTTTGATACATTGGCAGATTAACCATTGTGCGGGCGCGCGTCAGAACGCCCGGAATGACTGTGGAGACGTCCACGGGGTGTCGAGGAGAATTGCGGGTTAATGTCATACGCCCAACGCAAAGAGATCAGTGGTAACCGGACCCTGGCGATCATCCTGGTCGTACTGCTTCAGTTCGCGCTCGGTTACGCGATCGTCACTGGTCTCGCTTTCAACGTGATCAAACATGCCGCCCAGAACCTGAAGACGTTCGACGTCGAGGAGCCGCCGCCGCCGCCCGAGCAGCCGCCGCCACCGCCGAAGGATATGCCGAAGGTTCCGCCGCCGCCGATAACCCCACCGCCGCTGGTGCGGGTCGAGGCGCCGCCGCCACCGATCCAGACGATTACTGCGCCCACTCCGCCGGTGATCCCGCCGGTAGTCCCGTCGCCGCCGGCACCGCCGCCGCCGCCGCGCAAAGTCCAGTCTGCAACCAGCGCCAAAGGTGACTTGCGGACCTTGTTCAGCGCGGATGATTATCCGGCAGCTGCTCAGGCTGCGGGCGCTGAAGGGACAGCTCAGGCCGAGCTCACCATTGGCTCGGATGGCCGCGTGGTCGGCTGCGATCTGATCCGTTCGACCGGGAATAGCGCACTTGATTCGACGACGTGCAACATTCTCCGTCGCCGAGTGAAATTCACGCCTGCCCGCGATAGCAACGGCAATCCGACCACGGACACCTACACGACCCCACCA
>DASVYN010000054.1:0-6203 GCA_036392155.1 Sphingomicrobium sp.
CTCCACCGCCGCCGGCGAACTCGCTATCTCGCCGACAAACCGAACCTCCGCGCCGCGACCGCCGCCGGCAATTGCTACCGCGTGCTTGGTCTTCGCTACGTCGAAAGCGACAAAGGCTTCGCTATACTCCCCCATGGTCCGCCCTCCGTGCATGAGGCTCGGCTCGGCCCGTCCGAGCAACCCTCGTTCTAATGCACGAAAGGGCGGGCCACCGACCTCAGACCCGGAACATGACGTCTAGCGAGCGCCTAACGGGGCAAGCAGAAACCGGAGCGGGACATCGACGCGCGAAGCCCAGCTGATCTCATTGTGCTTCTGACCCGGAAAGCTCTTGGTCAGCCAGTTGACGCCTTGCCGGTAGCCGCGCCTGGCAACCACCGCGTCCACGCGATCCTGGTAGCGCTTGTAGATGGCGTCGAGTGTCTCGCTGCCATGGTCGAAATAGAGCTTGTGCGTGCGCGGATCGGGCAGCGCCGACGCGAGATAGCGCTCGAATGCTGACGACACGACTTCATATTCGGCATCGCCCACCGACTTGCCGTCGGGCGTCATGAACAGGGGCCAGTGGGTCGACATCATCCCAGCCGCGCCGAAGATCTGCGGATATTCGTCGATTGCATAAAGCGAGATGAGCGAGCCCATCGAGGAGCCCATGATCACGGTGTTGGCCCGATCGGTCTTCACGTTGAACCGGCTGTCGATCATCGGGCGAAGCTCACGTACGATGAACTTCAAATAGCCGTCCGACAGCGGATCGCCCCCGTAGAGGGCGTGGACCTTCTGCCGATATTCGCCCGGCAGTCCATTGAACGCCTTGGACGGCACATATTCCTGGAGCCGCTTGGGCGTGTTCCAGATGCCGACGACGATCGTCGGCCGCACCTTCTCGTCGGCAATCAATTGCGAGAGATGCTCGTCGATCTCCCATTCCATGCCGTAGCCGGCCGTCGCTTTGTCGAAGAGATTCTGGCCGTCGTGCATGTAGAGCACGGCATATTTGGGCCCGTGCGCCGAATAGCCCGGCGGAAGCCACACAACGACGCGGCGCGGGTCGGCGTATTTCGACTTGAGAGTGCCCAGGTCGACTATCGTGCCCGCGCTGACATGGACCGGTCCGTTGGGGTCCCCGGCAACGGCGGGAGCAGCTGCGAACAGGAGCAGCAGCGCAGCGACCAGCGAACGGATCATTGGGCTATCGTGACCTCTTTAGCCTTTTGCTGATCGGGAATCGTCAAATGCGCCTCGCGAGCGCCATGAACCGTGATTGCGATCTGTCTCCACCACGGGCGCCACGAGCCCCGTCTCAACTCGAACCGAAGTTTGATGCCCGTCGGGGTAACGGCGCATTCGATAGTCTGACGCAGGCTCGGTCCAGTCACGTGCACGCCGTCGTCGAAGTAGAGCTCCCCGCGGCAATCCGGGCCCGGATAGACGTCGAGCTCGAGCGGGCCCGTGGGCGCCTGCATCGTGCTCTCAACAAGCGGCTGGCGCGGCAGGATCGTGCCGGCCCGGACGAAGACCGGGACCGCATCCAGCTTGGGCCGCGCAGTCAGCTTATGTTCCTGGACCTGTTCTCCGGTCCAATAATCATACCAGCCGCCCGCGGGCAGGCAGATGTTGAAGGGCTGCGGCGATTCAGGGCGGGGCGGAGCAGCAACGAGCAGGCTGCGGCCGACTGTGAAGCTCAGCGCAGGATCGCAGTCGAGCTTCAGCGCGTCCGGATAATCATAGAACAGGGGCCGCATGATCGGATCGCCACTGCGCGCATTCTGCTCGGCTAGCGAATAGAGATAGGGCAGCAGCCGATAGCGTTCCTCGATGAAGCGCCGCCGGATAGCGAGATGCTCGGGCCCGTCGACCCATGGCTCCATATGGGGGGCGTCGTGCGCGCTATGGTTGCGATACACGGGCGTGAAGGCGGCAATCTCGTACCAGCGCGTCAGAAGATCAGGGCTGGCCCCGCCGATGAACCCGCCGACGTCGCAGCCGCTGTAGGAGAAGCCCGACAGACCCAGGTTGATGAGCTGCTCGACGCACAGCCGCAAATGGTCCCAGGTCGAGCTGTTGTCGCCCGTCCAGGTCGCCGCATAGCGCTGTCCGCCGGCATAGGATGCACGGGTCATGACGAACGGCCGAACTCCGGGACGCAGGCGCTTCATTCCGTCGAAGGTCCCGCGCGTGTTCTGCATTCCATAAACGTTGTGGATCTCGGCATGGCTTGCGTTACGCGGCGCAAAATCGTCGCTTTCGATGCGATGAATATTGTCGAGAGGCATGGTCTTGGTCGGCGTTTCGAACACCGCCGGCTCGTTCATGTCGTTCCAGAAGCCGGAAAAGCCGTCGGCGATGAAATCCTTGTAGAGATTGCCCCACCACTCGCGTGAAGCGGCCCGAGTGAACTCGGGGAAAACCGCCGGTCCTGGCCATACCGGCGCAACGTAAAGCGAGCCGTCGGCTTTGTGGACGAAATGATTGCCTTCAAGTCCGGTCTCGAGCGGCGTGTAGCCCTGGTTCGGTGCGTAGGCGATGTGGAGGTCGGTGATCGCGACCAGCCGGATGCCGTTGGCATTCAAGTCGCTGTTGAGCTTTTTAAGATCGGGAAAGGTCGTCCGGTTGACCGTGAACGGCCGATAGCGGTCTTGATAATCGATATCCATCCAAATGACATCGGCGGGGATGCGATCCTCGCGCAGCTTCCGGGCGATCTCGCGCACTTCCTGGTCGCTGCTGTAGCCCCAGCGCGACTGCTGATAGCCGAGCGCCCATTGGGGTGCGAGCGGCGCCTTGCCGGTAAGATCGGTGTAGCGTCGAACGACCTCGGGAACGGTCGGGCCGGCGATCAGATAATAATCGATCGGCCCGTCGACCGAGCTAATCTCGATCGTCCCCTCGCGGGCATGGCCGAAATCGAACGTGCTACGCCATGTGTTGTCGAGAAACAGGCCATAGCTCAATCCGTCTCCGCCCACGCCGATGTAGAAGGGGATCGACTTATAGATCGGATCGCTCGAGGGGGCGAAGCCGAAGGCGTCCGTGTTCCAGTTGGTGAAGGTAAAGCCGCGGCGATCGAGTAGCCCGGTCTTGTCGCCCATTCCGAAAATATGCTGGTCGACCGGCAGCGCCTTTCTGAGGTGAAAACCGCGACCGTCGAACCGCACTGCGTCGGGAAGATCGGCGACGATCGTCTTGCCGTGGAGGTCGGTCACCCGAAGGGCGAGCGTGCGGGGATCAACATGGACCGCAATGGCGCTGGTGGTGAAGCCATCGGCGGCTGCGTGCACTGCTATGCTCTCATGCCGGATTTCGGCGGGCACTGCCCAGCTCGCGTCCTCTGCGAATTGCCGGCGCTGAGCGATCCTGACCCGGACAATCGAATCCGTAAGTGCGGTCACTCGGAGGGCCGATTCGCTATTGCTCGCCTCGAGGCCGTTCGGCAGCGCCCGAACCGTGGCTGCCGCCTGCAGCGATTGAGCAAGGGCCGGCGCAGGCAGGATCGTCGTCGCAAGCGCGAAGACGGCAGACAATCGACGAAGTTTCATCCTATTTCCTCGATCAGCGCGGCATAGGGGCCGAGCGCACCGTCCGTCGTATCGCCGGTAGCGATGATACGGCGGCCCGACGGGTGGAATGGCGTCCGGTCATTCGAGAGATTGAAGGTGCAGCGCAAATTATCGTCGCCGCTGACGCGGTCGAAAACCAGCCTTTGTGGTCCCGCTTCGATGATCGCGATGCGCCCATGGTGAAGCGCCGGATGCGCCTTGCGCAATGCGAGGCATAAGCGGGTGAATGCCAGAAGCGAGGCAGGCTGGTGCTCCTGCCGATCGAGCGCAAGCGCCCGATGGCATTCTCCGACCGGAAGCCACGGCTCGGCGGCGGAAAATCCGAGGTGCGGGGCTTCGGCATTCCACGGCATCGGCGTACGCGCACCGTCGCGGCTCAACGTGTGGGGCCAGTTGGCGATTGCCTCTGGGTCCTGCAGCCGCTCATACGGCACTTCGACCTGTACCAGGCCCAGTTCCTCACCCTGGTAGAGGATGATCGAGCCGCGAATGCTGCACAGCAGCAGCATTTTCATGCGCGCGAATGAATCGCGGTGAGCCTCCTCGACCCATCGCGACAGGGCGCGCGGGGCATCGTGGTTCTCGAATGCCCAGGTCGGCCAGCCGATCCCTTCGGGCCATTCTTTCATTACCCGCGCGACGAGCTCGGGCGTCAGCTGATCGGCATAAAGGAAATCGAACCCATAGGCGCTGTTCAGCCGCGCGTTCCCCGCAGTGAAGGCCTGCATCTCGGCGAGCGGATGCTCGCCGCCGACCTCGGCGAGTGTGAAGCGGCCGTCATAACCGTCGGTCAGCACGCGCAGCCGCTCGAGAAACTGCACGATATGCGGGTGCGACTGGTTGTAGAGATGCAGCTGAAAGTCGAACGGCCGGGTTCGTTTGCCTCCGGACGGCGCCGGCGGATTATCGCGCAGATCGGGGTCGTGCATCGCGAAGTTGATCGCGTCGATGCGGAAGCCGTCCACTCCGCGATCGAGCCAGAATCGCGCCACTGCGAGCAGCGCATCCTGCACCGCCGGGTGATGGACGTTCAGGTCCGGCTGCCCGGGCAGGAAGTTGTGCAGATAATATTGGCCGCGTCGCGCGTCCCACTGCCAGGCCGGACCGCCGAACACCGACTGCCAATTGTTTGGCGGCGCGCCATCGATTTTGGCGTCGGCCCAGACGTACCAGTCGGCCTTCGGGACATTGCGGCTGGACCGGCTCTCCTGGAACCAGGGATGCTGGTCGGAGCTGTGCGAGTAGACCTGATCGATGATGACCTTGAGCTTCAGCGCGTGCGCGCGTTCGACCAGCGCGTCGAAATCCTCAAGCGTTCCGAACACCGGATCGACGTTGCAATAGTCGGCAACGTCATAGCCGAAATCGCGCATTGGCGAAGTGAAGAAGGGCGAGAGCCAGATTGCGTCGACGCCAAGACTCGCGACGTGATCGAGCCGCGCAGTGATACCCGGCAAATCGCCGACGCCGTCACCGTTCGAATCGGCAAAGCTGCGCGGGTAGATTTGATAGATTGCAGCGCCGCGCCACCACTCATGCACCGTTGCGGGGCGAGCCTGCTCTTTGCTTTCAGCGAGCATTGCACACCGCAAAGCCGAGAGGCGGCAGCGCGATTGCGACGCTGCCTGGCGCTGATGCTGCGAGCGGGCAGTTGCCGGCCAGTGTTTCGAAATGCGCGGAGCGGGTTTCGACCCGAACATTCTGCTTCACCGGTGTCGTCGACGTGTTGAACAGCAGGAGCATTTCCCGGCCGGTGCCGGGTTCGAAGCGCGACACTGCGAACAGCCCCGGCTTGTCCTGCGAGTAGCGGACGAGCTGAAGCCCGCGGGTCAATGCTTTGTGAGCAGTGCGAATTCGTGCCAGCGACGCGATCTCGCGATAGAGGGGGTGCGCCGGATTGAAGTTCGATCGAGCGGTGGTCGAGCTGGTACCGATCAGCTTGTCCTCATTGTAACGCGCCACCTGCGAAGCGAACATATCCTGCCGCGCGTCCTGGTCGCCACCCTTGCCGACGAAACCCTGCTCGTCACCGAAATAGATGGTCGGAACGCCGCGCAGGGTGAGCAGCATCGCTTGCGCGAGCATGTCGCGCTTCAATAGCTCGTCGTCAGCGGCATTCGGCCGAGCGTGCCGGATGGCCCACCCAATATGCCCGGGGGAATCATGATTGCTGACAAAGGTCGGCAGTCTCAGCGCTGCGGCCGCGCCGCCTTCGTAAAGCGCATCGGCGCGAAACAGCTTGGCGAGCTCATCCGTCCCGGCCTGGCCGACGACGACGTCCCGAACTGCCCATAAAAAGCCGAAATCGAGGACGCTCGGCAGCTTGTCGACACGAGTGTTCTCCGCCGTGTGAGCCGGGTCCGCAATGTCAGTCGCGACCTCGCCGAAGATGTGGAAATTGGGAATGCCGTCCTTCCGCGCCCGTGCCAGCATGGCTGGCACGAACTTCTGCCAGAATTCGGGGTTCACATGCTGTGCGGTGTCGATGCGAAAGCCGTCGACATGATATTGGTCGATCCACGCGCCATAAATGTCGATCATCCCCTGAACGACGCGGGGGTTCTCGGTGAAGATATCGTCCAGGCCGCCGAAATCGCCCATCGTGCTGGATTCGCCGCGAAAAGTGCTGTCGCCGCGATTATG
>DASVYN010000055.1:0-12801 GCA_036392155.1 Sphingomicrobium sp.
TCGTCGTTGCCGGAAAGACCTTCCGCTACGGCCCTAATGGCCCCGAAGGCCTCGCCAAAGGCAAGCGCGTGATCATCGCGCTGGCGCGTGGCGGAATCTATAGCGAAGGCTCACCGGCCGCCGCGCTCGAGCATCTCGAGACCTATCTTCGCGGCGTTTTCAATTTCGTCGGCATTGAGCCCGAGTTCGTCGTTGCCGAAGGTCTCAACCTCAGTCCCGAGCATCGTACCACCTCGATCGAGCAGGCCCTCGGCGAGACCGTGCGGCTGGCCGCCTGATCGTGGCCGGTTCCGCTTCCATCGTCGCCGGAGGCAAAGCCTCCGGCGCGAACAAATGGCAAAGCAGGGTCGCGCTCGCCGGGCGGCTGCTGCTTGCGATCCTTTTCCTCCTGTCCGGCATCGGTAAGCTCGCAACGCCCGGGATGACTCTCGCGTACATCAGATCCGTGGGCCTGCCCGTCGCGCCGCTGGCGCTGGCCGCCTCGGCGCTTGTCGAGATCGCCGGCGGGACCGCGCTGATTCTCGGCTACCGCTCGCGCTTCACTGCTGCGATTCTAGTGGCCTTCACACTGCTTGCGGCCCTCATCTTCCATTCGAACTTTGCCGACCAGAACCAGATGATCCACTTCCTCAAGAACGTCTCGATCGCCGGGGGCCTGCTGCAGGTCGTGGCGTTCGGCGGCGGCGGCCTGAGTATCGATGCGCGGGCTCGGCGAGAGCGCTTCCACTGACCGGCACGCTCGTTTCAGGCAGAACGCCGGATCGTCCATCGCACGCGTGGGCAGAGCCACGTCGGCCCAAGTATTCGAGCGCGACCGAGCGGCGCATTGTCGAGCTTGGAGCAACGACAGTCCGCGGCTTTGCCGGATAGTGACAAGAGGGTGCGCCGGGCTGACGCGGCCGGCTACGCCGACAGCAGCCGGAGCGGATTCTCGATATAGGTCTTGAGCGCCTGCATGAAGCTCGCCGCGTCCCAGCCGTCGACGACACGGTGGTCGCAGCTCAGCGACAGGTTCATGCGTTTCCTGACCTCGATCTCGCCGTCGATCGCAACGAGCTTCTCTTCGACCTTGTTCACGGCGAGGATCGCCACTTCTGGGCGATTGATAACGGGGGTCGAGGTAACTCCGCCCATCGGCCCAAGCGAAGAGATGGTGATGGTCGAGCCCATGAGCTCGTCACGCCTTGCCTTGCCGGTCCGCGCCGCCTCGGCCAGGCGGAGCACTTCGGACGCCAGCTGCCAGACGCTCAGACCCTGAGCATTGCGGATCAGCGGGACCATCAGTCCGTTCGGCGTCTGCGTGGCCACGCCCATGTGCACAGCGCCGTGCCGGGTAATGACGTTCGCATCGTCATCGTAAGTCGCGTTCAGCATCGGCCATTCGCCGAGCGCGCGCGCCATCGCAGTGATCAGGAAGGGAAGGAGCGTGAGCTTGGGATTTGCGCCGCGATCGCGGTTCATCATCGCGCGCGTGTCTTCGAGCGCCGTCACGTCATATTCCTCGACCAACGTGAAATGCGGAATCCGCCGCTTCGCATCGGCCATATTCTCCGCGATTCTGCGGCGGAGACCGACGACCTTGATCACCTCGTCCTTGCGCGGCCCAGCCGAGCCGCGCGCCGGAACGCTGCCGCCATTATAGAGCAGATATGCATCGAGATCGGCATGGCGGATACGCTCGCCTGCGGTGCGGACCTGGCTTAGATCGATGCCCAGGTCACGGGCCCGCGCCCGCACTGCAGGAGAAGCGAGTGCATGGCCTTTGCCGGGCGCCTTTTCGGCAACCTCCGGCTCGACGCATGGCGCGGGTTCAGCTTTCGCCGCTCCGAGTTCGGCCGCAACGACAGGAATCTCCTTGGCCTGCTCGGGGGTCGCCTCGACCACGCCGTCCGCGAGCGGCCGCTCGTCCTTGCTGTCTTCGACCGGTTCGGCCGCGCGATCCGCGCCTTCGGTTTCGATCACCGCAAGGACCGAGCCGATCGGCACTTGATCCCCGACATTGCCGGCAAGTTCGACCACCTTGCCACTGACCGGGCTTTCCATCTCCACCGTGGCCTTGTCGGTCATCAGATCGGCCAGCTGCTGGTCCTCGAGAATTTCGTCGCCGACATTCACGTGCCAGGCGACGATCTCGGCCTCGGCGATGCCTTCGCCGATGTCGGGGAGCCTGAATTCGTATCGCGCCATCAGTCCTCCAAAGCCTTCTTGATGGCGGTGCCGATCCTGACCGGCCCCGGAAAATAGGCCCATTCGAGCGAATGTGGATAGGGTGTATCGAACCCTGCCGCGCGCTGCACCGGCGCTTCCAAATGGTAAAAACAGCGCTCCTGGACCAGCGCTGCGAGCTCGGCGCCGTAGCCGCTGGTTCGCGTCGCCTCATGGACGACGACACAGCGCCCCGTCTTCTCGACCGATTTTTCGATGGTCTCGATATCGAGCGGAAGCAATGTGCGCAGATCGATCACTTCGGCATCGACTCCCAGTTCCTCGATCGCTGCAAGCGACACGTGCACCATCGTGCCATAGGAAAGGATCGTCACGTCATTGCCTTCGCGGACCACCGCGGCCTTGCCGAGCGGCACCCTATAATGCCCTTCCGGGACCTTTGACGCCGGATGCTTCGCCCAGGGGGTCATCGGCCGGTCGAAGAAGCCGTTGAAGGGACCGTTATAGATACGCTTGGGCTCGAAAAAGAGGACCGGGTCATTGTCCTCGATGGCAGCGATCAGCAGTCCCTTGGCGTCATAGGGATTGGACGGAATTACCGTCTTCAATCCGGCGACATGGGTAAACAGAGCCTCGGGTGACTGGCTGTGCGTCTGGCCGCCGAAGATTCCCCCGCCATAAGGTGAGCGGATCACCATCGGCACTGTCCATTCGCCCGCGGTCCGGTAGCGGATGCGCGCCGCCTCCGAGACGATCTGGTCATAGGCGGGATAGATATAATCGGCGAACTGGATTTCGACGACCGGCCTTAGTCCGTAGGCGGCCATTCCGATGGCGGTTGCGACGATGCCATTTTCGGCGATCGGCGTATCGAAGACCCGGTTCGCACCATATTTCTTTTGCAGGCCTTCGGTCACCCGGAAGACACCGCCGAAATAGCCGACGTCCTCGCCCATCGCGACCACATTGTCGTCGCGCTCGAGCATGACATCGTGGGCGCTGTTGAGCGCCTGGATCATGTTCATTGCGCTCACCGGCGCTTCGCCTCCAGCTCCGCGACCATCGCCGCCTGCTGTTCCTCAAGGTGCCAGGGCATCTCCTCGAAGACGTCCTCGAACATCGTCCTGACATCATGCGGGAAGTCGATGCTTGCGGCTGCGAGCGTACCCTTCTTCTCCGCTTCGCGCTGCGCCGAACGAACTTCGGCCGAGCATTGCTCGCGCAGGGCTGCATCGCGCTCCTCATCCCATTCGCCGATGGCGACGAGATGCTGCTTCAGCCGCTCGACCGGGTCCCCAAGCGGCCACGCCTTGCCTTCACCGGCGGGCCGATAGCCGGACGGATCGTCCGAAGTCGAATGGCCTTCGGCCCGATACGTGAAGAATTCGATGAGCGTTGGCCCGTTGTTCGAGCGCGCCCGGTCCGCAGCCCAGGCGAATGCCGAGTAAACGGCGAGCGCGTCATTGCCGTCGACGCGCAGGCCGGCAATGCCGTAACCCTTGGCGCGCGACGCGAAGGTAGCATGCTCGCCGCCGGCGATCCCGGAAAAGCTGGAGATTGCCCATTGGTTGTTGACGACCGCCAGAATGACGGGGGCGCTGTAGACGCTTGCGAAGGTCAGCGCCGCATGAAAGTCGCCCTCGGCGGTCGCGCCTTCACCGATCCAGCCGACCGCGATCCGGCTATCGCCCTTGATCGCAGCACCCATCGCCCAGCCGACCGCCTGCGGATACTGGGTACCGAGATTGCCGGAGATGGTGAAGAAGCCATGCTCCTTGCTGGCGTACATCACGGGCAGCTGCCGCCCCTTCAATTTATCGCCGCGGTTCGAATAGATCTGGCACATCATGTCGACCAGCGGATAGCCCCGGGCGACCAGCAGCCCCTGCTGTCGATAGGTCGGGAAATGCATGTCATCGGCAGGAAGCGCAGCAGCGGCTGCGATGGCTATGGCCTCCTCGCCGGTGCACTTCATATAGAAGCTGGTCTTCCCCTGCCGCTGGGCGCGGTACATGCGGTCGTCATAGGCGCGGACGACGAGCATCTGCCGGAGCATCTTGCGGAGCGTTTCGGGGTCGAGCTTGGGGTCCCAGGGCCCGACGGCGCGATGTTCCTCGTCAAGCACGCGCACGAGCGAGTCCGCGAGCGCAAAGGTCTCGGACGCTGGTGCGGTCACGTCCGGTCGCGGCGCCGAACCCGCGGCGGGCAGCTCAAGCCACGAGAAATCGGGCGCGTCGCCCGGGCGCGCGTGCGGCTCGGGGACATGCAGCTCCAGGCTTGGCGCATTGCGGCGCATGTCTGGGTCTTTGTCGCTCATACCTCTCCCGCGCGCCGCTTAGTCGCGAGTCTTCGCGGCGGCAACTGGGCGAGACAGGGATGTCGAGACAGGAAGACCTTGCAGTCCGTCCGCTCCGTTGACGCTCGACGGCCGTGAAGAGTAGGGCGCGCCGCATGGCTGACCAGACCGACACGCCTCCCGATCGCCTCTCGCTCGATCCGAGGAGCGATCATTATGACGAGGCGCTGCTGTCCCGTGGCGTGGGAATCAAATTCAATGGCCAGGAAAAGACTAACGTCATCGAATATTCGATCTCCGAAGGCTGGATTCGCGTTGCCGCCGGCAAAAGCCGCGACCGCTACGGGCAGCCGATGACGCTGAAGTTGAAGGGCCAGGTCGAGCCTTATTTCGAAAATCCGGCACCGGATTCGGTCGCCGACGAGGGCGCCGCGTCCGCCGAATAGCCGCCCTCACGAGGGCGAGCTCGTTTCCGACGAGGGAACCGTCGGCGCCGCTTCCGGCGGATAAGAGGCATGTGATCGGCGCTTGTCGCGCCACTTCCTGAACGCCCAGCCGCCGAGCGCAAGCGCCGCCAGCGTCGGAACTACACGCTTGCCGATACCGACTGCGCCGGCACCGAGAATGGCGCCCTTCGTGCCTTCATTCTCGCCTGCAACTTTGCTGCCGATCCACGCGCCCGCGAGCTTACCCAACATCAGCCGACCTCCTTTTTCCGGTTCGACGCGCCGGCATTGGCGAATGTTCCCAACCGAGGCTTGGGATTCTCCGCCAACTCTTGGTTGGGAAAATCCACCATCTCACTTTCCCGTTTCGAATTTTTCGCAGTTTTCCGGGATTGGCACGATCCTTGATTGGCATAGGGCATCGGATCGCCGGCCAACCGGCGCCAAAAAAGGAGATTAGAAATGTCGCCCCAGTCGCAGTTCACCCGCACCCTGGTCGCAATCGCCGCAGCGCTCGTGATGAGCACGGTCGCGGTCGGCGCTGCGGTAGGCCCGGCCCAGGCGGTCGCCAATCCAGTGAAAGTCAGCATCAATGCCTGAACTCGAAATCATCGAAGCCAAGGTTCCGGTCCGCACGCCTCGATTGATAGAGGCCGAGAGCGACCCGCGTGGTGGGCGTTTCGCCCCGATCGCCGGCTGGCTCAGCGGTCCGGTGTTCAGCCGCGCTCGAGACATTTTCGCGGCGAACATGACCGAGCTTCTCGACCGTGCGGAAGACCCGGCGCGGATGATCCGAATGATCATCCTCGAAATGGAAGAGACTTTGGTCGAGGTCCGCGCGACTGCAGCACGCTCGATTGCCGATATCAAGGAGATGCGACGCGCGGTCAGCCGGCTCGGCGAGCTGCAGTCCGACTGGACCGCCAAGGCCGAGCTGGCGCTGAGTAAGGACCGCGAAGATCTCGCCAAGGCGGCGCTGGTCGAGCGGCAGAAGGCGGCCGAAATGGCTGAGGGCCTTCGCGACGAGCTCAATCAGATGGAGCAGGTGCTGCGCGGCTATGAAGGCGATATCGCCAAGCTCCAGGGCAAGCTGCGCGAAGCCCGCGCCCGCCAGAATGCGATCGCTGCGCGGTTCGAGAGCGCAGTCACCAGGGCCAAAGCGCGCGAGATGATGCACGGCAGTCGCACCCGGGATGCGTTCGCCAAGTTCGAGATTCTGGAGCGCCGTGCCGACTTCGCCGAAGGCCGCTGTGAGGCGCTGGGTATCACCAGCCTCGAGGACGAAATCGATCAATTGAAGGCTTCCGAAGCGATCGACGCCGAACTTGAAGCCATGAAAGCCGCGCTCGCTGCACAGCTTCGCGCGCGGGCGAACTGAACGAAGGGAAGGGGATCATGACGATGGCGCGGAAAGCTTATCCTTACTCGCTCGACCGCAAGGACGCGAAAATTGCAGGGGTTGCCTCGACGCTCGGGGCGATGGTCGGGATCGACCCGACATTCATTCGCGTCGGCTTCATCGCGGCCGCGATCTTCATCAGCTTCAAGCTCACCCTGATCGCTTATGCAGCGATCGGCATTTATCTCGCGGTTCAAAGGAAGAGGTCGATGACCGGCGAGCGGCGCATGAGCGATTTCGACCGGATGGAAGACGTGTCAGGGCGCAAGCCGACAGTCCACGCGATGCGGACCGAGCTCGACGAGACCGACCGTCGGCTGATGGCGATCGATCACCACATCAACAGTCAGAATGAAGAGCTGGCGCGCGAGATCGAAGCGCTCCGCCAGGAGGAGAAGTGATGGACCCTATCACGATGGCAGTGCTGGATGCGAGCATCCTCGCCGGATTGGGCGCAGCCAGCTGGGCAGCGCTCAAGGCCTGGAACGGATGGCTCGAGCTCAAGAAGATGGAGCTGACCCAGGCGATCGGCGACCGCGGCCTGCCGCCCGCCGGAGGCCGGATCGAGATCGCCGACCTGCGCGAACGGGTCCGCAAGCTGGAGGCGATTGCAGCCGGCATCGACCTTTAAGTGCCCCCGCGCGCTTCCCTCCCCAAGCGCGCAACAGGGTTCCAGTCGAAGCCTCGCCTCGACTGGGCCCGGCAGAGGCGGTTCGGACCCCTTCCCGAACCGCCTCTTTTTTTGCCCGGGAACGGCAGTTTCCATTGCCCCAAAGCTTAACTTTAGTTAGGTAGGAACAAGGGGAAGGCTCGCTTCCTTCGCGTCGCAAGCGAGAATACCGACCCTGGCGGCCCGGCCGGCGTAAATCTGTCGGGCCGCCTTAACCGTCAGTTATGACCACGCGCCGTTAGGCGAACGTCGCGTCCGGCAAGCGGCGCAAAATCCTTCAGATCCTGGAATCGCCTTTGGAGGGGGAGGGTTAGAGACTGGCCGGCGGGGTCGCAACGGCAGTGACTGCGAAATGGCTGCCCAGATCGACGGGAGCCTGGCTACCCGAATTTCTTGCTGACGCCGACGAAGAAGCCGCGCCGCTGACCCCATTGAGGTGCGCCGACGCCGACTCCGCTCCCGCTGCGGATCTGATATCTCCTGTCGAACAGATTGAGCACATCGGCTCGGACAGTGACGCCTTTCAGCGCTCCTGGACCGTCGAAATTCTGAGACAGTCCCGCGTTGAACACCCAGTAGGCCGGAAGCGCGGTGCCGTTCGGGACGATGCCGTTCGGGTCGCTTGTCCTCAGACCCGAGGCATAGATGAAATCCATCGTCGGAACGAGCGTACCGAGGCCGTTCTTGATCGTGTAGCTGCCGCCGCCCGACGCGGTCCATTTTTGCGAGTGGTCGGTGTAAATGTAATGGTCATGGATATAGGCGAGCTCGTCGGGGGCGAAGAAATACTGGCTGGAGATGATGTTCTTGCCCTTTTCGGCCCCACGCGCGAGGTTGGCGTAAAGGTCGATCGGTCCATGCGTGTAATTGCCGCTCAGCTCCACGCCCCACGCATAACCTTTGGCGTAATTGAAGGGCGACAGGATCAGCCCTGAGCCGAACTGGCCTTCGTCGAGCAGATTGCGCTTGATTTTGTAATAGGCATCGAGGCCGAGCTTGAACCCGCCGTTGAAGCGCTGCTCGACGCCCGCGTCGAAGTAATGCTCCCGCTCGGCCTTGACCGGGCCGCTAACCTCGATCCGAGGCTGCTTGGTCGTCCCGTTGTAAAGTGCGAGGGTGGTCGGCGCGATCAGCTCCTGTGGCGGCGGCGTGAAGTTGCGCGCATAGCCGACATGCAGGCTGGTCAGCGGTGTCGCGTTCCAGACCAGGTTGGCGCGGGGGCTGAGCTGAGATTCACGCGTGTAGGCGCGGACGATGTCGTAGCGTGCGCCGTAATTGAGCGTCAGCTTCGGGGTGAGCTTCCACTCGTCCTGCAGGTATAGGCCGTACAGCTGTCCGGTCTTGGTGTGGTGGTCGATGATCGCGAACGGGACATCGCTCGTCTGGTTCCCTTCGGCGTCGATCGGCAACACGTTCGAAATGATGTCCGAAGTCGTATGCTCGTTCTGGAAGAAGAGGCCGAAGCGGGCGGTGTGGTCCTGGCCAAGCTGCCAGCTGCCGTCGGCTTGCACACCTGCAGCCAGGCTCGACAGCCGCGCCCGGTCCGCGAAGCCGTTGAAAACAATGTCGCCGTGGTTCGGGTCGGGCGTGAACTTCGTCTGCGAGTAGCGGATGAAGGGCGCGATCTGGAAGTTCAACCTGTCGCCGGCATACTGATAGGCGGCGACGCCATAGTGCGTGATCTCGCGCTGGTTCTGGTCGAGCTTGGCCGCGTCGTAACTTGAGACGCCATTGACGGTGAAGCCGCTTTGGACTCCCGTGACGTTCGGGATCTGGAAATGGCCGATGAAGCTTCCTCCGAACACCGCAATGCGGCTGTCTTCGGAAAGGGTGTCCGAAAGATAGGCGAACGGGCGCCATTGCGTCGTCCGGTCATGGATCGCGTTGCGGGTCGGCAGCGGGTTCTCGATGCCGAGGTCGTTGCGGAAATAGCCTCCGGACAGAAAGTAGCTGAAGTTCCCGCTCGAGCCCTTGATCATCGCGCTCGGCTCGAGCCAGTTGAAGGTGCCGCCGTACACTCCGGCCTCACCGCCATTGCCCAAAAGCCCCGATTCGGTCGTGAAGTTGATGACGCCCGCGGTGCGGTAGCCATATTGCGCTGGCAAGGTTCCAGTGATGAGCTGGATCGAGCTTGCAATCTTCGGGTCGAAGGTCGTGCCGAAGCCGCTGATGCTTTCGGGGACGATGACGCCGTTCAGCCGGTACTGAATGTTGGCGTGCTCGTTGCGAATGTGAATGGTGCCGTAGCTGTCCTGGACCACGCCCGGCGCCTGGAGCAGGGACTTGTTGAGCGTGAGATTGGTTCCGCCCGGCTGCTTCTGAAGCGCCTCCTGGTTGAATGTATATTGGCTGGCGCCAAGCGACGGAGAGATTGAGTCGCGGGCGATGTCGAGCCGCCGACCGGTAATGACGATATTGCCTGTTGGCCGTTTCTTCTGCGCTGCCTGGCCGTCAGCAACACTGGCTTGCTCGGGCGCCCCCGTCGCCGAAGCACCGCTCGTCGCGGCCGGACCGGCAGCGGACCCCTGCTGCGCGAGGGCCGGCGAAAATGGGAGTGCAGCAGCAATCGCCGCGTAAGAGATGCGTTTCACAGTCTTTGGAACTCGCTAACGGGAGTGGGTCGTCGGCGCCTAAAGCCGATGATACATTGTCGCAAGATGAACGGCCAGAGAAATGACCGCTTCGTTCGACCAAGCGCATTTGAGTTCCGACGGATCTCTCGGCTAGGCTTGGCGGATGGGCGCCGGTCGTACGCATCACCACCATGGTCATGAACATCATGGCCGTGACGATTTCAGCCGCGCCTTTGCTGTGGGCATCGCGCTCAATGGCGCAATCGTGCTCGTCGAGCTGGTCTACGGCTTCATCGCCAATTCGATGGCACTGATCGCCGACGGAGGTCACAATCTGTCCGACGTGCTCGGGCTGGTGGTCGGCTGGGCCGGCGCGGTGATGGCGAAGCGCTCACCCTCGCCGCGCTTTACCTACGGCCTCAAGAAAGCATCGATCCTGTCAGCGCTGGCCAACGCCTTGTTCCTGCTGATTGCGGTTGGGGCGATCGCAGCCGAAGCGATCCGGCGGCTGTTCAATCCAGCCCAAAGCGACGCGCATGCGATGATCTTTGTCGCTGCGCTCGCAATCTTGATCAACGTCGTCACTGCATTGCTGTTTGCGCGCGGGCGCAAGCGCGACATCAATGTGCGCGCTGCCTTTCAGCACATGGCCGCGGACGCCGCAGTATCGGCGGCGGTGGTGTTCGCCGGTCTACTGATCCTCTGGACCGGCGAGCAATGGGTCGACCCGGTGATGAGCCTTGCCGTCGCGGCGGTCATTCTATGGGGCAGCATCGGCTTGATGGGCGAGTCGGTCGGCATGTCGTTGATGGGTGTTCCCAGTGGGATCGAGATCGACGAGGTCCAGGACGCGCTCGGAGAGCTCAGCGGAGTGGAGACGGTCCACGATCTTCATGTTTGGCCCTTGAGCACCACCGAAACCGCGCTCACCGCCCATCTGGTTGCACCACATGTCGCGTCGACCGACACGCTGCTGCAGGCAGCCCGCTCGATGCTGCACGATCGCTTCCATATCGAGCATTGCACGCTTCAGATCGAACGCAATCACCTCGAAGATACCGACTGCTGCTGATGAACGTCAGTCATCTGGAATGCTCGCTGACCGGTGAGCGGTACGAATCGCAGCAGGTCCATAATCTCAGCCGCGCAGGCAGGCCGTTGCTGGTTCGTTACGACATGGACGCTGCGAAGCGGTCGCTCACCCGCAAGAGCCTCGCATCGCGCGAGCCGGGAATGTGGAAGTGGCGTGAGTTGCTGCCCAACGATTCGCCGCCGGTGAGCATCGGCGAAGTCGAGACGCCGATAGTGCCGCTGCCCAATATTGCAGCGCGCGAAGGTGCCTCAAGCTTGCTGGTAAAGGATGAGGGGCGGCTGCCGACCGGCTCGTTCAAGGCGAGGGGCCTGGCGATGGCCGTGACCATGGCCAAGCAATTGGGAATCGAGCGCATTGCGATGCCGACCAACGGTAATGCCGGCGCCGCACTCGCAGCCTATGGCGCGCGCGCCGGCATCGAAACGATCGTCATCTGCCCGGCCGAGACTCCCAGGATCAACGTCTCCGAGACTGCTGCTTATGGCGCGCGGGTCTATGTCGCGGACGGGCAGATCGACGAATGCGGCGCGCTGGTAGGCAGGGGCGCGGCCGCCGGGCTGTGGTTCGACTGCTCCACCCTCAAAGAGCCGTATCGCCTCGAGGGCAAGAAAGTGATGGGCCTCGAGCTTGCTGAGCAGTTCGACTGGGAGCTGCCCGACGCAATCTTCTACCCGACCGGCGGCGGCACCGGACTCGTCGGCATGTGGAAGGCGTTCGACGAGCTGGAAGCCGTCGGTCTCATCGGTTCGAAGCGGCCGCGCATGTATGCCGTCCAGGCCGAGGGCTGCGCGCCGATCGTTCGCGCTTTCGAGCGCGGCGAGGACCATGCCGAGCGGTGGGACAATGCAGCGACCATCGCCACGGGCATTCGCGTGCCCCAAGCGGTCGGCGATTTCCTGATCCTGCGAGCTGTCCGTGAAAGCCGTGGAGCCGGTATTTCGGTATCGGAAGATGCAATCATTGAAGCCGTCGAGGATGCTGCCCGGGAGGATGGCTTTCTATTCTGTCCCGAAGGTGGTGCGGTGCTCGCGGCATGGCGTCAGGCGCTGGAGCGCGGGCTGGTCGGAAGCGATGAACGCGTGCTGCTGTTGAACTGCGCCAACGGGAACAAATATCCGCTGCCGGAGGGTTCGAGGAGGCTGATCCTCAGCGAAGCCACGCCGGAATCACTCTAGCGGTCAGGATTCGGCTTCAGCGCCGAACGCGCGCTCAGAAGAGAAGAAGAGCCACCCTTGGAGCCTGTGTGGCTCGGGCCTGCGCGAGGATCATATGGCCCAAAACGCGTAAACCCCGGCAACCGAAGTTGCCGGGGTTCCATGCTTCAATTCCCTTTCGAGTTTCGAAGCACGAAACAACAATACATGAGCCGCGCACTTGTTCCAGTCCTCAAATTGCATTGCTGAGAAGAAAGTGGTGGATGAAATGGTGGACGATCCTGTGGAGCAAGCTGTGGAAGTCCGATGCCCCCTGAGTCGCCGGCTGACCAAAATCGAGGACCGTGTTCGAAATCGTCAAAACGGCAGGGCGCGACGAGGCTCGCTTGGAATTCGGCGACAATTCGCTCGCACCCCTCGGGTCGGCCTTTGCGGCGGTTGGCTCTGACCAGTGTTCGGTGACCGTCAGAGGCGATCGTGCTGCAGTACTGCTCGCTCCGCAGATTCCCGCGGGAAGCGGGAACCTATCTCGCGCTGGAGTGCTGGAGATGCGCGAGGTCGATCCCGGCCGCGATCTGGTCCTGCTCAAAAAGGAGCCCCGGCAAGCTTCTCGCCTGTCGGGGCTCCCGTGCTTCCGATCCTTTTGATCCGCGTCATCAACAGAGCCGATGCGGGGACTGATGCCCGCGTCCGCCCCGGAGTCACAGTTCGTGGTTCCGAAGCAACGGCGCTAGAACACATTTATCGGAAATGGGTTCCTCCCGAGCGATGACAAGAAAGCGGCGGCTCAAGATTGCGAGCTATAACATCAACGGAATCAACTCGCGCCTCAACGTGCTGGCTCGCTGGCTCGAGGAGTTCCAGCCGGAGATAGTGGGCCTCCAGGAGCTCAAGTGCACCGACGAGGCATTTCCGCGCGCAGCGATCGAGGCGTTTGGCTATTCGGCGATCTGGCATGGCCAGCGCAGCTGGAACGGGGTTGCTCTCCTGAGCCGGGTCGGCGA
>DASVYN010000056.1:0-21202 GCA_036392155.1 Sphingomicrobium sp.
TGAGCGCGATCGCTGGGTCGCAGGCGACGAAATCGTCGAAATACCGAGCGCAATCGACGGCGCGCCGGTAGCGACCACCGGCTCCGCCGGGCTCGATTTCGGCGCCATGCTGCGCCACGCCCGTCAGGTCGGCGGGCCGGCGCTGCGCAAGCTCACCTTTCACCAGCGCGCGCGGATGCTGAAAGCGCTCGGCCAGGCGATCATCGCCCGCAAGGAGGAGCTGTACGAGCTCAACTATTTCACCGGCGCGACGCGCAAGGACGGCTGGATCGACATTGAAGGCGGCGCCGGCACGCTCTTCTCCTTCTCGTCGAAAGGTCGCCGCGAACTCCCTGACGCGCACGTTCTTCTCGACGGCCCGCTCGAGGGCCTGTCAAAGCAGGGCACATTCGTCGGGCAGCACATCTACACTCCGCTGCAAGGGGCGGCGGTGCATATCAATGCCTTCAATTTTCCGGTCTGGGGAATGCTGGAAAAGCTTGCCCCGACCCTGCTCGCGGGCGTTCCGGCAATCGTCAAGCCCGCATCGGCGACGGCCTATCTCGCCGAAGCCGCCTTCCGGATCATGACCGAGGCGAATATCCTTCCCGCAGGCGCGATCCAGCTGATCGTCGGCGGCGTCGGCGATTTGTTCGATCACCTCGACGGGCAGGACGTGGTCAGCTTCACCGGCTCGGCCTCGACCGCGCTCAAACTGCGCACCCACCCGACCGTCGTTCGCGAGTCGGTACGCTTCATTGCCGAGCAGGATAGCCTCAATGCCTCTTTGCTCGGCCCCGATGCGGCGCCGAACACTCCCGAATTCGACCTCTTCATCAAGGAAGTCGCCACCGAGATGACGGTCAAGGCGGGGCAGAAGTGCACCGCGATCCGCCGCGCCATGGCACCGGCCCAATATCTCGACGCCGTGCAGCAGGCGCTCGCCGAGCGCCTCGCCAAGACCAAGGTCGGCGACCCGCGCGCCGAGGACACGCGCATGGGTGCGCTGGTCAGCGTCAGCCAGCGCGACGATGTCAAGGCGAGGATCCGCGAACTCGAAGCCGCCGGCGCGCGGATCGTCGTCGGTGATCCGAACGCCGAGCCGCCCATCCCGGGAGGATCGTTCCTGCCGGCCGTGCTGCTGCGAACCGACGATCCGTGGGGAACATCCGCCGTCCACGACTGCGAGCCGTTCGGACCGGTCTCGACGATCATGCCCTACGCAGGTCTGGCCGACGCGATTGCGCTCGCCAACCGCGGCAAGGGCAGCCTCGCGCTTTCGCTATTCACCAGATCGCCCGATGCAGCGCACGAGTTCATCCAGGGCGCCGCCGCTTATCACGGCCGGATGCTGGTCCTGAACCGCGACAATGCCGCCGAATCGACCGGCCACGGTTCGCCGCTTCCGGTGCTGGTTCACGGCGGCCCGGGCCGCGCCGGCGGGAGCGAGGAGATGGGGGGCGTGCGGGGCGTCAAGCATTACATGCAGCGCACGGCGCTGCAGTCCTCGCCGACGATGATCGCCGCAATCACCGAACAATATATCCCCGGGGCGCCCAAGCATGTCATCAAGGTCCACCCGTTCCGGCTGAAGATGAGCGAGCTCAACATCGGCGACACGTTGAAGACGCCGAGCCGTGCGGTGACGCTTCAGGACATCGAGCATTTCGCTGAGTTCACCGGCGACCGATTTTACGCCCATATGGACGAGGAAGCGGCGAAGGCTTCGCCGATCTTCGAGGGCCGCGTTGCCCACGGCTATCTGATCTTGAGCTTCGCAGCAGGACTGTTCGTCGATCCCGATCCTGGTCCGGTGCTCGCCAATACGGGCCTGGAGAATCTTCGTTTCCTCACTCCCCTCTATCCGGGCGATTCGATCCGCGTCGAGCTCACCGTCCGTGCCAAGTCGATCAAGTCCGAGGAAACCGGCCAGATCCGCTGGGCGGTCGAGGTCTTCAACCAAAAGGACGAGTTGGTCGCGACCTACGACCTCCTGACGGAAAACACTCCCTAACTCCGGCAACCGCATACTTTGCCGGTTCGTTTCACCGGAAAGGAGAGGGCCCATGAAAGTCAGCGAAGTGATGACTCGCGACGTCGCGACGATTCGCGCCGATCAGACCGCTCGCGAAGCTGCAGGTTTCATGCTCAGTGCCGATGCGGGATCGATCCCGGTCATCGAAGGAGACCGGCTGATCGGCATGATCACCGACCGCGATATTGCCGTACGTGGAGTGGCAAAGGGCAACGGCCCGGAAACCGAGGTCCGCGAGCTGATGACCAACGACATCGTCTGCGCGCGCGTCGACGATGATGTCGAGGAAGTCGCCAGCAAGATGGGCCAAGCCCGGGTCCGGCGCCTGCCGGTGATCGATGCGCAGGAAAGGCTGTGCGGAATCGTCAGCCTTGGCGACCTCAGTCGCGAAGGAGACCCCGAAACCGCCGCCCAGGCGCTTGAGGGCGTCGCTCAGCCCGGCGGCGAGCACCGGCAGTAGCCGACTGCCCGCGGGCGAGGACAAGGGCCGGCGAGCCGGCCTTATCGTTCCGCGATCTCCTTGATCGCCTGATTGACGATCTTCGCGTCGGTGGCAGCATCGTGACGATCCGCGATCAGCCGCGCGGCAGCCCTGGCAGCCGCGTCGGCAGTCGCAGCGCGGAGCTGCTCGATCGCTGCCCGCTGCTCGGCCGCAATCTTGTCCTCAGCCATGCGGGTGCGGCGCACGATCAGCGATTCGGCGTCGCTCTTGGCCTTGGCGACAATTTCGTCGGCTTCGTGTCTGGCGCGCTCCAGAAGCGCCTCGCGGTCCTTGTCAGCCGAAGCGGCCTTCGCTTCATATTCGACCATCAGCGCCTCGGCTTCCTTGCGCAGCGCCTCCGCTTCGGCGAGCTGAGCGCGGATCAGCGCGATCTTGCTGTCGAGTGCGCGGCCGATCGCCGCCGGGACCTTCTTCCAGATCAGCAGTGCGAACACGATGAGCACCGCGACTGCGACCCAGCCGCCGGGGTTCAACCCCAGGAATGTCGGTTCAGCCTCAGCCATTGAATTCCGCCCTTACCGCCGCAGCGGCCTCCTTGCTGTCGACTGCGATACCGGTCAGCCGGCGGACCATGTCCTGCGCCGCCTCAGCGGCGAAAGCCTCGATTTCCGCGCGGGCAGCAGCACTTGCGTCGCGGATCTTTGCTTCCGCCGACTCGATCTTGCGATTGAGTTTGTCCGCTGCAGCCTTGACCTTCTTCTCGGTCTCCTGGGCACTCGCCTGCTTGGCTTCCTGCGAAATTCGTGCAGCGTCGGCGCGTGCTGAGTCCATCCGGGCACGCCATGCGGCCTCGGTTTCATCAGCGCCGGTGCGAGCCTTCTGAGCCGCCTCCAGGTCGCCGGCGATCTTGCTCTCGCGTGCGTCGACGGTAGCCTGGATCTTGGGAACCATGCCGCGCGCGATCACGAAGAAGATGAAGCCCAGCGCTATGGCGAGCCACAGGAACTGGGACAGATAGACTTCGGAGAGTTGTGAAAGTTGCGGCATCGGCGGCTCCTGGGGAGCTTATCTGTCGTTCGGCTTAGAAGGCGAACAGGATCAGCATTGCAACGGCGAACGCCATCAGGCCGAGAAGCTCGGCGGCGGCGAAGCCGATGTACAGCCGGCCCTGCTGGCCGTCCGAAGCTGCGGGGTTGCGAATTGCGCTTTGGAGGAACGAGCCGAACACGTAGCCGACACCGGCAGCGGCAGCGCCAACCCCGATGGCGGCGAGACCGGCGCCGATGAGCTTTGCAGAAGCAACGTCCATGATTGAACTCCCTTAAGAAATCAGTTGGTTAGTGAAGATTCACAGCTTCGCCGATATAAAGCGAAGTGAGGATTGCGAAGACGTAAGCCTGGATCGCCGCAACCAGCAGCTCGATCATGCTCACGAACATGATGAAGGCCATCGACAACAGCCAAATGCCGATGCCGCCGGCGCTGTGGCTGTTGAGCGCCTGCACGACGAAATTGCCGAAGACATCCAGAAGCACGTGGCCGGCGAACATCGCGATGAAGGGCCGGAGCCCGAGGCTGAACGGCCTGACGAGAAAGCTCACGAGTTCGATCGGCGCAATCACGAACTTGAAGACCAGCGGAGCGTCCTTCGGCACGAACAGCGAAAAGAAATGCAGGCCGTGCTTCCAGAAGCCGACACCCAGCACGATTGCAAAGGTGATCAGCGACATGACGCCAGTGAAGGTGAACTGCGCAGTGATCGTGAACGGATGCGCTGCGGGAACGACGCCGAAGGGCATGTTTCCGATAAGGTTCGCGAACAGCAGGAACACGAAAGCCGTGAATATCCAAGGCAGGAACTTCTTTCCCTCAGGCCCGATGCTCACATTGACCATGTCGTCGACGAAGGAGATCAGTCCCTCGACCGCGACCTGCCAGCGGCCCGGGATCAGTTCGCGCTTCATCCCGCCGAACATGAACAGCCAGATCGTACCGAGCACGATCAGCGTCCACAGTGCGCTGTTGGTGAAAACGAACGGATTGTTGTGCCCGAACGAGCCGAAGATCGGCTCGATCACGAACTGGTGCATCGGGTCGATCTTGCCGCCGGCCGCCACGTTTTCTTCCCTAATTCCGTTCACCCGGGGCTTTGCCCTGGGCCTTGTTTGAAATCCGAATGACGTTCCAGATGCCGACCGCGAAACCGAGGAAGAGCATCACCAACATCAACCAGGGCTTCGTGCCGAACCAGTGGTCCAGCAGCCAGCCGACGATTCCGCCCCCGAGAGGGCAACCCACGAGCTGACTCAAGACCAGCTGGCCCGCCTGATAACTGGCATCAGGCTGCCGTTTCGCAGTCCGCTCCGCTTCCGTCTGCTGCAAACGGTCGAGCCGCTCATCGAGCGATTCGAGCCGCGCGTCTGGTGGAAGCTTCGGAACCTCGTCGGTTTTGTTCTCTGCCATGCATCTCCCCTGTGCGTCGCCCCTGCCGAAACTCACGGGGACCAGCCAGGGACGAGGAACATGGCGGAAAAGCAATACCGCCAAGGCGCCGCCCCTTTATGAAGGGGCGTTTGGATAGTCAACCGAGCGCATTTTTATCGGCAATAATCCGGAGCTGGGGCACCCTGCCCGGCCGCTCGGCGCCGCCACTGGCCATCTCCCAGCATATATGCCTCGCCGACCCCGACGCGGCTCAGCAGCTGGCAGCCGGCGGTAATCCCGACATCCTGCGGGCTGACGCCCTTGCTCGCGGCCAGGCGGCTGTAGAGCGAACGGCGCTGGATATTGATGCTTGCGATCTGGCTGCGAACTGCGCTCGAAATCTGCGTCGCCACTCCCAAATAGCCGTCGTAACGCTCGCCGACCGCACCCGCAGCGCGCGCCGCATCGACCGCCGGGGCCTGCGCTGCTGCCGGAACGGCGGCAAACAGGCAAAGGACGATCAGCTTCCTCATGGCTTCTTCGGCGGGAAGGCCTGAGGGTTCTGGTTGATCAGCTGCTCGACGTCGCGCTGCAGCCGCACCAGCACCTCCTGGCGGATCGTGACATTGAGGTTGATCTCGATCGGCTTGTCGGGCGCTTTTAGCGAAATGCAGCTGCCCAGCGGCGCAGCAAGCAACGCGGCGGCGAACAGTCCAGGTCGTGGGATCCTCATGGTCATCGTTTCTCTCACTTCCTTTTCGGTGGCGGCGCAACATTGACCTGTTGATTGACGGGGGTCTGGCTTTGCTGCTGGTTCTCTTCGATGCGGCGGATCTCGGTGGTGATTCCGGGCACATCCTCGAGTGGACGCGGAAGCACGTCTTTGATCACTTCGCGCGGATCGCTGACCGACTTGGCGGTGGCGATCAGCGCCCGGAACGGACCGGAGATGGTGACATTGAGCTTCAGCGGGATCTTGGCGAGCAGATCGCGGATGATCCGCTGGGTCTGGTTGGTCTGCCCGATCCCCAGGCCGTCGATCGCCAGTCGGCTCGTGAACTCGCCGGCAAGGTCGCCGTCCAGGCGGATGATCATCGATTTGAAGCGCAGGTCCCTTAGCGCATTGAAGGCGATGTTACCCATTGTTCCAAGATCAGCCTTGTTGACCACGCCATTATAGGCGAGGTCGCCGCCGCCGGGCCTGCTGTCGAGGCGCCCGCCAACGATTCGGCCGCCGCTCTCATCGAAGATCATCGGCAGCACGCCGTCGAAGGTGCCGCTTGCGTCCAGCTCCTTAAAGCCGAGGGTCTGGACGAACGTATGCGCGTCGAGGCCGACGACTTCGAACGTCAAACGCTTGGCGCTCGGGTGGCCGAAATTGAGCACGGTCTCGTGGAGGATCAGCCGGCCGCCCATGAACGGCCATTCGCCGCGCTCGATCCTCACCAGCTGCTTCGGCAGCAGCTGGTAGCGGATGACTCCGTTTTCGACGAGAATGCCGGGATTGATCGATTTGACGCCAATCACTTGCCCGGGAGGCGTGGCGAGGCCGAGCAGATCGCTGAAATGAATGTTGCCGCTCATGCCCGTGACCGGACCGAACGGCGCTGCAAGGTCGAGACTCGCGGTCGAGAAATCGCCGGTTGAAGCAAGCTTGCCTCCGGCCCGCCAGTCGATCCGACCCTGACCCCTGATGGTGCCCTTGACGAGCGCAATCACGCCTTCGGTGAGCCGCGTGATCTCGTCAGGCTGCAGCCCGGGGCCGAAAGTCAGGCCAGGGACGTCAATCAGCGCGTGTCCTTCGCCGGTCGACAGGCGGTGCTCGATGCTGACGTCGGTGACGAGCGTTCCGGTCTGCGGATGATGCAGCGCGCCCGTCGCGTGGACGAAATCGCCGGCCAGCGTGAAATGCACATTGTTGCTCTTCAACGGATAGAAACGCGGGTTGGGATCGCGGTCGGAGACAGTCAGTGCGCTGTCGACGCTCAGATCCTTGTTGCGCAGCTGCCAGCTGCCCGATCCCTCGCTAAGCTGCAGCGGCACTTTTCCGATCGATGCTTTGGCACCACCAAAATTGCCGTTGAGGCCCGTTCCGGCGAACCGTCCGGTCAACCGCATTGCATCGAACAGGATCGGAGATGTCTCCTGGCCAAGCCGCATCGCCAGGCGGTCGAGACCGAATTGCTGGCCAATGATCTGCCCGCCGGACGCCTGGACATGGAGCGGCGAGCTTCCGAGCTTGCCGTTGAGCATCGGTCCGCTGAACCGCGCGCTCGCCCGGACCGGTCCCTTTGCCTGTTTCGAGACCATCGCGCCACCGATCGGGCAGATCGGCAGGTGCGTTGCGCCGAGCTGTAATGTGCTGATCCGCAGGGAGTTGAAGCTGACCAGTGCGCATGATGTACCGAAGGCGAAACTTCCCTTGCCACCGATCTGTCCGGTGATCGGCAGCCGAAGCGCCTGCACCCGGCCGTCGGGAAAGGGCCCGTCAAGCTGCGCGACAGTGCTGAGCGCGGTCGAGCCGCCGGGCCCCGGGCCGAAGCGGATCGGCGCCAGCGCGAGCCGCTGACCGTTGGCTGCAGCATAAGGTGCAAGCTCGGCCGTCCCGCTCATCGGCACACCCAGGCGAGCTTGGTGCAGGCTTACGCGGCCTTGGGGCAAGCCGCCGCCGCCCATCTCGATATCACTGTCGATCCGCAGGCCGCCCGCAGGCCAATAATAGGTCACACCGCTGCCGCCGGACATCCGCGCGCGGGCCCCGTTCGGCCCGGCGATGCTCGCCTCGGTGATCCGCGCCGCGCCGCCTCCGGGGTAGTTCACGACCTTGATCTGACCGGCGGAACTGAAATCATGTGCTGTGCGGCTGATCGCATTGCCGATGTTGCTTGCGACCGGCCCTATCGGGGTCTTTGCTGCTGCAGCGAGCGGTCCCGTCACGCCGGCAAGCATATTCGGATCGAGCGCAGCACCTTCGGCGGCGTAGCCGGCGACCAGGTCAAACGTGCCTTCCTTGCCGCTAAGATGATAGGCGCCCTTCAGCCTGGTCCGATTGGCGACGATGGTTGCGAGGCGCGAGTTGTGCGCCGAGAGATTGACCTGCCCGTCGACATGGCTGAGCGAGCCCTTGTAGGTCACTTCACCGGCGAAATTGGCAAGCCCGTTGGCTCCGGCGACCAGATTGTTGATCGCCATTCGCCCGCCGCCCTCGATGCTGGTGAAGGATTCGTTGAAGCTTGCCTTGGCATCGAACCGCGGCGCACTCATGTCGAACCGGCTGAGCGGGCAGCTAAATCGATCAAGGGTCAGCGGGCCCTCGGCCTGGGGCCTACGAGCAATGACTGCGACCGCCAGATGCGCATGCAAATGCTCGGCTGCGCAGCGGCCCGGGATCAGTTTCGGACTGGAAATCGCGACCGTCCCCCGGAAACCGCCGCTCAGCCTGCCGACGCCCCGCAGCGCGACGCCGACCGGCCCGAACGGCGTCGCCAGCGCGATGCTGCTGTCGTCAACGTCAAGTGCGAACTCGGGGAGCGCGAATGGCTTGTTGCTCGGCGGTGGCATCAACCGGTCGATCTGGCCCCAGCTCACCCTGCCGCGGACCAGCCGTCCGCGCAGCCGGACGCCGCGCGCGAAAATCCGGTAGACCTCGAAATTGCCGTTCCACTTGAGCCGGGTCTGAATGATCGCATGTTTAGCGGTGAGGTCCGGCCGCTGCGGATCACCGATGACGAGGTCATGAACCTCCTGAACCCTCAAGCCGACGCGGTCGAGGTGATAGCTCGCAGTGACGCCACGCCGCTCGAACTCGCCCTTGAGGTAATGCACTGCGATCGGCCGGCGTTCGATCCAAACGATCGCGATCAGTGCGATGAGCGAGACCAGCAGCACGACCGCCACGGCGCCGACGACACGCGTCCACCGCGGTCCGCGACGAACCGTGAACGTCCCCTCGTCACTCGACCGATCGGCCATGGGCTGTACTAACCCGATTTTCCCGTGACCGTTCCAGACGCGGCATGAGCAAGGCATGCGCCTTCGCCGAGTCGTGCGCCAGGTCTGCCGTGCTCTGATCCGCAAGCGCGTGCCGGCATGGGCCAGGTCCAATATTTTGCCACCCGGCTCACCGATCCGATTTTTATCTCCGCCGGCTACTGCCCTTGGGAAACGGGAACACTACCGCTGCGGCATCGTTCTCAGACCGAAATCATGCGAAAGGGAAGAATGGAATGAGACGGATTGCGCTTATCATCGTGGCTACGGTCGCAGTTTCGGCGTGCGCGACAACGCCTAAGACGCAAACCTGCCCCAACGGATCGACGATCCCGGTGACGCAGCCCTGTCCGCCACCTCCGCCGCCGCCACCTCCGCCGCCGCCTCCGACCGTGAGCTGCCCGGACGGATCAGTGGTTCCCGCAGGCACCGCCTGCCCCACTCCGCCGCCTCCGCCACCGCCGCCGCCTCCGGTACGCAAGTCCGGCGAACGCGGCTGATTCTTTGGAGCCTGCGCCAATTGGCGCTGGCTCCTTCCCTAGACGGAGCGGTTTACGGCCGGACCCTGCGACACGGAGCCTGAACAAGATCGTGCTTTCGGCAACGGGCGCTCGCTTGGTTGAGATTGCAGCCTTACCACGCCCCTGCTAGCCGCCCGGGCCATGGTTCCCCGCTACTCCCGCCCCCAAATGACGGCCATTTGGTCGGCCGAAAACCGCTACCGCATCTGGTGGCAGATCGAAGTGTTCGCCGCCGAGGCGATGGGCAGGATCGGCATGATCCCCGCCGAGGATGCGACCACGATCCGCGCCGCTTACGACCGCGATGTCCTTGGACAAATCGACATCGAGGCGATCGACGCGATCGAAGCGGTCACCAAACATGACGTGATCGCCTTTCTCACCTGGGCGGGCGAGAAGCTCGGACCCGAGCGGCGCTGGCTGCATCAGGGAATGACCAGCTCCGACGTGCTCGACACTGCGCTTGCAGTGCAGCTCAAGCAGGCGGCCGATCTTTTGATCAGCGACATCGATGCGCTGCTCGAGGTGATCAGGCGCCGCGCGTTCGAGCACAAGCTGACCCCGACCATTGGCCGCAGCCACGGAATCCACGCCGAGCCGACGACGTTCGGGCTCAAGCTCGCGCAGGCCTATGCCGAATTCGGCCGCAATCGCGAGCGGCTCGTGGCCGCGCGGGATACCGTCGCGACCTGCGCGATTTCGGGTGCGGTGGGCACTTTTGCGAACGTGCCCCCGGAGATTGAAGAGCATGTCGCAGCCGAACTCGGGCTCCACGTCGAGCCGGTCTCGACGCAGGTCATCCCGCGCGACCGGCACGCGGCATATTTCGCGACCTTGGGCGTCATCGCCTCGTCGATCGAGCGGCTCGCAACCGAAGTCCGCCATCTCCAGCGCACCGAAGTTCTCGAAGCGGAGGAATATTTCTCGCCCGGCCAGAAGGGCAGTTCGGCGATGCCGCACAAGCGCAACCCGGTGCTGACCGAGAACCTCACCGGACTTGCGCGTATCGTCCGGGGTTATGTGACGCCCGCGCTCGAGAATGTCGCGCTGTGGCACGAGCGCGATATTTCCCATTCCTCGGTCGAGCGGTTCATCGGCCCGGACGCGACCATCACGCTCGACTTTGCTCTGGCGCGATTAACGAGCGTCGTTGACAAGCTCGTCGTCTATCCCGAGCGCATGCAGCAGAATCTCGACCGCATGGGCGGGCTCGTCCATTCGCAGCGCGTGCTGCTCGCGCTCACCCAGGCGGGACTCAGTCGCGAGGAGAGCTACGCGCTCGTCCAGCGCAATGCGATGAAAGTGTGGGAATCGGATGGACAGCTCTCGCTGCTCGACCTGCTGAAGAGCGACCAGGTGGTGACAGAGCGGCTCTCCGGCGAGCAGCTCGAAGCGCTGTTCGATCTCGGCTATCATCTGAAGCGGGTGGACACGATCTTCTCCCGCGTCTTCGGCTGACCTAGGTTCCGCCTGGTGGAAACAGCTATCCAGCCCTGCGGCTATCTGCTGGAGCTGTCGCTCGACTGGATCGTCCTGCGGGCATCGGAGAACATCCACCATCTGCTCTCCGAATCGCACGTGACATTGATTGACGAGCCGCTCGGTAAATTCGTGCACAGCCAGGCGCTCCACGATCTTCGCAATCTCTTCTCGCGACTGAGCGCAAGCACCGGCGTCGCTCATGCCTATCGGGTGCGGCTGACCGACGATCCCGAACTGTTCGACATTGCCTTCCAGACGTCAGGCGACTGCGTCATCCTCGAAGCCGTCCCAAGTCCGGTCGAAGGGCTCGGCGAAACTCTGAGCGCGGTCGGCGGACTGGCCGCCGGATTGGCCGGTGAAACCGGCTTCGGGCTCCTGGAAGCAGCGGCGCGGCGCATGCGCGCACTTACGGCATTCGATCGGGTGACATTGCTTGTCGGCGACTCCAAAGCAACCAGCAGCCGCACCGGCGTTGCTTTTCGTGCGGGAGCCAACGCGAGCCTCAGCGAAGGCTTTCCGGCACTGGTTCCGAACAGCACAGTCGCCGCCGTTCCGGTCTTTCCGCGAGATGATCAAGACTGCGCAACAGCTTTAGCGCTGCTCTGTGCTCCATCGGCTGGTCAAGGGGCGGAACTGGCCGAGCGTGGCTTCGCCTCGACGATGCGGATTCCAGTGACGATCGGCGGCGAAAAGGCCGGCGAATTCCGGCTCGCGCACACGACCCCGCGCCGGCCGAGTTTCGAGCTGCACGCTGCCGCCGAGCTGTTCGCGCAGATGTTCGCGCTGCGGCTCGAACTCGACAGAGCCGCGAACCACTAAGCAATTTTGCCGAGCGCCAGCAGGCCGTTCCGGAGCGACCGTTGACTCCTTGGTTAGTCGAGACTAACCGTAAGCCATGGCTAACGCGAATCGAGTCTTTGCGGCCTTGACCGATCCGACACGGCGCGCGGTCTTCGAACGATTGCGCCATGGTCCGCGGGCCGTCGGCGAGATCGCACGCGGCCTTCCGGTCACCCGGCCGGCAGTTTCGCAACATTTGAAGGTGCTGAAGGAGGCGGGTCTCGTGGACGACCGCTCGGAGGGCACCCGGCGCATCTATCAGATCGACCCGAGAGGCCTTGGAGCAATGCGCGCCTGGCTCGACCAGTTCTGGGATTCGGCACTCAGCGCATTTGCCGCCGAGGTCGAGCGTGCATCGAAAGAGGAGAAGAAATGAGTACGCAAATCCGTCCCGCGCCGGTGCGCAAGAGCATCTTCGTCAACGCGCCGCAGGACCACGCCTTCGACGTGTTCACTACCGGAATTGGTCGCTGGTGGCCCAAGACGCACAAGATCGGGCCGGCTGACCTCGACCGGCCAATCATCGAGCCCAGATCAGGCGGCCGCTGGTACGAGCTCGACGTCGATGGCACCGAATGCGAAATCGGCAAAATCGCGGTTTGGGAGCCGCCCGCGCGGGTGGTGCTGATCTGGCAGCTGACGCCCGAATTCACCTACGATCCCGAGCTCATCACCGAAGTTGAAGTGCTGTTCACGCCCGAGGGTGACGGCACCCGCGTCGACCTCGAACACCGCGATCTGGAGCGGATGGGCGAGAAGGCCGAAGCGATGCGCGAGACCATCAGCGGCCCCGGCGGCTGGCCCGCGCTTTTGCAGCTCTATGCCGACGAAGCGAAAATCCAGACGAAAGGGAAATGAATCATGACCGGCATCACCGTCTATGGAATTCCAGGAAGCCCGTTCCTTCGCAGCGTCGAGATCGCGCTTAAGGAGAAGGACGTTCCCTACCAGCTGCACGCACTTGCACCGGGCGAGCACAAGCAGCCGGAGCATCTCGCTCGCCACCCCTTCGGCCGTGTGCCCGCGTTCGAGCATGACGGTTTCGCGCTCTACGAATGCCAGGCGATCATTCGATATCTCGACGAGACCTTCCCCAATCCGCCGCTGACACCCGGCAATGCGAAAGAACGCGCGCGGATGAACCAGGTCATCGGCATCATCGAATGGTATTTCTTTCCCAAGGCCGCTGCCCCAATCGCTTTCAATCGGATCATCGGACCCAAGCTGTTCGGCCTGCCGACCAACGAAGCGGCGATCGCCGAGGCAATGCCGATGGCGCGCACATGCTTTGCCGAGCTCGATCGTCTGCTCGGCGATCAGGCCTATTTCGGCGGTGCGCGCGTGACCATCGCCGACATCATGCTCGCCGCGCAACTCGACTTGCTATGCGACACCCCCGAAGGTGCCGAACTGATCTCGGGCAGGCGCCTTGAAAAGTGGCTCAACCGGATGACTTCGCGCCCGAGCCTCTTGGCAACACAGCCGCCAGCGGCGCTGCGCGAAGCTGCCTAAGCGCCGAACATTTCCCGGGCACGGGCGAAGAAGCCCTTTACTGCAGGACATTCGTCGCCCGTTTCCGTCTCGCGGAATTCTTCGAGCAACTTCTTCTGCTTGGCGCTCATTCGCGTCGGCGTTTCGACCAAAATCCGAGCGACGAGATCGCCGCGCCCGCGACCATTCAGCACGCTCATCCCCGAGCCGCGGTGCCTTAGCTGCTCCCCTGACTGGACTCCCGCCGGAACCTTGAGCTCGACCAGCTTGCCGTCGATTCCGGGCAGACTGATAACACCGCCGAGCGCTGCCGTCGTAAAGCTCACCGGGCAATCGGCGACCAGCATCGTCCCCTCGCGGGCATAGATCGGATGTCGCTTCATGTGGACGAAGAGGTAGAGGTCGCCGCTTGCCGCGCTGCGCACCCCCGCCTCGCCTTCGCCGGCAACGCGGATGCGAGTACCTTCGTCAACTCCGGCGGGGATCTTCACCGAAAGCCGGCGCTGAGTGAGCGCCCGCCCCTCTCCGTGGCAGCTGGGGCACGGATCGGTGATCACTTCGCCCGAACCGCGGCAGGTCGGACAGCCTCGCTCGACGACGAAAAAGCCTTGCTGCGCACGGACTTTCCCAATGCCACCGCAGGTCTGGCAGCTCTTCGCGCAATTATCGCTCTTGGTGCAGCCGCGGCCATTGCAGCGCTCGCAAGTCGCCATCGCCTGGACGGTGATCGTCTTCTCGGCGCCGGTGAAGGCTTCCTCGAGACTGAGATCGAGATCGTAGCGCAGGTCGGCCCCGCGCGCCGCATTCTGCTGACCGCGAGGGTCCATGAACTCGCCGAAGATAGTCGAGAAAATGTCGGAGAAGCCAGTGAAGCCGGCCTCGGCGAACGGATCCTGGCCCGGCCCTCCGTTCTGGAACGCAGCTTTGCCAAAACGGTCGTAAGCGGCCCGCTTTTGCGGGTCCTTAAGGACGTCATAGGCCTCGTTCACGGCCTTGAAGCGCGCTTCCTGGTCGCGGCAGCCGTTGTGGCGGTCGGGGTGGCATTCCTTGGCGAGCTTGCGGTAGGCCGCCTTGATCGCCGCATCATCGGCACCGCGAGCGACGCCCAGCAGCTCGTAATAGTCCTGCTCGACCATCAATGCTCCCCGCTACGCCCCACAGGACACGGCGCGACCCCCTTCAAGGAATCGCGCCGGATCATCAGCCCTTGTTCTCGCCCTCGTCGACCTCGGAGAATTCCGCGTCGACGACCTCTTCCTTCGCAGCCTGCTCAGCGCCCGGGCCCGAAGTCCCGGCATCCGGCCCAGCTGCGGCCTCGGTTTCGGCCTGCTGCGCCTTGTACATCGCCTCGCCGAGCTTCATCGCCGCCTGCGTCAGCGCAGCGGTCTTCTGCTGCATCTCGTCGGCATCGCCGCTCTCGACCGCGGTCTTGGCTTCGGCGATGGCCTTCTCAATCTCGGCCTTGATATCCGCCGAGACTTTGTCGCCATGCTCGGCAAGCTGCTTCTCGGTCGAATGAATCAGGCTCTCGGCATTATTCTTGGCCTCGGCCGCGGAGCGCCGCTTCTTGTCCTCGTCGGCGAACTGCTCAGCTTCCTTGACCATCTTCTCGATGTCGGTGTCGCTGAGGCCGCCCGAAGCCTGGATGCGGATCTGCTGCTCCTTGCCCGTGCCCTTGTCCTTGGCCGACACGTTGACAATGCCATTGGCGTCAATGTCGAAGGTGACCTCGATCTGCGGCACGCCGCGCGGTGCCGGCGGGATCCCGACCAGGTCGAACTGGCCCAGCAGCTTATTGTCCGCAGCCATCTCGCGCTCGCCCTGGAAAACGCGGATGGTCACCGCATTCTGATTGTCCTCGGCGGTCGAGAATACCTGGCTCTTCTTGGTCGGGATCGTCGTGTTGCGGTCGATCATCCGAGTGAACACGCCGCCCAGAGTCTCGATTCCGAGCGACAGCGGGGTCACGTCGAGCAGCAGCACGTCCTTGACGTCGCCCTGCAGAACGCCGGCCTGGATCGCAGCGCCCATGGCGACGACCTCGTCCGGGTTGACGCCGGTGTGCGGATCGCGCCCGAAGAATTCCTTCACCCGCTCGCGTACCCGCGGCATTCGCGTCATGCCGCCGACGAGCACGACATCGGCAATGTCTTTGGCATCAATGCCCGCGTCCTTGAGCGCCTTCTTGCACGGCTCCATGGTCCGCTCGATCAGGTCGTCGACCAGTTTCTCAAGGTCTGCGCGGCTGATCGTCTCGACGAGGTGCAGCGGCGTAGTGGTGCCGCCTTCCATGCGGGCAGTGATGAACGGCTGGTTGATTTCCGTGGTCGCTGCTGACGACAGCTCAATCTTCGCCTTCTCCGCGGCTTCCTTGAGGCGCTGAAGCGCAAGCCGATCGGTGCGAAGGTCGATATTCTCCTTCGCCTTGAATTTGTCGGCAAGCCAGTTGACGATCCGGGCGTCGAAATCCTCGCCGCCGAGGAACGTGTCGCCGTTGGTCGACTTCACTTCGAATACGCCGTCCCCAATCTCGAGAACGGAAATATCGAAGGTGCCGCCGCCGAGGTCGTAGACGGCGATCGTCTTGCCCTCTTCCTTCTCGAGCCCGTAGGCGAGCGCGGCCGCGGTCGGCTCGTTGATGATGCGCAGCACCTCAAGGCCGGCGATCTGGCCGGCATCCTTGGTCGCCTGGCGCTGAGCGTCATTGAAATAAGCGGGAACGGTGATCACCGCCTGGGTGACCGCCTCGCCGAGATAGGCCTCGGCGGTTTCCTTCATCTTCTGGAGGATGAAGGCGCTAATCTGTGACGGCGAATAATCCTTTGCGCCTGCCTGCACCCAGGCATCGCCGTTCGCGCCCTTGACGATCTTGTAGGGCACCAGTTCCGTGTCCTTCTTGGTGATCGGATCGTCGTAGCGGCGGCCAATCAGCCGCTTCACCGCAAAAATCGTATTGTCTGGATTGGTGACCGCCTGGCGCTTCGCCGGCTGACCGATCAGGCGTTCGCCGTCCTTGGTGAAAGCAACGGTCGAAGGTGTGGTGCGCGCGCCTTCCGAATTCTCGATGACCTTCGGCTTGCCGCCTTCCATGACTGCGACGCAGCTGTTGGTCGTGCCCAAGTCGATCCCAATGACCTTGGCCATGTGTATCTTCCTCTTTCTTTCAGCCCCTCATCGGCCCCTCTCGGAGGCAGCCGAAATGTTGATTTCATTTGGGATATAGGTGGCGCGAAACCGACGACAAGGAGTGAAGCACGGAAGCGTGAACTGTCGCGAGCCGCCGCATTACGGCATCGCCATCCCGCCGTTGACGTGGATTGTCTGGCCCGTGACATAGGCAGCTTCCTTCGATGCAAGATAGACGCAGGCTGCGCCGATATCATCGCCGGATCCCATCGCACCCATCGGAATGCGAGCCAGAATGCCGGCGCGCTGCTGCTCATTGAGCGCATCGGTCATTGCCGATGTCATGAAGCCGGGAGCGATCGCATTGACCGTGATTCCACGGCTCGCCAGCTCCTGAGCGACCGACTTGGTCATTCCGATCAGCCCTGCTTTGGACGCGACATAGTTCGCCTGTCCCGGATTGCCGGTGACGCCGACCACCGAGGTGATCGAAATGATCCTTCCAAAGCGCGCCTTCATCATCGGCTTGGCAGCCGCGCGCATCAGCCGGAACGCAGCTTCGAGGTTGATTCGGATCACCTCCTCGAACTCCTCGTCCTTCATCCGCATGAGGAGGTTGTCGCGCGTGACTCCGGCATTGTTGACGAGAATGTCGAGCTTTCCGCCAAGCGCCTCAACCGCCGCTGGAACCAATCGATCGACCGCCGCGCCGTCGGCGAGATTGCAGCCGATAGCGATATGATCGCCGCCGAGCGCGCCACGGAAGCGCTCCAGTTTCTCGATGTTGCTGCCGGAAACCGCAAGCCGCGCCCCCTGCCCCGCAAGCGCCTTCGCTATCGCGCTTCCCAGCCCGCCCGAAGCGCCGGTTACCAGCGCGGTCATTCCGCTCAAATCAAACACTTACGTAATCTCCCTGGCGAGCAACTCAATGTCCTCGATCGTCACCACGCTCGCGATCTTCGCGTCGGGTGCAATGCGCTTGACCATGGGCCCCAGCACCTTGCCGCCGATCTCGACGAATTCGTGGACACCGGAATCGAACAGGTTTGCGACGCTTTCGCGCCAGCGAACCATGCCGGTGACCTGCTCGACCAACTGGCTACGGATCGTGTCGGGATCGGTTTGCGCTTCTGCGGTCACGTTGGTGTACAGGGGCACTGCGGGTTCTTCGACCACGACATTGCTCAAAGCATCGCGCATCGCTCGGGCTGCGGGCTGCATCAGCGGGCAGTGGAAAGGCGCGGACACCGGCAAGGCGACGGCGCGCTTGGCGCCCATATCCCTGGCGATTGCAATAGCCCGGTCGATCGCCCCCTTATGGCCGGAGATCACGACCTGCGAGGGATCATTGTCATTGGCGACGGTGCAAATCTCGCCCTCCGCGGCAGCCTCAGCGATCTTTTGCGCAAGCTTCAGATCGGCGCCCAGCAGCGCCGCCATTGCTCCCACCCCGACCGGCACCGCCTGCTGCATCGCCTGCCCTCGAAGCTTCAGCAGCTTCGCCGTAGTCGCGAGATCGAACGAACCCGCCGCGCACAGGGCCGAATATTCACCCAGGCTGTGACCGGCGACCGAGTTCGCGATGTCGCTCAGCGCGACACCCAAGGTGCGCAACACCGCAACCGAATGCGCCATGATGGCCGGTTGCGCATTTTCGGTGAGCTTCAGCTCCTCGTCCGGTCCTTCGCGCATCAGTCGGAACAAGTTCTGGCCGAGCGCTTCATCGACCTCGTCGAAAACATCCCGGGCGGCTCGGCTCGCCTCGGCAAGCGCTGCTCCCATGCCGACTGTCTGGCTGCCCTGCCCCGGAAAAATGAATGCCCGCATCGATCCCCCATTGGTCGCCGCGCGGTTAGGCGTGGACGTGCGGATTGCCAAGTCCACCCGCCGATGCGAAGCCCTGCCGATGTCCGACGAAGCCATAGCCGTCGATACGCATCCCGAACCGGCCTCGCGGATGCTCGGCAGGTGGATGAGCGCGGCGATGGTCGTCGGGACGATGATCGGCTCGGGCATTTATCTGCTTCCGACGACGCTCGCGCCTTACGGCTACAATCTCGTGATCGCCTTCGTGCTGGCCGGCTTCGGCACAATGTGCCTTGCATTCGCGCTCGCGAGGCTGGCGGCATCCATGCCGGGCGGTCCTTTCGTCTATGTTACGCAGGCGTTCGGCGAGACAGCGGCGTTTGTGACTCTGTGGAGCTACGTAATCTCCCAAATAACCGGCGTTGCCGGCGTAGCGGTGGCCGTGGCCGGAGCGCTGGGTCATGTCTTTCCGGCAGTCGGCGCGGGTCCGGGCCTCATCGCGGTTGCGCTCGGATCGATCCTTGTCCTGACCGTCGTCAATCTCGGCGGCGCGCGCTCGGCCGGCATTGTCCAGGTGATCGCGACGTTGATCAAGATTGTGCCGCTGCTCGCCGTCGTCGTCTTGGTCATCGTTCGCCTCGGTTCCGGTCAACCGTTGGAGCGGCTCGAACCGACACCGCTCGGCATCGCACCGATCACCATTGCGGGCGCTTTGATGCTTTTTTCACTGACCGGTTTCGAGGCCGCCGCGGTGACCGCCAACGTGACACGAGATTCCACCTCGACGGTACCGATGGCGACAATCGCCGGAACCGGGTTCACAGCGATCATCTATCTACTCTCGACGGTCGCTGCGCTAATGCTGCTGCCCAGCGCCCTTGCCGCCAAGAGCGGTGCGCCGTTCGCCGACGCCATCGCGCCTATCCTCGGGCCAGTTGCGGGCGCATTGGTCGCGATCATCGCCGCCGTCAGCGCCTTCGGCACCGCCAACGCCCTGCTCCTGTTTGCCGCCGAGATCAGCAGGACGCTCGCCATCGCGGGAGACCTGCCACGCATCTTCCGCAGGACCAATTCGGTCGGCGCGCCCGCCGGCGCAGTCCTAATCTGCGCTGGCATTGCGGCACTGCTGGTGCTGGCGAGTTCGTCGAAGGACTTCGTCAGGCTGTATGTTTTCATCACGCTTGTCTCGACGGTCGCGGCATTGGTCCTCTACACCGCCTGCGCCGGGGCCGCGCTGAAGCTGCGGGTGACGGGCGGCTGGCCGATCGTCGCCGTCATTGCCCTCCTCTACTCGGCTGCGATGTTCATCGGCGCGGGTTGGAAAGCGACATTGTGGGGCTTCGCGTTGGCGATCGCCGGCATTCCCGTCCGCGCTATCTCGCGCTGGCTAAACGGCTCCAGCCGGGCGGCGGCGGCGAATCCAGCCGCGCCTCGGGGATCATCCGCCTGAGCTTTCGCGCAAAGCTCCTCAGGCACACTTCGCTCGTCCCCAATGGCCCCGCTTTGTAGGTCGGCGACTGCATTCCGAGCTGCACTCTGGTGATCAGCTCCGTGTCTTCGGCGTTGACTCGGCGGTTGATGCGCCAGTTGAGGTGGCGCGCGGCGTTCATTGCGCGCCGATCGTCGGGGATCGCATAGCTGATCTCGCGGATCACCGTCCCGGTCGCACTCACCGGCAGGAATTGCATGAAGTCGATCTGGTCGGGATAGATGTCGAAGGCGACATTTGGAAACAGCTTGTAATAGAGCCACTTGCGCTGGTGGCTTTCGGGCAGGTGCAAGACATTCGGAAGCAGGCGCTGGTAGGCGCGCTCCGAAGGGTTCGCCGATTCCTGTTGAACCAGATCGCCTTCCATCCGGTCGACATGCTCCTGCGCTTCGATCCGATAGTTGCGGCCGAAGATCCGCGTCAGCCCCGGGTGACCGACAGCTATGTGGAGGTGGTCGGAATAATTGTCGGCGATCGTCTTCCAGTTGAGCGCCCGCGGCCGAAGCGTCACCCGGCCCATCACCCGCAGTTCATCGAGACGATAGAGCGCGACCTCGCCTGAATAAGGCGCCATCATTTCCGCCACCGAAGGGGCGCCCGGCTCGAGCGTGACGAAGAGGAAGCCGTGCCAATTCTCCAACGCAATCGGCACCAGGCCCAGCTGGTGCGCCTCAAGGTCCGGATATTCATTGCGGTGCGGAACCCCGACCAGTCGACCGTCGCGCGCATAGCTCCACGCATGATAGGGGCAGGTCAGCACCTTGGCGCAGCCACCGCTGCCGTCGACCAGCCGCGAGCCGCGATGTCGGCAGACGTTCGAGAAGGCCCGCACTTCCCCATCATCGCCGCGGATCACGATTACGCTCTCGCCGAGATATTCGAGCGTGCGCCACTCGCCCGGCGCCGCGATCTCGCTTTCGTGGCACACTACCTGCGGCGCGGCGCGAAGGAACGCTGCCTTCTCGGCCTCGAAGAATTCAGGGTCGAAATAAAGCCAGCCGGGCAGGCTCATATCGTCGAGCGGATCTTTTTCGGGCGTGATGCTGCGAACCTGGGTCGCCATCTGATCCATGTGCCACCCGCGGCCCGTTGCGTCCAGCTGAGCCGGGATCAGGCGGTATCGCTTGCACGGTAGCGAAACTCCCGAAGCCGAACTTGGCCTTTCCCCGCAGCGTAAATGCCTATTTTGAGGCTGAGGAAGCCCCCGAACACATTATGATGGTAGCCCGAGACCTCCATCCGCAGCGGGTGGAGGACCCAGCTGCGCCCGTCGTCCGGCGAATAATGGAAGGAGACGACATTCTCGTCGTTGGTGACCCGGACGCGCAAGCTCTTCGCGATAAAGGCCGGGCGCATCCACGGCTGGTCATCGGAGAACTCGAACGTCCTGACCTCGGTTCCGGTGAAACCGACGCCGACATAGGCCTTGTGGCTGTAGAAGAGCAACAGACCACCTTCGGCGCCATCCTCGAGGTCGATCGCAACTTCCGCCTCGTACGAGCGGTCCGGTACCGTGCAAGTGAGCGGCGCGCTGTCGATCGGTGACGAACCGCGCGCTGCGATCGAGAGCCCATCAG
>DASVYN010000057.1:0-3470 GCA_036392155.1 Sphingomicrobium sp.
CGACTAGGCGGTGGCGCGGTGTGACCGGACCGCGGCAAATCCCGTCTTCGCGTCCGAGGCCGCGCGGCGCAGCCAATATCTGCTCGACGCCTATCGCTAGCAGGAGGGAATCGTGAACGATCGGCTCGCGCTTGCCGATCAGCGGCGGGCCCTGCGTGAGTCGGCGACACCGCCCAAGCCGGCCGAACAGAGGCAGCAGGAAAAGCAGCTCGACCTGCAGCAGGCTGGGCTCGACGATCGGCAGAAGGCGCTCAACGACAAGCGCATGCTCGAAGGCATCCGCGAGGATGCAATGGATTCGATGCGCCGCTACTTCCTCAACAATTGCCCCGCGGGAAAGGGCGGCAAGTTCGACAAGTGATGCTCGAGATTTCCAACCTCCACGCGACCGTCGCCGGCCAGCCGATCCTCAACGGCGTCACGCTCAGCGTCCCCGCGGGCGAAGTGCACGCGATAATGGGCCCGAACGGCTCGGGCAAATCGACGCTCGCTTATGTGCTGTCGGGTCGCCCCGGCTATGAAGTGACCGGCGGAAGCGTCAGCTTCGATGGCCAGGACCTGCTTGCCCTTGAGCCGCACGAGCGCGCTGCGGCGGGCCTGTTCCTCGGCTTCCAATATCCGGTCGAGATCCCCGGAATCTCCTACCTGCAATTCCTGCGCGAGAGTCTGAATTCGCAGCGGCGCGCGCGCGGCCAAGCCGAACTGTCGGCGGGCGAGTTCATCAAAATTGCGCGCGAACAGGCAGCGCTGCTCGGAATGGACCCGGAAATGCTGAAACGGCCGGTCAATGTCGGCTTTTCGGGCGGTGAGAAGAAACGGGCCGAGATGGTTCAGATGGGTATCGTCAACCCGAAATTCGCAGTCCTCGACGAGACCGACAGCGGCCTCGACATCGACGCGCTCAAAGCCGTGGGCGCCGGCATCAACCGGATCATGCGCGCGAGCAACAAGGGGGTGCTGCTGATCACCCATTATCAGCGCCTGCTCGACTATGTGGAGCCAGACCAGGTCCATGTCCTCACGCGAGGCAGGATCGTCCGCTCGGGTGGCGCCGAGCTTGCACGCGAGCTCGAACGCGAAGGCTATGCGGAGGCTGCCGTCTGATGACCGCCCCCTTTCCCACCAACCGCCAGGAGGAGTGGCGCTACGCCGATCTCGATTCGCTGCGACCCGTATGGGAGCAGTTCGCCGAGCCGGTCACGCTGACCGTGGGCGCCGGGGAAGAGTTCGAAGAGATCTGGCTTCCGGTCGCGAGCGACGTCCAGCTGCGCCGCGTCCAACTCGCCCTTGGGTCGCGCTCGAAAGCGCGCATCTTCGCGCTCAACACCGCGTCGGTTTACGGCCGTATCGAGCTTGAGGTCAGCCTCGAACAGGGCGCCGAGTTTGAGCTGTTCGGGGCCAATATCGGCAGCGGCCTTTCGACCACCGAGATCGTCACCAACGTCAAGCATATCGGCGTCGGCGCGCGTTCGCGCCAAGTGGTTCGCTCGGTGCTGAACGGCAAGGCGACCGGTTCCTACCTCGGCAAAATCGAAGTCGCGCGCGGCGCTCAAGCGACCGACGCCGAGCAGTCGGTGAAGGCGATGCTCCTCGATCGCGGTGCGACCGCCAACTGCAAGCCCGAGCTCGAGATTTTCGCCGACGACGTGAAATGCGCCCACGGCGCATCAATCGGCGAGCTCGATCCGATGCAGCTTTTCTACGCCGAGAGCCGCGGCCTCGATCCTGCGTCCGCCCGAGCGCTGTTGCTTGAAGGGTTTGTCATGGGATTGTGGGACAGTGCGAAAGCCCCGGACGCAATCTCAGCCGCTGCGCGCGAAGCGCTGCAGAGGGTCGTATGAACAAGGAAGCTCAGCTGATCGCCAATTCGACGCTGTCGGTCCGCGACCAATTCCCGGCGATTGAGAACTGGCATTATCTCGACAGCGCTGCGACCGCACAAAAGCCCCAAGCTGTAATTGAGGCGATCATCCAGGCCTATTCACGCGATTATGCGACTGTACACCGAGGCGTGTACGAGCGCTCGGCGAGCATGACCGCAAGCTACGAGGCCGCGCGCGGCGCGGCAGCCGACCTCATCGGCGGCAAGCCCAATGAGCTGATCTTCACGCGCGGCGCGACCGAAGCGATCAACCTCGTCGCGCGCACGCTGCCCAAGGACGGCCGGGGCCGCGTTCTTGTCTCGATGCTCGAGCATCACAGCAACATCGTTCCCTGGCAGCTCGCCGGATTTGAAGTGGACGCACTTCCCTTGACGGCGGATGGTCGGATCGATCTGGACACGGCCGAGCGGATGCTCACCGAAGAGCATCGCATCGTCGCCCTTGCTCACGTGTCGAACGTGCTTGGCTCCATCCTCGATGCGAAGCGTGCTGCGAAAATCGCCCATTCGAAAGGCGCATTGTTGCTGCTCGATGGCTGTCAGGCGGTGCCGCGACTGCCGGTCGAAGTCGCAGCAATCGACGCCGACTTCTACGCATTCTCGGCGCATAAGCTTTACGGCCCGACCGGGATCGGCTGTCTGTGGGGCCGTGCCGAGCTGCTGCAGGCGCTGCCGCCGTGGCAGGGCGGCGGCGCGATGATCGATCGTGTTACGTTCGAGAAGACCAGCTTCCTCGATCCCCCGGCGCGGTTCGAAGCCGGAACGCCGCACATCGTCGGCGCGGTTGGCCTCCATGCGGCGGTCAAGTGGGTCAACAGACTGAGCCTCGACGCGATTCACGCGCACGAATCGGCACTAGTCGCCGAGGCACGGGCGGCGCTGTCAGCGCTCCCTGGCGTCGAGGTCTACGGTCCGGAAGACAGCGCCGGCATCGTCAGCTTCAATGTCGACGGGGTGCACGCGCACGACACGGCCACCATATTGGACGATGCGGGCGTCGCGGTCCGCGCCGGGCACCATTGCGCGCAGCCGCTGATGGACTGGCTCGGGGTGCCCGCGACCGCGCGTGCGAGCTTTGCGGCGCACAGCGACAGTTCGGACATCGAAGCCCTGGTGCGCGGGATAAAGCAGGTGAAGCGGATCTTCGACGTATGAACGAAGAACGGAAGATCGAGACTGAGGAAGTGGAGGCAGCAACGTCACCGCCTCGCGCTCGCGTCGCGCCTGAGTTCGAGCGCAAGCGCGATTATCTCGAGGGCTTTCTCTCGGGCGCGATGCCGGATCAGCCGAAGGGCGGAGCCGGAAGCGACCTCCAGGCGTCGGTCGTCGAGGTGCTGAAATCCGTCTACGACCCCGAAATCCCGGTCGATATCTATGAGCTCGGCCTCATCTACGACGTCGACATCAGCGAAGATGGCGATGCGACGATCACCATGACCTTGACGACGCCCCATTGCCCGGTTGCCGAGTCGCTGCCCAATGAGGTGGAACTGCGAGTCCTGTCGGTGCCGGGCATACGCGACGCGATCGTCAACCTCGTGTGGGATCCGCCCTGGGACCCGTCGAAGATGAGCGACGAGGCCCGGCT
>DASVYN010000058.1:0-3647 GCA_036392155.1 Sphingomicrobium sp.
ACAATGTTTCCCACGCCAACAACAAGACCAAGCGCACCTTTCTGCCGAACCTGCAGAACGTGACGCTGATCTCGGATTCGCTCGGCAAGAGCATCCGCCTGCGCGTCTCGACGCACGGCCTGCGCTCGGTCGAGCATGTCGGCGGCCTCGACAATTGGCTGCTGAAGACCAGCGATGACAAGCTCAGCCCCAAGGTTCGCAAGCTCAAGAAAGAGATTGCGAAAAAGGCCGCCGCTGAAGCGGCCTGACTGGGGCACATCGCTCGGCGGCCTCGCCGAGCAGGCTGCTGCGCAAAGCCGTCTAAGAGACTGAGTTTTCACCGATTTTTATGAATGCGGGCTGCATTCCGCGTTCAGCCTTCATTCCCCGCGAATCAGGCATAAGCACCTGCATTGGCGGGGTTTCCCCCTTTTTCCCCGTCACGCCTGGACTCAGGCAGATTCCCTCGCGTCGCGTAACGAGGGGGCCCCAGCGTGCGTTGTTGCGCTGGGGCCAACTTTTTTTCGCGCCGGTCGCTGCCGTATGAAGCTATGTGCGATCCTCCGATGTGCAATCTTTACACCCAGTCCAGATCGCCCGACGAAATCGCCCGCATCTTTCGCGAAGAACAGATGGTGCTGCGCTTCCCCGAAGGGATTCCCAACCTCCAGCCGCGTGACATTCGAATCACCGATCCCGGCCCGATCGTCCGCGCTTGCGCTGGCCCTGGCGAAGACTTCGATCTGATCGTTCGCCGGTGGAGCTGGCCAGGCCAAAGCGGCAAGCCGGTATACAATTTTCGCTCGGATGGACGCGAATTTCCCGGCGGGCGCTGCCTGATCCTCGCCGACGGATTCTACGAGTTCACGACGCCGGCCAACCCGAAGCAGAAACGAAAAGACCGGTGGCTGTTCAGCTTGCCGGACCGGGGCGTGCTCGGGATTGCCGGCCTCGTTCGCGATGCGCCGGGCCTCGGCGAAGCCTTCACCATGCTGACGACCCAGCCCGGACCCGATGTCGCGCCATACCACGCCCGACAAGTTGCGCTGCTCGCGAAACAGCATTGGCGATCCTGGCTGACCTATGCACGGCCGGCGGCCGAGCTGCTCGTTCCGTCGCCTGCCCGAGCCCTTAGGGTTTCCCCGGCGAACGGGACTGCTTAGGACCCGTCGAACAATCGGGCGAGCTGCTCGATGATCGCGCCGGCGAGCTGGTCGGCGTCCATGATGGTCACTGCTCGGCCGTAATAGCGAGTTACGTCGTGGCCGATGCCGATCGCGATGAGCTCGACAGTTGAGCGCTTTTCGATCCAGTCGATAACTTGCCTCAGGTGCCGTTCCAAATAGCTTCCGCCGTTGGCCGACGCGGTCGAATCGTCGACCGGCGCGCCGTCGGAGATCACCATCAGGATCCGGCGCTCCTCAGGACGCGCGATTAGGCGATTATGCGCCCAGAGCAGCGCTTCCCCGTCGATATTCTCCTTGAGCAGGCCCTCGCGCATCATCAGGCCGAGATGGCGTTTGGCACGGCGATAAGGCTCGTCGGCGCGCTTGTAGACGATATGGCGCAGGTCGTTGAGGCGGCCCGGGTTGGCTGGCCGGCCGGCGGAGAGCCAGGCCTCGCGGCTCTGGCCGCCCTTCCAGCCGCGGGTCGTGAAGCCGAGGATCTCGGTCGCAACCCCGCAGCGCTCGAGCGTCCGGGCAAGAATGTCGCCGCAAATCGCGGCAATTGCGATTGGACGCCCGCGCATCGAGCCGGAATTGTCGATCAGCAGCGAAACCACCGTATCGCGAAATTCGGTCTCGCGCTCGATCTTGAACGACAATGCATGGCGGGGATTGACGACCACGCGCGCGAGCCGCGCTGCGTCCAGAAGTCCTCCTCCTGGTCGAAGTCCCAGCTCCTCGCCTGCTGCGCCATGAGCCGGCGCTGCAGCCGGTTGGCAAGGCGGGTGACGACATTTTGCAGCCCTGCCATTTGCTGGTCGAGGAAGGCGCGAAGCCGCCCGAGCTCTTCCTCGTCGCATAGTTCGCCGGCTTCAACAATCTCGTCGAAGCGCGTGGTGAAGGCCTTGTAATCACTCTCGGGCGTCAGGTCCCAGTTGCGGCGGCTGGGCGAGGCAGAGGCGCTTTGGCCAAGATCGTCGCCGGCAGTGGAGTCCTCTTCGCCGACTTCCATCTCCTCACTGGATTCGCCTTGGGCATTCTGGTCCTCGACCTGTTCGCCGCGCATTTCGACATCGCCGCCGCCGGGAGTTCCTTCCTCGCCCTGCTCGACGGCATCTTCTTCGCCGCCCTCGTCGCCCTGCGCATCGTCGCCGGCCTGTTCGGGCTCCTCTTCGCCGAGATCTTCAGCAGCGGCGAGCTCAAGATCTTCGAGCAGCCGGCGCGACAGCTTGGCGAACGCCGCCTGATCATCGAGGGTCAGGGCCAGAGCGTCGAGCTCGGCCGCCGCTTTGCCCTCGATCCAGGGGACGACGAGCCGGAGCCCTGCTTCGGCCGCTCGTGGCGGAGCCTGTCCGGTCAGGCGCTGACGGGCAATCAAGCTGATTGCGGTCGAGAGCGGAACCTCTTCCGCGGTACGGGCGCGGACGATCGCGTCGGAGCGCACCCGCGCCTCGGTGAGCTGGGCAAGATTCTCCCGCACCCCGCCCATCGACCGAGCGCCGAGCGCCTCGACCCGCGCCATTTCGAGTGCATCGAACACCGCGCGCGCATCGACATCCATCGGAGCGATGCGGGAATGCAGTCGTGCATCATGATAGCGCAGCCGAAGCGCTGCCGAATCTGCGGCACCGCGCGCCTCGGCGACGAGCCTGGGTTCGAGTCCCGGGCCTGGGGACGGCACCCGCGCCGTCTTGCCCGAGGCGGGCGCGTTGTCCGAGGCGAAGACGACCTCGACCTCCGCATCCTTCGCGATCGCGCGCGCTGCACCGGCCAGCGCGCGGCGGAACAGGTCGATCCGCTCGGCCACGCCTCAGCCGGCCTTCGCGGCCACGCTCTCCGGCAGGTCCTCGCCAAACACGCGCTGATAATATTCGGCGATCAATGCCCGCTCGGATTCATCGCACTTGTTCAGAAAGCTGACCCGGAAAGCGTAGCCGACATGGCCGAAGATGTGGGCATTCTGCGCCCAGCTGATCACCGTGCGCGGGCTCATCACCGTCGAGATGTCGCCATTGATGAAGCCCTGTCGGCTGAGGTCGGCGACCTTGATCATCTTGTCGACAACCTCCTTGCCGCCGGGCTCGTCATATTCGCCGGTCTTGGCGAGTACGATCTGCGCTTCGACCGCCGCCGGCAGATAGTTGAGCGTGGTGACGATGTTCCAGCGGTCCATCTGTCCCTGGTTGATGGCCTGGGTGCCATGATAGAGGCCGGTGGTGTCGCCCAGGCCGACCGTGTTGGTGGTTGCGAACAGGCGAAACCACGGATTCGGACGGATTACGCGGTTCTGATCGAGCAAGGTGAGCTTGCCCTCGGCCTCGAGCACGCGCTGAATCACGAACATTACGTCCGGCCGCCCCGCATCATATTCATCGAACACGAGCGCGACCGGATGCTGCAGCGCCCAGGGCAGGAGACCTTCGCGGAACTCCGTCACTTGCTGTCCCTCGCGAAGCACGATCGCATCGCGGCCGACGAGGTCGATGCGGCTGATATGCGCAT
>DASVYN010000059.1:0-2220 GCA_036392155.1 Sphingomicrobium sp.
AGGCCGTCGCGTCCGAGCGGCCGCTCGAAATCATTTCCAAGAATCCTTACGCGATCGGCATTGCCGGCATCATGCACGTCAAGGACTATCCGGACCTCAAGGTCCTCAAAGTCTCATGGCACAAGGGCGGTCCCTATATCCCGCTCACACCGGAAAATGTCGCCAATCGCAGCTATCCGCTGATCCGTGACGCCTATTTCTACGTGAACAAGGCGCCGGGCCGGCCGCTTGATCCGCTCGTTCAGCAGTTCATGCGCTTCGTTCTCAGCCGGGAAGGCCAGGAGATCATCGCCAAGGTCAATTATTATTACCCGCTGGACCGGAGCTCCCTCGAAGAACAGCGCAAGAAGCTCGATTGACGCGCGGCGGCAAGGGGCGCCGGTACCGCGAAGAGGAACCCGACGGGACAGTTTTGCCAATGAGGGGTGGGAGATCGAGATGAAGCGCGTATCGGTGACGTCCATTTGCATGGCCGTTCTCATGTCCTCGGCGAGCCATGCCGCTCTACCGGCGCCCAGCGCGCCCGAGCCGCCCAACGGCAACAAGAGCATCTGGACGCTCAACGTTACCAAGGACCGAAAGCAGCACGCGCTGCTCGGCGGTTACACCAAGAAGTGGGATCTGAGCGACCTCCCCCATTATGCGCCCAAGCACCAGCTTAAGGGCACGCTTCGCATCTGGGGCAGCAATTATCTCAAGGACGGTCCGCTCGGCGGATATTGGGCCAGGGCGTTTCACAAGTTCCAGCCGGGCATCACCATCAATTACAATGTGCCGACCGCCGGGATCGCTATCCCGGCGCTTGCCGCCAAAGTCGCCGATCTCGGCTTCGGCCGTCCCGCCACCTTGATGGATTATCTCACCTTCCAGCAGGTGTTCGGTTATTCGCCGACCGAGATCACGGCCGCCACGGGCTCTTATGACGTCTACGGCTGGTCTCCGGCCTTCATCATTCTCGTCAACAGGGCCAACCCGCTGACGAGGATCAGCGTGAAGCAGCTCGACGGCGTGTTCGGCTCAGCGCGCCTCGGCGGATATGATGGAAGCGTCTGGCGTTCGGACTATCCCTATCGCCGCGGAGCGGACGAGAATATCCGGACCTGGGGCCAGCTCGGCCTCACTGGCGAATGGGCGAATAAGCCAATTCACCCTTGCGGACAGTCGCCGCGGGCCAATATCCAGACGGTCTTTTCCGAAAAGGTGCTGCGCGGCAGCGACCAGTGGGTCGATGGGTATCGCGCCTTTGCCAATTATGCGACCCCTCAGGGCAAGATCTACGCGTGGAGCCTCCAGGTTCGGCATGCCCTCGAGGCCGATCCGCTGTCGCTCTGTATCGCGTCGCCGCTGACCATCGATCCCGAGGTCCGCGAACTCGCGGTCCAGCCCTATGATGGCGGCCCATATGTGCAACGGACGCTCGAGACGGTGCGCAGCCGGACCTATCCGCTGATCAACGAAGTCTATTTCTTCGCCAACAAGGCACCCGGCAAACCGCTCGACCCCAAGGTCGAGGAATTCCTGCGCTTCGTCCTCAGCCAGGAAGGTCAATTCGAAGTCGAGCGGGAGGGGCGCTACACGCCGCTGACGGCCGACGTCGCAAGGGCCCAGCTCGCCAAGCTTCTGCCCGACGCCACCCTTCGGCCCATTGGGAAATGAGGCCCTTATTCGCCATTGCGGCGCTGCTGCTGCTGGCAGGCACGGGATCGATCGCCGGAGCCCAGGACGAACCGGTACAGTCAATCGGCCTTCAAAAGGCGCGCTCCGAGGCGCTCAAGACCAAGGGGTGGAAACCGGCCTACAGGATGAAGTTCGATCTCAGCGGCCTGCCGGACTATCACCCAGCCCGCCACTTTCACGGCACGATCCGCCAATGGGGCTCCAATTACCTGGCCGACAGCCCGCTTGAGGGATATTTCGAAGCAGCGTTCCGCAAATATCAGCCGGGCGTCCGGTTCAAAAACAATCTCTCGAGCACCTTCATCGGCATGGCCGGCCTCTATACGAAATTGGCCGATCTCGCCGCCATGGGTCGGCGAGCCACCTGGGACGAGCTGCAGACTTATCAGCGGGTGTTCGGAACGCTTCCGGTCGAGATCGTCATGGCGACGGGGAGCTACGACGTATCCGGCTGGACGTTTGCGCTGGTGCCCTTCGTCAACAAGGACAACCCGATCCGCAACCTCACCGTCGAGCAGCTTGATGGCATCTTCGGTGCCGAGC
>DASVYN010000060.1:0-13548 GCA_036392155.1 Sphingomicrobium sp.
GGCTATCAGCGGATGTCGGCGCTCGGCACCATCCTTGTCCTCGACGCCGCTCCGCCGCCGCCCCAGAAGGTTGCCGAACATGGAGCCGCCTCGACCCTCGCCTTTGAATTGTCCGACGGAGCGCAGCGGTTGATCGTCAATTGCGGCGGGCCGGGTCCGGTGCCCACGGATCTTCCCAATGAGCTTGTGCAGGGACTTAGTACCACCGCCGCACACAGCACAGTCGTGCTCGCTGACACGAATTCGACCAATCTCCACGCCGATGGATCGCTCGGCAAGGGCGTTGAGGACGTCACCATCGATCGTCGCGAGGACAATGACGCAAGCCGCCTCGAAGCGAGCCACGACGGCTACATCCGCGCCTTCGGGCTGGTTCACAAGCGCAGCCTGATGCTCGGCAATGACGGTAAGGAGCTGCGCGGCGCCGATCAGCTGATCCCCAAGGGCCGCAAGAAGATCCGCGAATCCGTGCCTTATGCAGTTCGCTTCCACCTTTCACCCGGGGTCGAGGCGACGATCACCGCCGACGGAATGGGCGCAATCCTGCGCTCGAAGGGCGCCCCACCATGGAACTTCCGGTGCCGCGGCGGGAATCTCACGACCGAGGAGAGTCTATGGATCGACGGCCGCGGCGAGCCACTCCGCACGAACCAGCTTGTCATCGTCGGGGAAGTTTCGGCATTGGGCGGCGATGTCGGCTGGACCTTGCGCCGCACCAGCTAATCAAGAGGATTATCAATGACCGGTTTGGTACGCGTCCGACGGGCGCTCATCTCGCTTTCAGACAAGAGCGGTCTCGACCAACTTGCGGCGGGTCTCGCAAGGCACGCAGTCGAGATCGTCTCGACTGGGGGAACCGCTGCGAAGCTTCGCGAACATGGCGCCTCGGTGCGCGACATTAGCGATCTCACGGGTTTTCCGGAGATGATGGACGGGCGGGTGAAGACGCTTCACCCGAAGGTTCATGGCGGCCTGCTCGGCGTTCGCGACAATCCGCAGCATGCGGCGGCGATGGCCGAGCACGACATCGCACCGATCGATCTCGTGATCGTGAACCTCTATCCCTTCCTCAGCACCGTGATGAGCGGAGCCGACCGCGACATGGTGATCGAGAATATCGACATCGGCGGACCGTCGATGGTTCGTTCAGCCGCCAAGAACCACGCGCATGTTGCGATCGTCACCGATCCTGACGACTATGCCGCACTCCTGCTCGAACTCGACGCCAATGACGGCTCGACATCGATTGAGCTGCGCCGCAGGCTCGCCGCCAAGGCCTTCGCGCTTACCGCCGAATATGATTCGACCATCTCGCAATGGTTCGCCTTTGCCGACCAAGGCGAGCGCTGGCCGCCGAAATGGACCTTCTCGTCCACGCTCAAGATGCCGCTGCGCTATGGCGAGAATCCGCACCAGTCAGCGGCGCTCTACCTGCCCGTGGGTCCGGCCGCGCATGGCGTCGCCCAAGCCGAGCAGGTGCAAGGCAAGGAACTCAGCTACAACAATCTCAATGACGCCAATGCTGCGCTCGAGCTGGCCGCCGAGTTTCGCGATGGGCCGCCCACCGTGGTTATCGTCAAGCACGCCAACCCATGCGGCGTCGCGACCCGTGACACTCTGCTCGAAGCCTGGAAGGAAGCGCTCGCCTGCGACAGCGTTTCGGCGTTCGGCGGAATCGTCGCCACCAACTGCCCGCTCGACGCTCCGACCGCCGAGGCGATTACCGACATCTTCACCGAAGTGGTCGTCGCTCCCGACGCAGACGAAGATGCGAAGGCGATTTTCGCGCGCAAGAAGAATCTGCGGCTGCTGCTCACCGGGACATTGCCGGACCCAACCCGCGGCGGGACCAGCCTGGCGCTCATCGCCGGCGGCTTGCTTGTTCAGGACCGCGACAATGGCATGGTCACCCGCGACCAGCTCAAATGCGTGACCAAGCGGCAGCCGACGGAGCAAGAAATTCGCGACTGCCTGTTCGCCTGGACCGTCGCCAAACATGTAAAGTCGAACGCGATCGTCTACGCAAAGGACGGAGTCACCGCCGGAATCGGCGCAGGACAGATGAATCGCCGCGACAGCGCAAGGATCGCCGCTGCGAAAGCAAGAGAAGCGGCAGAAACGCATTGCTGGGCAGAGCCGCGGACGGTCGGCTCAGCGGTCGCCTCGGATGCCTTCTTTCCCTTCGCCGACGGACTGATTGCGGCGGTCGAGGCCGGAGCAACTGCAGTGATTCAGCCCGGCGGGTCGATCCGGGACGAGGATGTCATCGCGGCCGCCGACGAGGCGAACCTTGCGATGCTGTTCACCGGCATGCGGCATTTCCGGCACTGAAACCATCAAATCATGTCGTCGCCGACCTGAGCCTCGGCTGCCTCCTCAGCTTCCCGCAGCTCGCGCACCTGGTCTTTGCGCAGTCGAAACAGCTCCCGATCTTCGGGGCCGAAACCCTTGGTCCAAAGGACCGCACCAAAGGCGATCAAGATCGCCGGCACGCCGACGATCAGTTGCAGCGCCTGCGGCAATAGGAGACGCGCGCCGCCACCGACAATCACTCCGACCGAAGTGGCCCACACAAGATCCCAACGCCATCCTGAGACCGGCGCGCCAAGCTTCTTCGAAAGCAACCAGGACTTGGTGATCGAAGCAAAGCCGAGCGCTACACAAAGGCCGATCGCAGGTCCGGTGGCCTGGAAGGTCTGCGGAAGGTTTTCGCTCCTCATGATGAGGATGAGGCCGGCGGCCAAGCCGGCTTCGAGCGCAAGCATGATGAGGCTGATGATCATGTTTTGCGTGCGCGCGACGTAGATCAACGCTGATTCGCTGACGACGGCCATTGCGGCAATGACTTCCGCGGCCAAGAGGAAGCCAAGCATTGCAGTGCCGCCGGTGAAGCCCGATCCGACCAATCCCATTACCGCGCGCCCAGGAATTCCGAGCGCCAATGCAATTCCCAACTGCGCGGCGATGATCCAGTAGGTGACCTGTCGGACCTGCTTCGCGATCCCCTGCCGATCGCCGGCGGCGATCTTGCGCGTGATCGCCGGGCCGAGCACGGGCTCGAAGCTGGTTTTCAGCTTAGCCGGCAGAGTCGCGACCTGCTGGGCCGCGTAATAGATGCCGACAGAGCTCGCCGGAAGGAATGCGCCGAGCACCGCGAGGTCGATGCGGCGCGATGCCCACTCGACCACGTCCGCTGCTGCCACCGGCACGTTGCGTACGGCCGTGCTCCAGGAGGTGCCGAGGTCCGGCTTCCAGTCACGCGGTATTCCGTAACAGCGGAAAAGCGGGATCAGCGCCGCGATCAGCGCCGCGACCATCGACAGCATGTAGGCGATAATCAGCCCGTCGCCGCGCCGCACCATGACGGGCACGAACGACAGGGCGAATGCGGCAATGGTGATCGTCCATGGCTGGACGATCGAGCGCGCGCGGACCGTCGCCCCGACATCGTTGTGATATGCCAGCGCCGCAAGCGCGATATCGGTCCATGCGATCGCCAGTACCGTGATCGCGAGCAGGCGGTCGAGGCCGCCAACCGGCGTCGTTGGATACATTGCCTTGGGAAAGAAGATCAGGATTGTCATCCCGATCGCCGATCCGAGTACAGCGACGAGCAGCGCGTCGGCGACGATGCAGGGCTGAGGCTTTTTCGCGTCGGTCAGCTGCTGCGCCAGCGCTCGGCGCAATCCCAGTGCGGCGACTTGAGCTGCGAACTCGACGACCAGCACGGCATAAGCGAAGCGGCCGAGCGCTGCTGGCCCGTAGATGCGCCCGCCGATGAACAGAAAGGGTACCATCCCGGCGAGTCGCAGCACGAAGCCGAAGACATTGAGCCGGCCGCCCCTTGCGAGCGTCGCCATGTCGGCATCGGGAGTTCCCGTATCGGCGGTTTCGACGAGAATCCTCGGGCTTTCGGCCTCGTTCAATGCGCTTCGCCCCAATTAGGACCCCAGCCGACCTCGACGTCCAGCGGCACGTCGAGCTGCAGCGCCGGCTCGGCAGCAGTGGTCATGATTCGCTTGATCACCTCGGCTGCCTGCTCCTGCCGGCCGTCCGGAACCTCAAACACCAGCTCGTCATGGACCTGAAGCAGCATCTTCACGTCAGCAAGTCCCGCTTCGGCCAACGCTCCGTCCATTCGTGCCATTGCCCGCTTGATCAGATCAGCGCTTGTGCCCTGGATCGGGGCATTGATCGCGGCCCGCTCCGCGCCGCCGCGGATCGACGGGTTGGGCGAGCGGATATTCGGCTCGAAATGCGTCTTCCGCCCGAACAATGTCCTGGTAAATCCATGCTCGCGCGCGAAGGCCAAAGTCCCATGGATGTAGGAGCGGATCCCCGGGAACCGCTCGAAATAGCGGTCGATGATCGCCTTGCCCTCGTCCTTGGAGACTCCCAAGCGCCCGGCAAGGCCCCAGGAGGAGATGCCGTAAAGGATCGCGAAGTTGACCGTCTTGGCCTTGCCACGCGTGTCGCGGTCGACGGTACCAAACAGCTCTTCGGCGGTGATATTGTGAATGTCGGCGCCGGCGCGGAATGCCTCCTTGAGCTGTGGCACGTCCGCCATATGCGCGGCGAGCCTCAGCTCGATCTGGCTATAATCGGCCGACAGCAGCACATGGCCGGGTTCAGCGACGAAAGCGTCGCGGATCTTCCGTCCAACCTCGGTGCGGATCGGGATGTTCTGCAGATTGGGATCATTGGACGAGAGGCGCCCGGTCTGCGCACCGGTCAGGCTGAAGCTGGTGTGGACCCGCATGGTCTCGGGATTGATCACCGCCTGCAGCGCATCGGTATAGGTCGAGCGGAGCTTCGTCAGCTGACGCCAGTCGAGCACCAATCGAGCGCAGTCGACGCCCTCGGCAGCGAGGCGCTCGAGCTCGTTGACGTCGGTCGAATATTGGCCGCTCTTACCCTTGCGGCCTCCCTTGAGCCCGAGACGGCTATAGAGCACTTCGCCAAGCTGCTGCGGAGATCCAATGGTGAAGGGGCCGCACGCCGCTTCGTAAATCTTCTCCTCGAGCGCCTGGATGTCTCGCGAGAATTCAGCCGAGAGCCGTGCAAGATAGTCACGGTCGACCTTGATCCCGCGTCGCTCCATCCGCCCGATGACGCCGACCAGCGGCTTGTCGACGCGCTCATAGACGCGCGTGACATTCTCCCGCGCCAGCCGCGGCTTCAATCGCAGCCACAGCCTCAGGCAAATGTCCGCATCCTCGCCCGCATATTCGGTCGCTGGTCCAAGCGGCACCTTGTCAAAGGTGATCTGCTTCGCGCCGGTCCCGCACAGCTGCTTGAAGGGGATGCATTCATGGTCGAAATGCAGCTTGGCGAGCTCTTCGAGACCGTGGCCGAAGCTCCGGCCGGCATCCAGATCGAAGCTGATGACCATGGTATCGTCCACTGGAGCGACGTCGATGCCGACCTTGTGGAACATCACCCAATCATATTTGAAATTGTGCCCGATCTTGAGGATCGCCGGGTCTTCGAGCAGCGGCTTCAGCTTTTTGAGGACCAGCTCCTGAGAAAGCTGATTGGGGGCGTCCGAGTAAAGGTCTGCGCCGCTGTGCCCGACCGGAATGTAGCAGGCTCTGTTGGGGGCGGTCGAAAGGCTGATGCCAGCGAGCCTGGCGATAATGCAGTCAATGCAATCGGTCTCGGTATCGAGCGCAACATAGCCCTGCGCCTTCGCTTCAGCGATCCAGCGATCGAGCGCGGCCTCTTCGGTTATGGTCTCGTAGCCGGACCGGTTCACTTCGATCTGCTCGGCCGGGGCAGGGCCGGACGGCCGCTTCGACTCAAGTGCCGCCATGACGCCATTGATCCCGCCACCGCTGCTGCTTCGGCCCTGCGCCGGACCGCCGCCGTTCAGGCGATTGAGGAGCGACTTGAATCCCTGGTCTTCAAGAAATTCCCTCAGTGGTTCGGGCGGAATGCCCTTGAGCGCGAGTGCATCGAGCGGCTCGGGCAGCTTGGAATCGCAAACCAGCCGGACGAGTTCGCGCGACAAGCGCGCATTGCCGGCATGCTCGATCAGCGACTGCTTGAGCTTTGGTTTGCTGATCTGGTCGACCGACGCAAGCACAGTATCGAGATCGCCAAACTGCTGGATCAGCTGTGAAGCGGTCTTGGGGCCAATTCCGGGCACCCCGGGAACATTGTCGACGCTGTCGCCCATCAGTGCGAGCACGTCGCCGACCTTTTCCGGTGGGACTCCGAACTTCTCAAACACCTCGGTTCGGCCGATCCGACGATCGTTCATCGTATCGAGCATGTCGATCCCGGCATCCTCGTCGATCAGCTGCATCAGATCCTTGTCGGAGCTGACGATGGTCACGCGCCAGCCGGCTCGTTTGGCGGCGGTCACGTAGCAGGCGATAATGTCGTCGGCCTCAAGCCCGGCTTCCTCGATGCACGGGATGGAGAAGGCGCGTGTCGCGACGCGGATCAGCGGAAATTGCGGGATCAGATCTTCGGGCGGCGGCGGCCGATGGGCCTTGTACTGGTCGTACATTTCATTGCGATGGGTTTGCTCGGACGCATCGAGGATGACCGCCATGTGCGTCGGTCCATCGGCCTTGGTCAGCCCATCGGCCAGCTTCCACAGCATCGTTGTGTAGCCATAGACCGCGCCGGCCGGCGTTCCATGCCGATTGGTGAGTGGGGGAAGACGGTGATAGGCGCGGAAAATGTAACTCGACCCGTCGACCAGGTAGAGATGATTGCGTACGGGTGGAGTGGTAGCGTCGGACATGGGCACGAGCGGTTTAGCAGGGTGGCGGCGGGAGGGAAGTCAGCCGCAATTTAAGCGCACTGCAGGCGACTTTCGAGCGCTTGCCAATGAAACGCCATGCACTGGAAATCTCCTGAAAGCGATTGGGAGTTGAGAGTGACGCCGGCAGTGGGACGGTTTTCCTGCACGCGATGCGGCAAGTGCTGCAATCGTCCGCCGGAAGTCGAGCTGTCCGAAGCGGCGGCGCTTGCCGACAGCTTCGTTTTTAGGCTCATGTTTCGGCTCTATTGGTTTCCGCGCGGCTTGGCCGACTATCTCGAGCTCAATCGAGCAAGCGAAAATGCGGCTGCGCTCTTTTACCAGAAGAAGCGGCTTCTTTCGGCTTTTGCAGCGCGCGAATATCCGGCGCAGCTTTCGCGCCGCGGCCGAGCGGTTGAACATAAGAAATATCTGATGATTTCCGCGCTTGCGCTCGACACCAGGCATCGCGCCTGCAGCGCTCTTAATGGGAGCAGCTGCGGCATCTACGAGCGCCGCCCCCTGGCATGTCGGAGCGTGCCATTCCATTACTCCCGCGCTGACGCTTCAGCCGAGAGCGACTTGAAGGCCTTTGTCCAGACGCCGGGTTACGCCTGCGACACGAGCGAGGAGGCCGGACTGGTGCTTGACAAGGGACGGTTGGTTGATCCCGAGACGAGAAGGGTCCGCGCCGAAGCCATGGCGCTTGCCCAGCTCGATCGCGGCTGGAGCAAGGCCATTGCGCGGAGGATGGACGGCGGCGGACCGGAGGACCCCTTGGTGCCGAGTCTCGAGGAGATCGAGCTCAACTCAGCTTTCGGAGCGACCACAATTTCGATGCGCGCGGCATGGCAAATCGCGCTCCAGATGGGGCTGATGCACGATCAGGAATTCAATGAATTGATCGAGGCCCAGCTCACAACAATCGACCGGGAGCTTGCCGCCGGCAATTGCTCGCAAGAAGCCCGTGAGACGCTGGTCGAAATGCGCGCAGAATATGAACAGTCTCTGGCCAATCGCGCCGGAGCAGGCCGCAGCGCTCCTGTGCTTGGGACCACTTCCGGGACTTAAGGCACTAGGATGGTGTCCCGGGCCTCCGGCAGCAAGGCGGGATAGTCGAGCGTGTAATGGAGGCCACGGCTCTCGTGGCGCGCGAGTGCCGAGCGAATGACGAGGTCGGCGACCTCGACCAGATTCCTGAGTTCGATCAGATCCGGTGTCACACGGAAGTGGCCGTAATAGTCCAGAACCTCCTGCCGAAGCATGTCGATCCGGTGCTTTGCCCGCTCGAGCCGCTTGGTCGTTCGGACGATCCCGACATAGTTCCACATGAAGCGGCGAATCTCGCCCCAGGTCTGGGCGATGACCACCTCCTCGTCACTGTCGGTGACGCGGCTTTCGTCCCAGGCGCGGATCTCCGGAACCTCCGGCAGGTCGGCGAAGTTCGCGATGATGTGCTTCGCCGCAGCTTCGCCGAACACCAGGCACTCGAGCAGGCTGTTCGAGGCGAGACGGTTGGCGCCGTGAAGACCGGACTGGGTCACTTCGCCCGCGGCATAGAGCCCCCGAGCGTCGGTCCGGCCGTCAAGGTCGACCACCACGCCGCCGCAGGTGTAATGCTGCGCCGGAACGACCGGAATCGGTTCCCTGGTGATATCGATGCCGAGGCCCAGGAGCTTGTCGTAGATGTTGGGGAAGTGCGCACGGATGAAATCCGCGTCGCGATGCGAAATATCGAGATGGACAAAGTCGAGCCCGAGCCGCTTGATCTCATGATCGATGGCGCGGGCGACGATATCTCGGGGGGCAAGCTCGGCGCGTTCGTCGAAACGGGGCATGAAACGTTCGCCGCCGCCCTTCACGCCCAGCGGAAGCTTGAGCTGTCCACCCTCGCCGCGGACGGCTTCGGTAATCAGGAAATTCTTGACCTCCAGATTGTAGAGGCAGGTTGGGTGGAACTGCATCATCTCCATGTTGGAGACCCGGCAGCCCGCCCGCCATGCCATTGCGATTCCATCGCCTGTCGCACCGCGTGGCGCAGTTGAATAAAGATAGGCTCGCCCGGCCCCGCCGGTAGCGAGGATGGTCGCTTTCGCAGTCAGCGTTTCGACGCGCTTCTTCTTGCGGTTATAGGCGTAGAGGCCGTGCACCGAGCCACTGGTCGAGAATTGCCTGGCATGGCGGCCGGTAACTAGGTCGATTGCGGCCATGTCCGGCACGAGTGTGATGTTGGGGTGCCTGGCAGCTGCCGTTTCGAGTGCCTGCTGAACCGCATAGCCCGTCGCGTCGGCGACATGGACGATTCGGCGGTGGCTATGGCCGCCCTCGCGGGTCAGGTGGAGCGCACCATTTTCGCTTGCGAACGGCACCCCCAGCTCAACCAGATGACCGATCGCGCGCGGCGCCGACTCGACGACATGTTCGACGACCTTCGCTGCGTTGAGGCCAGCACCGGCGATCATCGTGTCATTGACGTGCGCTTCGAAGCTGTCGCCCTCCTCGAGCACGGCTGCGATCCCGCCTTGAGCCCAACTCGTCGCCCCTTCGCTGAGAGCACCCTTGGCAATGACTGCAACCTTGTGACGTTCGGCAAGGTTGAGCGCCGCAGTAAGACCCGCCGCGCCGGAACCGACGATGAGGACGTCGGCGACGCTGTTCACGCGGCTTCCTGCGCAGCCGAAGTGAGGCTCAAGAACACGTCCTCCAGGTCCGGATCCCGGGTCGAAACGTCGACGATGCCAAGCCCTTCGGAGGTCAGCGATGCGAGCACCTGCCCGGCATTCACCTTGTCCTTGCGATAGGTGATCTCGAGCGTGCGCTCATCGATCAGCACGATATTCTCGAAACAATTGTTGGTCGGGACCGCGGCGATTTCGCGATCGAACGTGACGACTACTGCTTTCTCCTGGGTCTTAGCGACCAGCTCGCGTGTCGGTTCATTGGCGATCACCCGGCCGTGGTGAATGATTGCGATGCGGTCGCACAGCTCCTCGGCTTCTTCGAGATAATGGGTGGTGAGGACGATTGTGACGCCCTGCGCGTGGAGCTTGCGCACATAATCCCAAAGTTGTCGGCGAAGCTCGACATCAACTCCTGCGGTCGGTTCATCGAGAACCAGGATCGGCGGCGAGTGGACCATCGCTTTTGCGACCAGCAGCCGCCGCTTCATTCCGCCGGAAAGCGTGCGTGAATAAGCATGCGCTTTGTCGGTCAGATGCATTGCTGCAAGCAGCTCGTCGCTGTGCCGCTGCGCATGCGGAATTCCATAGAGCCCGGCCTGGATTTCCAGAGTCTCGCGGGGCGTGAAAAAGGGATCGAAGATGATTTCCTGCGGAACGACGCCGATCGAGCGCTTCGAATTGCGCGGATGCTGGTCGATATCGAAGCCCCAGATTGTGACCTTGCCGCTGGTTTTCACCACCAGCCCGGCGAGGATGTTGATCAGGGTTGATTTGCCTGCGCCATTGGGGCCCAAGAGGCCGAAGATCTGCCCGCGCGGAACGTCGAAGCTGACCTCGTTGAGCGCGTGTTTGGGTTCGGCGCCCTTCGAGCCGGCATATGTCTTTGACAGGGATTCAATACGGATCGCGGGCTCATCCATTTCGGTTCGCCGCATAGGAGCGCGCTTTCGAAGCGACAAGCCGGTGAGGTTGAACCTCGGCGAGGGCGTTGCTACCTCGAGCGCCATGCCAGCTCAGCCGCCCCCCGAGGTCATCAAGGTCAACGCGCTTCAGGTCGCCTGCGACGGATCGGGCGAGATTTCGCCTGCCCTTGGTCATCCGCGGGTCTTCCTTAGGATCGACGAGGGGATCGGATTCGTCGAATGCGGCTATTGCGACCGGCGCTTTGTCCTTGAGGGGGGACCGGCGGACAGCAAGGCGGCATGATTACCGCCGATCCAAGGCATTTCCTCTATCGTAGCCTCGACCCCGACGGCGCGAAGCGGCTCGCCAATCGCCATCTATCTGCGCACGACGACGGCGAGCTCTACCTCCAATATAGCGCCAGCGAGGCGTTCGGCTTCGATGACGGGCGTCTGAAGACCGCCGACTATCACAGCTCCTCCGGCTTCGGACTGCGCGGCGTTTCGGGCGAAACTACCGCCTTTGCCCACGCCAACGAGATCAGCGAACCTGCAATCGAGCGCGCCGCCGCAACGCTCAAACTGCTCGACCCGGCGACGTCCACTCCAGCGCCACCGCCTTTGCGCACCAACCAATCGATGTACGGCGCTGATGATCCGTTGAGCCTGGTGCTCTTCGCCGACAAGGTCGCGCTATGCCAGCGGATCGACGCTGCGGCACGCGCTCGCGATCCGCGCGTCTGCCAAGTCAGCGTCAGTCTGGCCGGGAGCTGGAGTGTGATTGACATCGTCCGCGCCGATGGCTTCGTCGCGTCGGACGTTCGGCCTCTGGTCCGACTCGGCGTGCAGATCGTCGCCGAGCGGAACGGCCGGCGAGAGACGGGATTTCACGGGCTCGGCGGGCGCTATCTTTACCACGACCTCTTCGAGGAGGCGCAATGGGGCCGCGCAATCGACATTGCTCTTGCCCAAGCGCTGACGAACCTGGACTCGGTCGCGGCGCCCGCCGGCGAAATGCCGGTCGTTCTCGGACCGGGCTGGCCCGGCGTGCTGCTGCATGAAGCCGTGGGCCATGGTCTCGAAGGTGACTTCAATCGCAAGAAGACCTCGGCTTTTTCGGGCCGTATCGGCGAGCGGGTTGCAGCGCCGGGTGTCACAGTCGTCGACGACGGCGCAATCGACCGACGCCGTGGCTCGCTGACCATTGATGACGAGGGTACGCCGACGCGCCGTACCTGCTTGATCGAGGACGGAGTCCTCAAAGCCTATCTGCAGGATCGCTTGAACGCGCGTCTCATGGGCATGGAGCCAACCGGCAACGGCCGCCGCGAAAGCTTCGCCCACGCGCCAATGCCGCGTATGACCAATACTTTCATGCTCGGCGGCAGCGACGATCCTGCGGGGCTGGTCGAGCGCGTGAAAGACGGCATTTACGCAAAGAGCTTCGGCGGTGGGCAAGTGGACATCACCAGCGGCAAATTCGTTTTTTCCTGCACCGAAGCTTATCGGATCCGCAGCGGCAGGATCGCCGAGCCGATCAAGGGCGCGACGCTGATCGGCGACGGTCCGACGGTCCTCACTCGGGTGAAGGGCATTGGTAACGACTTGGCACTCGATGAAGGCGTTGGAGTGTGCGGCAAGGGCGGCCAGAGCGTGCCGGCAGGTGTCGGCCAACCTACGTTGCTGATCGACGGCCTCACCGTTGGAGGCACTGCGGCGTGAGCCTTTCGGAGGGGGACCTTCGAGCCTATTTCGAACGGATCGGTTTCTGCGGCGAGGCGCGGCCCGACCGTGGCACGCTTGAAGCACTTGTCGCGGCGCATGCGGGGACGATCCCGTTCGAGAACCTCAACCCATTTCTGGGACTTTCGGTCTCGCTTTGCCCCGAGGCACTTGTCGCCAAGCTCGTCCATGAACGCCGCGGCGGATATTGCTACGAGCAGAACAGTTTGTTCTCCCATGTGCTCGATTCGATCGGCTTCGATCATATCCCGCTCGCAGCGCGCGTGCTGTGGATGCGGAGCGACGCCGCAGTAACGCCGCGCACGCACAAGCTGCTGCTCGTCAATCTTCCCGAAGGGCCGGTTCTCGCCGACGTCGGCTTTGGCGGCGCAGTGTGCACGGGCGTGCTCGACCTGGTGCCGGAGGTCGCGCAAAGGACTCCGCATGAGCGGTTCCGCCTGGTCGAGATCGATGGCCAATGGCAGCAGCAGATCGAGATCGACGGCGAATGGCGCTCGACCTATCGGTTCGACCTGACGCGGCAATTCGCGGTCGATGACGAGCTCGGCAATTGGTGGACGTCCACAAGCCCCGCCTCGCACTTCACCTTCAGCCTGATTGCTGCACGTTCGCCTGCGGGGCGGCGCCACGCGTTGCGCAATTTCGACTATTCGATCCACGTGCCAGGCGGCGCGAGCGAAAAGCGCCGGCTCGGGAGCATTGAGGAAGTGTGCGCGGTATTGAAAGAGGACTTCGAAATCCGCGTTCCGGATCGCGAGCGGTTCGTCTCGCGTCTTGAGGCGCTCGCATGAGCTGCGAGTGGCGCGCCGATGTGCTCAAATTCTGGTTCGGCCTGACCTATGACGAATGGTGGAAGGGCGGATCAAAGATCGATCATCGAATCAAGCAGCGTTTCCTCAAGCTCTGGGCGGAAAAGCGTCAGCTGCCGGTCAGTGCGTTCCTCGTCGACCCACTGACGGCGCTCGCCGGAGTTATCCTGTTCGACCAGTTCCCGCGCAACATGTTCCGCGGCCACGCCGACCAGTTTGCGACCGATAATTTGGCTCTCGCGGTCTCGAAAGGGGCTGTCGACGAAGGCTTCGACAAGGAGCTGCAGCCCGAGGAGCGCGGCTTTCTCTACATGCCCTTTCAGCACAGCGAGAATCTTGCTGATCAGAACCGTTCGCTGCTGCTGTTCACGCGCCTGGGCGATGCGGAGCAATTGGGCTACGCCACGAAGCACCACGACATCATCGAGCGCTTTGGCCGCTTCCCGCATCGCAATGCGATGCTCGGACGCGCTCCGCGCCCGGACGAGCTCGCTGCTGGGAACGTGGTGCCCTGGTGAGCGATCTCGTTGAAGCGGCGCGCTATTCGACCCGAGTGGAGGCGGACCTGGCCCGCCTCTATCTTGAGGATGAAGGCGTTGAGGCAGTGCTTTTCGATGCGGACATACATAGCATCGGCTGGGGACCCATGATCCCGGTCAGAG
>DASVYN010000061.1:0-7905 GCA_036392155.1 Sphingomicrobium sp.
CTCGGTGACCTTCGATCGGCCCATGCTCCCGCAAAGTTACTCGTTCGTTCAGAAAGATCCCGCCACCTTTCCCAGATGTGTGGCCAGTGCCCCGATCCAGTCGAATGACGGGCGCACCTTCACTCTGCCCTGCACGGTCGAACCCGGGCGCTCCTATGAGATATGGTTCAACAGCGAGCCATACATGAATTTCAGAAGCCCGGACGGCGCTTCGGCTGTTCCATTCCAGCTGAAGTTCCGGACGAGGGACCGCTGATCTGCTTTCCCGTCGGGATCGCAGACCTTATGCGGCTCAAGTGGGAAAGGTCCGAGCAGATCAGCTTCTGGTAAGTCGGGGACTGGCGGAGAGCCGGACGCGGGCTCAGGCGCTGATCATGGCGGGCACGGTGTTCTCGGGCCAGCGCAAGCTTGCGAAAGCCGGTGATTTGATCCCGATGAACGCGCCGCTGGAGGTGCGGGGAAAGGATCATCCGTGGGTCTCGCGCGGAGGGATCAAGCTCGACCATGGGCTGACGCATTTCGGCTTCGATGTGACCGGACTGGTCGCGCTCGACATTGGGAGCTCGACTGGCGGCTTTACGGACGTGCTGCTCTCGCGCGGGGCGGCGAGGGTCTATGCAGTGGACGTCGGTACCAATCAGCTCGCATGGAAGCTTCGTCAGGATCCGCGCGTCCTCGTCCATGAACAAACCAATGCCCGCAATTTGGACGCGCGCATCATCCCTGAGCCGATCGACACCATCGTGTGCGACGCGAGCTTCATTTCACTTGCCAAAGTGCTCGAAGCGCCGCTGAAGCTGGCGAAGCCCGGCGCGAAACTGATCGCCCTGATCAAGCCGCAGTTCCAAGCGGGGCGCGAGGAGGTCGGCAAGGGCGGAGTGGTCCGCGATCCCGCCGTACACGAACGTGTCTGCGCCGCAACCAGGAGCTGGGTAGAATCGCAGGGCTGGACGGTGCTCGGAATCACGCCGAGCCCCATCACCGGACCTGAAGGCAATGTCGAATTCCTCCTCGGCGCGGAGAAAACTGGGGATAGTGCAAGCAATTGGGGATAGGTTTTCGCCGCCAGGGTGGCGGAACGCGCCGCAACTGCCTATTTCCACGCCGAAAGGGAGGAACTTTGCGATGCAGTCCGAGAACAGGCTGTTCGACGACTTCGTTAAGATGGTGAACGGCTTCGCCGGAACCATGGCCGGCATGGGCCGCGAGGCGGAATCCGGCGCGCGCGAGAAATTCCGCGAATGGATGGCCGGCTCCGACTTCGTCGGACGCGACGAGTTCGAGGCGGTCAAAGCCATGGCGGCAACTGCACGCGACGAGAATGAGATCCTCAAAGCCCGCATCGCCGCACTCGAGGCGAAGGTCGCAGGTCCGGCCGCAGGCACCGCCAAACGAGGCGGCAGGAAAGCGGCTCCGGGGGCGTGATCCTGAGCGAGGAAGAAAATCAGGACGAGCGCGACGATGGCGCACCGATCGAGGTCCTCGAACAATATTTCGAGGCTCGGGGCTGGGCCTGCGAGCGCACTGCCGAGGGCGAAATCGTCGCCTCGGCCATCGGCAGCTGGGCGCAATATGAGCTTCGCGGAGTCTGGCGTTCGGAGGACCAGGTCCTCCAGTTTCTCGCCTTTCCCGATATCAAGGTCGGCGCTGACAAGCGCAGCGCAATCTATGAGGCGCTGAGCCTTATCAACGAGCAATTGTGGCTCGGTCATTTCGAGATGTGGTCGGGATCGGGCCTGGTGGTGTTCCGCCACTCGACCATTCTCGACACGCGCGGGGACGAGGGGCTCAGCCTCGAGCAGGCTGAGGCTATCGCCGAAGCCGCAGTCGAGGAATGCGAGCGCTTCTACCCGGTCTTTCAGTTCGTATTGTGGGGTGGCAAGTCTCCCGGTGAGGCGATCGCAGCGGCGTTGATCGACACCCACGGCGAGGCTTGATGATCAACCATCCAACGGAGGCCGCAATTCAGACCGCTTCATCGATAACTTCATTGGCCGGTGCACATGGCTGATCACATGTGGTTCGTCGGCTGCGGCAACATGGGCGGCGCGATTCTCGACGGTTGGCGCGTGGGCGGACTGGGCGTTGATATTGTCACAGTGATCCGCCCGAGCGGAAAGGCCGTCGAGGGCGCGCGAGTCGTGACCCGCATCGCCGATGCCGGTCCGCCGCCCAAACTGGCAGTGCTCGCGTTCAAGCCGCAGAAGCTCGACGAGATCGCGCCTGAACTGCGCAAATTCCTGAGTTCGAAGACGACAATCGTATCGCTCCTGGCTGGGGTCGAGGTTGCGAGTTTGCGCGAGCGCTTCCCTGGTGCGGGCGCAATCGTCCGCGCGATGCCGAATCTCGCGGTCGCAGTCCGTCGAGGAGTTACCGGTCTCTATAGCACCGACGTCGACCCGGCGATGCAAGACGAGCTCAACAATCTCTTCTCCGCGCTCGGATTCGCAATGTGGATGGCCGACGAACAGAAGCTCGCTGCGCTTGGCTCCGTTGCGGGTGCGGGACCGGCCTATGTTGCTCGGTTCATCGCTGCGCTGGCCAAGGCCGGTCGGAAACGGGGCCTTAGCGAAGAAACCGCATCCACTATCGCGCTCGAAACCGTGCTCGGTACCGCTTGGATGGCGGCAACGACCGGGGAGGACATGCAGTCGATCGCCAAGCGCGTCGCCAGCCCCAAGGGCACTACGCAAGCGGGCCTCGATGTTCTCGACCATAAACATGTGCTCGATGAATTGATCGCTGTGACCATCGAGGCCGCGGCCCGGCGCGGCGCCGAACTCGCCGAGGAAGCAAGGGGCAAACTTGCCGAGGAAGAGCGCCTGCCCTAGGCGCGGGGCATGAGCCTTGAAATGTCCGACGGCGAAGACACCTCACTTGCTTTTGAGCCGACATCCGATCCGGTTCCCGCGGACGAGCGCGCGCGGCGCCTCGCGGACCCGGGGTTCGGGCGCGTGTTCACCGATCATATGGCACTGATCGAATATGACGAGGAGCGTGGCTGGAACAGCGCCCGGATCACCGCTCGCAAGCCATTCGTCCTGGATCCGGCAACACCTGTCCTTCACTATGCCCAGGAGATTTTCGAGGGCCTGAAGGCTTACCACAGGCCCAACGGCAAGGCCGCACTGTTCCGGCCGGACGCCAATGCCCGGCGTTTCATCAATTCGGCTCGTCGAATGGCGATGCCCGAACTTCCCGAGGAGATGTTCCTCGAATCGATTCGGGCGCTGGTCCGCGCTGAGCGGGAGTGGATCCCCGACACCGAAGACGGATCGCTCTATCTTCGCCCGTTCATGTTCGCGAGCGGTGCCTTTCTGGGGGTCCGGCCTTCGTCGCAATATATTTTTGCAGTGATCGCCTCGGCAGTGGGCGCCTATTTCAAGGGCGGCGCACCAAGCGTGTCGCTGTGGGTCACCAGAGAATATACGAGAGCAGCTCCGGGAGGGACCGGGGCCGCGAAATGCGGCGGAAATTATGCGGCAAGTCTCATCGCCCAGGCCGAGGCAATCCGCCACGGATGCGATCAGGTCGTGTTTCTCGACGCAGTTCAACGTCGCTGGGTCGAGGAACTCGGCGGGATGAATGTCTTTTTCGTCTTCGACGATGGATCGCTGCAGACTCCCCCGCTGACCGACACGATCCTTGCAGGAATCACCCGTGATTCCTTGCTCAGGCTTGCGCGGGACATGGGCATTACCGTTCGCGAGGAGCCTTACTCGATCGAGCAATGGGAAATGGATGCTCGAAGCGGGCGCCTGACAGAGGCCTTCGCCTGCGGCACTGCGGCGGTGGTGACACCGATCGGAAGCGTCAAAGGATCCGAAGGTGAATTCAAGATCGGTGGGCAATCGACCGGCCCGCTGACGATGCGCCTGCGCTCGGCCCTGGTCGACATCCAGCGCGGGGCCGCCGCGGACCCGTACGACTGGATCGAGATCATCGACTAGATCGGCCGAACCGGCCGCCGATCGCAGAGCCGCCGATTGGTGACGATTTTCGCCGTCCCGGTCGCGTCCACTTTGGAGGCGAATTTCATTATTCATTCGTGAGTTAAGCCCATTAGACCGGGGTGGCGCGTACCCCGATTTTGATGGCCGACGACCCGAGTAACGTCGCAGCCAATTGGTTGGATTGCTGGACCGGCTGGGCGCGTCGAAATCGCGGTGCAATCGCAGATCTGTGTTTCACCAGCCTCGGGCGAGATCCGCTCACTCGAAAGCTGAGATCCGCTCAGGTCGCACTGCTCGCCAGCCTGTTGCCAGTCACGAACATGTTGGCGCTGTTCAACGGCGTTTTGCTTGCCGAAGCGCTGCGGCACTCCGTACCCCATATTCAGCTCGTCTTATGGCTTGGCGCGATGATGGGGCTCATCGCCTTGAGAATATATCATGTGCTCGGGTCCGGACGGGCCCAGGCCACTCCCGCGACCGTCTATATATTCGTGCTGGCTTCCTCCTTACTCTGGTCAGTCCCGCCATTGCTGTGGACAGACTATGGCTCTTCGGACCAGCGGTTGCTGATCATTCTGACCACGGTCGGGATGATGTGCGGAGGATGTGTTGCGCTCGCGGCCATGCCACTTGCCTGCTGGACCTTCGTGCTCACTCTCGGCGGAGTGCTGATCGGTCTCGAGCTGCACATGAATCAGTCGATCCTGGCAATCATGACCGGCGGCTTCACCCTGATGCTGTGCTGGACCGGCCTGCGTCACGCGCTTCAGTTCATCGAACATCAACGCAACCGAATGGAGCTCGAGGAGCAGGTGGATCTCGTGCAGCTCATGCGGGAATTCGAGGCGAGCGGCAGCGGCTGGCTGTGGGAAACGGACGCTGACTTGCGGCTGACCTATCTGTCGAGCGACAGCAAAAGGTGGAGCATCAAGCGCGTTCGGCGGCTTCTCGGCACAGACGTACGCCAGATCATGGATCCATCGCGGCGCAGTCGCGAAGTGTCGGACGGCGTCCGGCGGATGTTTCGTCACTTCGAAGAGTGCACTCCGTTTCGCGACATTGCAGTGCCCTCGGCCGAGGGGCGCTGGTGGTCCGTGTCAGCGAAGCCCGTGTTCGACGAAGCGGGCCGGCTCTGCAGCTGGCGCGGTCTTGGCTCGGACATCACCGAGACGCGCTTATATGGTGATGATGCGATGCACGCGGCCCGACGCGACCCGCTGACGGGTCTTGCCAACCGGCTGCTCGTCCGCGAAGCGATCGAGCAGGCGCTTTTGTGGGAGAAGGACGGCGCCTGCGCAATGATGCTGGTCGATCTCGATCGGTTCAAACTGGTCAATGACACGCTGGGCCATGCCACCGGCGACCTGCTGCTCAAGGAAGTCGCATCGCGGCTGACGAATTCCCTGGCTGACCGGGCAACGGTTGGTCGTCTGGGAGGCGACGAATTCGCGGTTATCTTCCCGGGCGCGGTTGAACGGATCGAGCTCGCCCGGATCTCCGACCAGCTGATCAAGGACTTGTCCGCCGCTTATCTGATCAACGGGATTGAGCTGCATATCGGAGCGACTGTCGGAATTGCGCTTGCGCCGGCCGATGCGGAGACCCAGGAGCAGCTGATCTGCAGCGCCGATCTGGGACTCTATCGGGCAAAGGAGGAAGGGCGCGGCACCCACCGTTTCTACGCAAAGTGGATGAGCGAGCGCGCGCAGGCGAACCGGCAGCTGGAATCCGATCTACGTCGAGCGCTTCAGATTGGCGGATTGTCGCTGGTGTACCAGCCGATCGTCAGCGCAGCGCACGGCGCGACTGTCGGTTACGAGGCCCTGCTCCGGTGGCGCCATCCGGTCCACGGCTTCATTCCGCCCGACCGTTTCGTTCCGATCATCGAGGATGCGGGCCTGATGAACCAGATCGGCGGCTGGGTGATCCGCGAAGCCTGTGCCGAAGCTGCTGCCTGGTCCCGGCCGCACCGCATCGCAGTCAATGTCTCTGCGGCCCAGATCAATGGAACCACACTGGCGGGCACGGTTCTCACGGCGCTCGGAGAAAGCGGACTCGATCCCCATCGCCTCGAGATTGAGGTCACCGAGAGCATCTTCCTCGGCGACGACGAGGTCACGCTGAGCGCTTTGGAGGGCTTAAGAACTCTTGGCGTCCGACTGGTGATTGACGATTTCGGCAAGGGCTATTCTTCGTTCGGCTATCTAAGCCGCGCGCATTTCGCGAAAATAAAAATCGACCAGAGCTTCGTTCAAGGCGCATCGGTCGGCAATCGCGAGCATCTCGCGATTGTCGAAGCCATCCTCGCATTGGCGCGTCGTCTTGACGTCGAAACCACTGCCGAAGGCGTGGAGACAGCAGCTCAAGAGCGAGTCATGCGTTCGCTCGGTTGCGACCAGTTCCAGGGCTTTCGCTTCGGCCGGCCGGTACCTGCGGATGCGCTGACCGAACGGCCGCAGGTGCCGCTTCGTCGCGCCGGCTGACTTGTTGGCTTCGCTGGAAGCGGAGCGGCTTTGGTGGGAGCGCTGGAATTCAGAGCTTGGATCGAGCAAGCTTCGCCGGATCAGAAACATCGCGGACACCGTGGACCTCGATGTCGGCGAGCAACGACTTGAGCCAATCGCGATCCAGCCGCCGCTGCCTGTCGAGGTGATCGAGGAGATGCTCTCCGCCGGTCGAGAGGACCGGCGCAAGCTCTTTGCGGACCGGACCAAGCTTGGTGATGAGTTCGTCGAGTTTCGTGATCCGTCGGCGCAGGATGCGTCTGACCGCTTCGGGGTCGGCAAGATGGAGGAACAGCAGCGCTCCATAAAGCGTCTGCGAGACCGGCCCTTCAACTTCGAACTGACGGTGCAGGCCGTTGCGGAATTCTGCGCGGCCCTCGGCCGTCAAGCAGTATATCGTGCGCACGCCGCCGCGTGCGACGCGCTCCTCGGCGACTGCCGCGATCAGCTTTTCCTTCTCGAGCTGGCGCACTGCGTAATAGAGCGTGCCGACGTCCACATCGATGTAACATTCGACCATTGCTGCCTTGAGGCGGCGCTTGATCTCATAGGGATGGAAGTCGCCGCGGTGCAGCACGCCCAGAATAAGCAATCTTGCGTTCATAGTTCAATTAGACTAATCGAATCATATTAATCAAGGCGGAGATTTCCGATGTGGCGGACTATCGGGAGCGTGATTGCCGGCCTGGTCGCTTGGGCGGCGGTTGCGACCATCCTCAATTTCGGACTGCGGGGTGCATTGCCGGGCTATCACGCGGCCGAGCCGACGCTGCAATTCACCCTCGCAATGAAGATTGGACGCCTCGCGATCGCAGCATTTGCGAGCATTGGTGCAGGTGCTGTGGTGCGCTCCCTCGCCCCGGGGAGCCGGCCAGCTCCGTGGATCGCAGGCTTTCTGCTGCTTGCGATGTTCCTGCCGATCCATGTCCAAATCTGGAGCAAGCTGCCCATCTGGTACCACCTGACCTTCCTGCTGACGATTGTGCCGCTTTTCCTGCTTGGCGCCTCACTGCGGGCGGGCTGGCGAACGAGTAATCCGGTGATGCGCAGTCCGGCCTGACACCCCTTTCCACTGCCGCTTCGCTCGCTATAAGCGCGCCTTTCCCGCACGTGAGGAACCGCCTGCTGGGGCGTCGCCAAGTGGTAAGGCACCGGTTTTTGGTACCGGCATTCGCAGGTTCGAATCCTGCCGCCCCAGCCAGCCGAATCATCTCTGAAGTCACGATCGCGGAAAGAGGAAGCGGCAAGAACGCTCGACCTGTAGCTGCAGGGCGTTGCGCTCGGCCATTCTTGGCAGACTCGACCAGCTCAATGTCGGCCTGGATGTCGGCCGCAGCGGCGAGAGGCTCGTCGCACGTCAGCAGTGGCGGGGTCGAGCCCCTCAGCAAGCGCGACATAGGTAGCGTCGTGAGCGGTGAGATTGTTCCTCAGCTCCCCAACTCGCGGCA
>DASVYN010000062.1:0-16785 GCA_036392155.1 Sphingomicrobium sp.
CCTTGAGCCGCTCGGCCGTGCGCAGCTGCAGTTCTTCGCTTTCGACGACACAGGGTCCAGCGATAAGAAATAGAGGTTGGTTGAGCCCGATTTCGCGTCCGAGTAGTTGCATTCGAGCTATCTAGGCGAGGCCATCGACAACCGCCATCACTTCAAGGCAAACAGCAATCGAAAGCTACTGGTAATGAGGCTGCAAAGTGGCGGCTCGTAGATCCCGCTCATGAACAGACGCGACGGACCCGACGTGTGGGTTCTCTTAGGCCCACACAAAGGGGACAATCATCAGGTCCTGGCGCTCGCCGAGGCGCTCGGCCTTCCGTTCCGTACGCTTGAAATGCGCTACAGGTGGTTCGCTCACCTGCCCGCAGTGCTGCGTGACGTTACAATTGCCCAGCTCGAGCCGGAGATACGCCGCCAGATCGCTCCTCCCTGGCCGTCGCTCGTCCTTGGCATTGGCCAGCGCAGCGCTCCGGTTGCCCGCTACATCCAGCAAGCCTCGGGTCGACGCACGAAAATCGTCCGGCTTGGTGATCCGATGGTCTCTCACCGTCTGTTCGACCTCGTGATCACGACCACTCAATATGCCGTTCGCGATGGGGAAAACGTGGTTCGGCTTCCCGTCACCATTACCGGTCAGCAGGACATTCGTCCCGACCGCGAAGAGCAAGCATGGCTGGACCGCTTCGCACGGCCCCGCCGATTGATCGTCATCGGCGGCAAGACCTCGCTGTGGCGCTTCGATGCAGATGTTGTCATTGACGCCGCACGGACGCTTCAACGCCGAGCTGACCGAGAGGGCGGATCGGTGATCGCTGCCACCAGTCCGCGGACGAGCACAGCGCTCTTGTCGGCAGCTCGAGCGGCCCTTGGTGAGGACGCAGTCGTGGACGGCCAATTCCCGCGTTATCCCGCATTGCTGCGCGCCGCCGATGAAATTCACGTCACTGGGGACAGCGTTTCCATGCTCTCTGATGCGATTGCGACGGGAAAGCCGGTCGGCCTGATCCCCCTCGAATCGACGGTGATCGGAGAGTTGCTTCAGCGGGTCGGACAATTGCGCGGAAAGCCGTTCCGGATGCGCGATCTCAACAAGTTCTGGAATGATCTGCACTCGCGTGGACTTGTCGGCAGCGTTGACAGCCCCCGTTGCGGTTCACTCGAGTTTTCCCCGATCGATACGGCTGTCACTGCAGTCCGGTCGGTCATCAACCAGGGCCAGGAGATATTGGTTTCGACGCCTCCCATGCTTCCGGCGGCGCCGGCAGCCGAACCGCTTGCGCTCTAGGCGAGGCTCTCGACAACAGCCACTGGCCGCCAGCCGCCCAAATGGTTTTTCGCTGCGAAATCGCTCGGGAAGGGCTCGCCGGCATGAACTCCGCCGCTGATGAAGATAGCGTCGAAGCCCATTTGCGCAGCGCCGAGCATGTCAGTCTCGAGACCATCGCCAACGGCAAGGACAAGGTCCTTCGGCGGATCTCCGCCATGAAGGAGCGCATGGCGGTAGATCGCTTTATGCGGCTTGCCATACCACATGACCCGGCCGCCAAGGCCTTGATAAAGATCGGCAATCGCGCCTGCGCAGGCTTCGGGAATGCCGCCGCGGATCACCAGCCGATCCGGGTTTAGGCAGTGCATGGTGACGTCGCGCCTGGCCCAGCGCTCCAGATCCCGAAGATAATCGCTCGGAACAGGACGGTTCTCAGTGGTGCCGGTACAAGCAAGGTCCGTGAACTCATCCGTTCGAGCGATTCGCACGCCCCTGCCCTCGAGGATCCGGCGGTCAGCTGCGGTGCCGATGAATCCGACCGGCGCATCGAGCGCGCCGAGCGCTTCAATTCCCGCCTCGCCACCGGTAGCGACGAAGTCGTAGGCATCGCGCGGCAGGCCGATTCGCGTGAGCTGCTGCTCGACGGCCTCGGCAGTGCGCGGCGCATTGGTTATCAGTGCAATGCAGCGCTGTTCGCTGCGCCATTGCCTAAGCCGAGCTTTCGCGCCGGGATAAAGATTGATGCCATCATGGACGACGCCCCAGACGTCGCACAGGATCAGCCGATATTTGGGGTCGAGCGTGTCGAGGCAGCTCACTCGATGCCGGCCTGCGCGAGTGCCTGCTCGATCGGTGCGACATCCTCGGGATTGTTGAGCTCACGAAGCGCGAACGGCGGGGTTTCGACCTCAACCACTGCCATCGGTACGCCCGCCACGAGGAAGCGCAACTGCTCGAGGCCCTCGAGCATCTCCAGCTCGCTCACCGGCGTTGCTGCATAGCGCTCGAGCGCCTGGGAGCGATAGGCATAGACGCCGACGTGCAGCCGTACCGGCGACAGCTCCCGATCAAGCGCGCCGACGGGTAGATGCGGTATCAGCCGTTTCGAAAAATAGAGCGCGTGGCCCCGGGCATCGGTAACCACGCTCGTCCCGCCGACGCGTCCTGCTGCTTCTTCTGCCTGCAGCGACCGCAGCTCGTCGCTTCTGAGGCGAACAGCGGGAGTTGCCACCATCGCCTCCCTGTCATCGTGCATCCGTTTGATCAACGCTTCGACGAAGCCGGCCGGAGTGAGCAGCGCGTCACCCTGAAAATTGATCACCAGATCAGGCTCGTGCAGCGAGTGGAGCGCCTCGGCGCAGCGCTCGGTCCCATTGCGACATTCCGGCGAGGTCATGATCACACCGACGCCGAAGTGCGAGCAGGCCTTGGCAATTCTCTCGTCGTCGGTGGTGACGAAAACGCCGGAAACGCCGGGCACGCGCCGGGCAGCCTCGACGCTGCGCTGGATCAGCGGCTTCAGGGCGCCCTTCGCTCCCTTCAGCTCGACCAGCGGCTTTCCCGGATAGCGCGACGACTGATAGCGGGCCGGAATCAGAATGATGCTGTTCATCGAACCGTGGGACAGTCGTGAATATGGAGCACGCCAACCGGTTTCTTGCCCGCGCCATCCTCCTCGACGACGAACAGCGAGGTGATCTTATATTCGTCGAACAGGGCCAGCGCGTCGTCAACGAGGTCGTCCGGACCGACCGTCTTGGGATCGCGGGTCATGAACTCCGTCGCCGTATGCTCAAGCCCACGCTCGATATTGCGGCGAAGGTCGCCGTCCGTGATTACCCCAAGAAGATAGCCTCCATCGTTGGTGACTCCGACCACGCCGAGGCGCTTCGCGGTCATTTCGACCACCGTGTCATGCATTGAGCTGTCTTCGCGCGTCAGCGGCAAGGCTTCGCCTCCATGCATCAGGCGCCGTACCGGCTGCAGCCGAGCGCCGAGCGACCCGCCAGGATGAAGTCGTCCAAAGTCCGCCCGCGTAAATCCCTTTTGGCGCATCACGGTCATTGCCAGCGCATCCCCGAGCGCGAGGGTCATGGTGGTCGAAGTCGTCGGTGCAACGGATTCGGGTCCGACCTCCGGCCAATGGGGAAGCAGCAGCTTCACGGTTGCGGCATTCGCAAGCATCGTCCCGGAATGGCCGGTGATCGCGATGATCGGAATGCGCGCGTGCTGGAAATGATCGATTACGCCCTCGAGCTCGCTCGTCTCGCCGCTCTGGGAAATAAGAATCGCCACATCTCCCTCGGCGGCCATGCCGAGATCCCCATGGATCGCTTCGGCGAGATGGAGGAATACGGCGGTCGTTCCGGTCGAGGCGAATGTGGCCGCGATCTTGCGGGCTACGTGCCCGGACTTGCCAAGGCCGCTGACGATCAGCTTGCCCTTGCATTCGTAAATCAGGCGAACCGCATCCTCGAACGGTCCGTCGAGGTTGTCCGCGAGCGCGTCGAGGGCCCGTGCCTCATCGTGCAGAATTGCGCGCCCGAATTCGAGAACGCCTACTGATGCCGGATTATCCGCTGCCATTGCGCGCGCCCTAGCCAGCCGATGAGCGGCTGTGAAGCGCTTGACGCGCATTCGCTCACCGGCTTGGGTTTGAACCTAAGGGGGGACGCAATGGCCCAGAAACTCACGCGTTATATTCTGATCGCCCTGGTGCTCGGGATCATCTCCGGCTGGGCGATAAACTACGCGATCGACAACGGGACGCCTCAGAGTGCGGAGCGGCTCAAGTCTATCGCCGACTATCTCAGCATCGTCACCACGCTTTTCCTGCGGCTGATCAAGATGATCATCGCACCGTTGGTCTTCTCGACGCTGGTCGCAGGCATCGCCCATATGGGCGACGTCGCCGCCTTGGGCCGCGTAGGTATACGCTCGCTCCTTTGGTTCATCCTTGCCAGTCTCGTGTCGTTGACCCTCGGGCTCATTCTGGTCAGCCTGCTTCAGCCCGGCGTCGGCCTCAACCTGCCGCTCCCGCCGACGAGTGCGGCAAGCGGAGTCGAAACGGCGACCTTCAACTTGAAGGATTTCGTGTCGCACCTCGTGCCTCAGTCGATCTTCGAGGCGATGAGCAGCAACGAGATTCTGCCGATCGTCATCTTTTCGCTTTTCTTTGGTGTCGCGCTTACCGCGGTCGGCGAGCGCGGCGCTTCGATCGTGCGTGGGGTCGAGGCGCTGGTGAAGGTGATGCTGCAGGTCACCGACTATGTGATGCGTTTCGCGCCCTTGGCCGTGTTCACCGCCGTCACCAGCGCCATCGCGGAGCGAGGCCCGAGCATCATCGGTACCTTCGGCAAATTCGTCGGCGGCTTCTACGTCGGGTTGATCGCGCTCTGGGCGGTGCTGATCGGCGCAGCCTTCGTGATTGTCGGCCCGAGAACCCGGCACCTTGTCCGCTACATCCGCGACCCGGTGGTGCTCGCATTCTCGACCGCCTCGTCCGAGGCGGCCTACCCGCGCACGCTCGAAGCGCTCGACCGCTTCGGCGTTCCGCCGCGCATCGCAAGTTTCGTCCTGCCTTTGGGTTATTCGTTCAATCTCGACGGGTCGATGATGTACATGACGTTTGCGACCCTGTTCATCGCCCAGGCCTATAGCATCCACCTTACCATTGGCCAGGAGATCACCATGCTCCTGGTGCTGATGATCACCTCGAAGGGCATGGCCGGAGTGCCCCGCGCGAGCCTGGTCGTGATTGCCGCGACCATGTCGATGTTCAAAATCCCCGAAGCCGGGCTGCTGCTGATTCTGGCGGTCGATCATTTCCTCGACATGGGCCGGTCAGCGACGAACGTCGTCGGCAATGCCGTGGCGGCGAGCGTCGTCGCCCGCTCGGAAGGCGGCCTCGACTCCGAAGAGCCGGCCGATATCGAGCCGCCGCACGCGCCATCCCATGTGCGGCGGAGCGGCAAGCTTCACGACCATTTCTAGGCAGGCGCGGTTCCCGTTAACGCCTCTCGCGCATGCCGGATGCCCCCTGATCAAACGGACGGTCGATGCTCGGCGGCGGCTCGGTGAAGAACTTCGGTCCGTTCTCGGTCATGTGCCAGCAATCCTCGAGCCGCACGCCAAACTTACCCGGAATGTAGATTCCCGGCTCGTCCGAGAAGCACATGCCGGGCTCAAGCGGCGTCATATCGCCGTGGACGAGATAGGCCGGCTCATGTCCGTCCATACCAATCCCGTGTCCCGTGCGGTGCGACAGGCCCGGCAATTTGTAACCCGGCCCATAGCCCCAGCCTTCATAGGCTGCGCGTACCGCGTCGTCGACGCTTCCGGCGGGGGCGCCGATCTTCGCCGCGCGAATAGCGATCCGCTGCCCCTCACGAACCTGGTTCCAGACCTTGCGCTGCTCGGCAGTGGGGTCCGAGCCGAAAACGAAGGTTCGCGAAATGTCCGACTGGTAGCCGTGCAAGCTGCAGCCACAGTCGAACAGGATCGTGCTTCCGCGCTTCGCCAGCTGCAGCTTGTTGGAGCCGTGCGGGAGCGCCGAGGCTTCGTCGATCAGCACCAGTGCAAATTCGGGACTGCCGCCCATCGCGGTCGTCGCAGCATCGATGGCTGCGCCAAAGTCCTGCGGAGTCATGCCGGGGCGGGCCCGCTCCGCGGCATGACGCATCGCGCGCAATGTGATGTCGTTCGCCGTCTGCATCAGCGCCAGCTCGGCCGGCGACTTGATCAGCCGTAGCGCACGAACAACAGGATTGGCATTGACCGCCTTCAGCCCGGGAAGCTGCTGCGCAAGCCGGTCGAAGATGAAGTATCGGTCTGTCTCCTCAAATCCGACGGGCGCACCGGCCACTCCGCGCTCGCGAAGGAAATCCGCCACGAGCTTGAGCGGCTCCTGATCCTCGTTCCAGGTACGAATTTGCGCGGGAATGGCCAGGGTCTCGGCCACCGAGGGGCGCTCGAAGAAGGGCGTGACGACGATCGGATCGCCGATTGCCGGGATCACTGCCGCAGTCAGCCGCTCCGAACGGTGCCATTGGACCCCGGTCAAATAATCGAGACTGGAGCCGGGTTCGACGATGATCGCGCCGATGCCGTTCCGCTGCATCAGGCGACGTGCCTTGGCGATCCGGTCGAGCCGCTCGGCCGTGCCGATCGGTGGCGGAAGCGCTACTCGCGGAAGTTCGGACGCCGCTCGGGCGATGACCCGGGCCAAAGGCAAAGTCATCGCTGCAGCGATCGCGGCTCCTCCCGTAAGCAGAGTCCGCCGTTCGATTTGGGCCTTCTTCATTCGACCGCTCTCCCGCACGCCACTGTTGCACGGCGGCAGCCGATCGGCCAGCAGGCGCGGCTCCCATGTTCGATTCACTTGCTCATGATGGCGTGAAGCGCCCCGGCACGCGCGAGATGACGGTGATGCTTGCTGGGCTGATGGCGCTCAACGCCTTCGCCATCGACTCGATGATCCCGGCGCTGCCCGACATCGGGCGCTCGCTTAATGTCGGGCATGAGAACGACCGTCAGCTGGTGGTGATCGCCTACTTCCTCGGCTTTGCCTCGACGCAGCTCGTCTGGGGACCGCTGGCTGATCGATTCGGACGGAAGCCGGTGCTGGCGATTGGTGTCGGACTGTACGGCGCGTTCGCGCTCTTGTGCGCTTCGGCTGCCAGTTTCCCACTGCTCATCGCCGGACGCGTGGCAATGGGAGCCTCGGCGGCTGTGACCCGCGTCCTCGTCATCGCCATGGTGCGGGACCTGTTCGAAGCGGAGGCCATGGCCCGGGTCATGAGTCTGGTCTTCATGACCTTCATGCTCGTGCCGGTCCTCGCACCGAATATCGGGCAACTGATCCTGCTGTTCGCGCCCTGGCGCGCGATCTTCGTCGTCATCGCGCTGTACGCGCTGATCATGCTGAGCTGGTCGTCCTGGCGGCTGCCTGAAACCCTGCGCCCCGAATTCCGGCGCTCGCTCCAGTGGCGTCCCGTAGCGACGGCCATTCTCGAGACGATGCGCGAGCCTCAATCGCGCGGCTATACGTTGGCAGTCACCGTCAGCTTTTCGGCGCTCGTCGCTTATATTTCCTCGATCCAGCAGATCATCTTCGACGTCTTCCACCAGGGCCGCTTCATCGGCCTGGTTTTCGCCTCGATCGCAGCGCCGATGGCGCTTGCTTCGTGGCTGAATTCAAGGGTGGTCGGTCGCTTCGGCCTGCGCAGGGTCGGCCACATCGCCTCGGCGAGCCTGGCCGTCATTACCGCACTGCACGCCGCGATCGCGCTCGCAGGCTTCGAAAACCTGCCCCTGTTTATCCTGCTTCAGGGCCTGACGATGGCAAGCTTCGCCTTTGCCTCATCCAACCTGGGCACGCTGGCGATGGAGCATATGGCACATATTGCCGGCACCGCTTCATCGGTTCAGGGGGTGGTCGGCACGGTCGGCGCAGCACTCATCGGCTTCGCGATCGGCCAGCGCTTCGACGGCACGCCCCTGCCCTTCCTCATTGGCACGGCTCTATGCGCTTGCGGCGGCTTTCTGCTGATCGTTCTGACGGAGCCGAAGCGCATGTTTGCGCCGATGCAAACAGATCCGGAAGAACTCGAAGCCGCTTTGGATTCGACCGCGATACCCGAGGATCTTGTCTAAGCGGATGGCAGATGCGTCAAAAAGGGGCGGCGAGCAGAGCCATTGGCCGTCCACTCGCCGCTGGGGAGCTTGCTTGCGGCCGGCGGCGCCCCAATCATGACTATTCCGCCAGTTCAGTGTCCTCGTCGCCGGCGCCGACCATCAGCACCTCGCCAACTTCCTCGGTCCGGCCGCGGATCGCATTTTCGATGCGCTTGCCGACGTCCGGATTTTCCTTGAGGTAAGCCTTCGCGTTCTCGCGGCCCTGGCCGATGCGCACCGAGTCATAGCTGAACCAGGCACCCGACTTCTCGATCAAGCCAGCCTTGACGCCGAGGTCGAGGATCTCGCCGACCTTCGAAATGCCCTCGCCGTACATGATGTCGAACTCGACCTGTTTGAACGGCGGCGCGACCTTATTTTTGACCACCTTCACCCGCGTGGTGTTGCCGACGATGTCGTCGCGGTCCTTGATCTGCCCGGTCCGGCGAATGTCGAGGCGAACCGATGCGTAGAATTTCAGCGCATTGCCTCCCGTCGTCGTTTCCGGATTGCCGTACATGACGCCGATCTTCATCCGCACCTGGTTGATGAAGATCACCATGCACTGTGAACGGCTGATCGACCCGGTGAGTTTGCGCAGCGCCTGACTCATCAGCCGCGCCTGCAGGCCGACATGGCTGTCGCCCATCTCACCCTCGATCTCGGCTCGCGGAACTAGTGCGGCCACCGAATCCACCACCAGTACGTCGATCGCATTCGACCGCACGAGCGTGTCGACGATTTCGAGCGCCTGCTCGCCGGTATCCGGCTGCGATACGATCAGCTCGTCAATGTCGACACCGAGCTTCTTCGCATAGCCCGGATCGAGCGCATGCTCGGCATCGACGAACGCTGCACTCCCGCCGTTGCGCTGCGCTTCGGCGATCGCATGCAGCGCCAGCGTGGTCTTGCCCGAGCTCTCCGGCCCGTAAATCTCAATGATGCGTCCGCGCGGAAGGCCGCCGACGCCGAGCGCGATGTCCAGACCCAGGCTGCCGGTCGAGATTGTTTCGATTTCGATCTTCTCGCGGCTGCCGAGCTTCATCGCCGAGCCTTTGCCGAATGCACGGTCGATCTGGGCGAGCGCCGCTTCGAGGGCTTTCTGACGATCCATGCCTGGGGCTTCCACTCTGCTACCGATAACCTTGAGCTGCGCTGCCATGTCCCCTGTCTCCGTTCAAGCTTCAATCATCGGCGGCCGAGCCCCGCCTGTGGAGAAGTGTCCGTATCCGATTTGTTCCTGAGGAACAAGAGGGGAACATTGGGGCCGCTGCCTGCGAACCCCCAGCCGGTGCAACTTTACGGTAAATCGCTGTTGATAACGCGCTTTAACCGCAGCAGGATGCTTCACTCAGGGGGAAGACATGCGCTTCAATCGTCTACTGCTTGCCGGAACTGCAGTTGCTTCATCGAACGCCGCTATTGCAGCCGACCAACTGAAGTTTGCGCCGCTGCCCGCTTGGGTCGCAGAACAAGCGGTTCCACCGGCGTCAGACAAAGCGAAAAGCAGGCCGGTCGCACTGCTGCTGCATGATCAACAGAACCTGCTCGAGCCTGGCAAGATCAGTACCTATTCCGAACTCGCCTTCAAGATTCAGAAGCCGGAAGGTCTCGCCGCCGGCAATCTTTCGATCGCCTGGAACCCGTCGTTCGATACCGTAACCGTGAACCGGCTGGAAATCCGCCGCGGCGGCCAGGTGATCGATGTTCTCAAGTCCGGCCAGACTTTCACGACGATGCGCCGCGAATCCAATCTCGAAGCGGCGATGCTCGACGGCATGCTTACCGCAAACATCCAGCCCGAAGGTCTGCAGGAAGGCGACGTCGTGGTGCTCGCGACGACGACCGAACATATCGACCCGGTGCTCAAGGGCCATGTCGAGGCAAGCTTCGCTCCATGGGGCGAAGCGCAGATCGGACTTGCCCACGCGCGGATCGCCTGGCCTTCGAATGTCAGCCTGAAATTGCAGAAGATGGGCGATCTTCCCCCGGCCCAACAGGGCGCGCGTGACGGAAAGAAGACCTACGAACTCACGATGCGTGATATCGAGCCGGTGATCGAGCCCAAGGGCGCGCCGGTTCGCTTCAAGATCGGCCGGATAGGTGAAGCGACCGATTTCAATTCGTGGGCCGACGCCGCGAAGCTGATGGCGCCGCTTTATCGCCAAGCGGCTGTAATTCCCGCGTCCGGGCCGCTGCGCGACGAGGTCGAAAAGATCCGCAAGGCATCCGCCGATCCGAAGGTCCGGACCGAGCAGGCGCTGCAGCTGGTTCAGGACCGGGTGCGCTATGTGGCTTTGCTGATGGGCCAGGGCGGCTACGTCCCGGCGACTGCGGAGACGACCTGGTCACGCCGCTTCGGTGACTGCAAGGCAAAGTCGGCCTTGCTCCTGGCCATCCTGCACGAGCTCGGGATTCAGGCCGAGCCGGTCCTTGCAAATCCAATCCTCGGTGACCTGATCGGCCAAGGGCTGCCGATGATCGGCTTGTTCAACCATGTGCTCGTGCGCGCCCATCTTGCGAACAAAAGTTACTGGCTCGATGGCACCCGCAGCGGGGACACCGATCTCGATTCGATCGAGGTTCCGGATTTCGGTTGGAGCTTGCCGCTAATCGAGAATGCGCAGCTCGTTCATATGGTGCCGGAGCCCCTGACGGCGCCTAGAGTGGAGCATCACGTCAGCGTCGATGCGAGCGCGGGTGCCTATGCCCCGGCCACGGTGACAATCAAGGAGATCTACCGCGGTGATCAGGCGGTGGAGCTCAACACCCTATATTCGGCGCTGACCCCCGATCAGCGCAACGAACAGATGCACGACACGGCGAAGGGCTATTTCAGCTCGATCACCGTCAGCTCTTCATCCTTCGACTTCGACAAGGCGAAACGCGAGCTCATTCTCAATATCAACGTAACGGCCAAGCTCAACTGGAAGGACGGGTGGGATTATGTCCCCACGTCCTCAATCGCCTTCGATCCTGATTTCGACCGGCCGGCCGGGCCGCTCCACGATGCCCCGTGGTCGGTCGGATTTCCGCGCTTCGTCAAGGACCAGATCACACTCCGACTTCCGCCGGGCTTCGCCGCGCAGCAGAAGCTCGATGCCGCGGTTCACGAGACTCTGGCCGGCGTCGAATATACGCGGACGGAGACCGTCAGCGGCGACGTGCTGACCGTCGATTCGAGCGAGCGGAGCATCACCCCAGAGGTGCCGTACAAGGAAGCGCTTGCGGCTGCGCCGCGGCTGAAGGCGCTGAACAAGGATGACGTCTACCTACGCATGGCGGCCAATTATCGCCCCACCCCGAAGGATCTGGCTGAGTTACAGACGCAAACGCCGTCCACCGCCATGGATTTTTTTGTGCGTGCCGACGCATACCTCAACCAGAACAAGACGGCGGAGGGTTTCGCTGATCTTAACGCGGGTCTTGCGCTCGACCCCAAGAATGTCTGGGCGCTGACGAAGCGCTTCTGGATTCTTTTCGAACAGCACAAATCCGCCGAAGCGGAAAGAGACGTCGCAGCTGCGCTCGCCGTCGAGCCAGACAACGTCAGTCTGCTTACCTTTCATGGCATGCTCCAAATGAGTGAGGCAAAGACCGATGCAGCAAAGCAGAGCTTGGCGCGGGCATTGGAGCTTGATCCCGGCAACGTCGCGGCACGCTTGCAGTTTGGGTGGCTGCTGAGCCAACAGAACGACTACGACGGTGCCATTCGCGAGTTCGCGACCTTGATCGCTCGCGATCCGAAGAACTTGCAGGCGCTTGCCGCGCGTGCGCTCGCCTACGCGATCAAGCAGGATTTCTCCTCGGCCAACAAGGATATCGCGGCAGCAGAAGCGATCGATCCCAACAATGCGGCGGTGAAGAGCACGAAGGCGAGTATCGCGGGCTTGACCATGGACCATGCGGCCGAGATCGACATCTATTCAACGCTCATTGCGCAGAATCCGCATGCGGGAAGCAATTACTTCAACCGCGCCACCGCCTACCATGCGCTCGGCAAAGACGAACTTGCGCTGAAGGACATCGACCAGGCAGTCGCCTTGGGATTCAACGATTCGCCGGTGCGCGTTCTCCGGGCGAACATTTTTCTCGCGCAGGGCAAGAAAGACGCGGTCGAGCGTGAAGCCGATCTGATGCTTCAAAAGTCTCCGCCATCGATCTTCGATCTCGTCGCCGCGGCGAAGACCTATGCTGCGATCGGTCAGCGCGCGAAGGCGATGCAGGTCTTCGATAGGGCGTTGGCAGTCAAGCCCGAGGCCTATGTCTACGTCAACCGGGCGCAGGTGCGGCCGGTTACCGATATCACCAGCCAGCTCGCGGATCTCGAACAAGCGCTCAAGCTCGAGCCGAACATGCCCGAAGCGCTTTCACTCAAAGCCTCGATATTGTCGAAACAGGGCAAGTTTGCCGAGGCATTTGCACTTTACGATCAAATGCCAAAGACCGGCAATAATTCCTGGGTAGAGACTCAACGCGCCATTCTTTTGGTGAAGGCGGGACGGAGCGCTGAGGCTGACAAAGCCTTCGCTGCTCTTCGCGCCAAGGCCACAACGGCGCCAGAGCTGAACTCGCTGTGCTGGACGAAAGCGACAGAGGGAGTCGCGCTCGAATCCGCGCTGCAGGACTGCCGCGACGCGCTCAAGTTCAAGCCCGATTTCGGTCCATATCTCGATAGCCTCGGAATGGCCCTGCTCAAGCTCGGCAAGCTCGACGAAGCGCTGGACGCGTACAACCGCTCGATCGCGAAAGGGACCGGCGCCGTTTCGCTGATGGGTCGCGCCTTCGTCTATTGGCGCAAAGGCAACCATGATCGCGCTGAGGCGGATGCTGCGACAGCCCGAAAGCTGTCGCCGTCCATCGACGACACCTTCGCCGGGTATGATTTGAAGTTCCCCGGTTCGCGGCCGAAAGTTTCAGGCGCGGGCCCGAAGTCCGCGCCTTCGACCGTGCCAGCGAACAGTCGCGTTGAAGACACGGTGACGGTGGTTTCCGTCACTCAGAACTGAGCGCGCCGTTCAGGCCGGCGTCACGTCCCCCGCGCCGGTGCCGGCGTCCTCGCCGGGCTCAGGGCGCTTGTCGAACACTTCGTCGATCAAGCCGAAGGCCTTGGCCTCGTCGGATTCGAGGAACTTGTCGCGGTCCATCGCTTTTTCGATCTCCTCGATCGATTGGCCGGTATATTTGGAATAGAGCTCGTTGAGCCGCTGACGCATTCTCAAGATCTCGCGTGCCTGAATTTCGATGTCAGCGGCCATGCCCTGAGCGCCGCCCGAGGGCTGGTGAACCATGATACGGCTGTTGGTCAGCGCAACGCGCATCCCCGGTTCGCCGGCGGCCAAGAGGAAGCTCCCCATCGAGGCTGCCTGGCCGATGCACACCGTACTGATCTTCGGGCGAATATATTGCATCGTATCGTGGATCGCGAGGCCGGCCGTCACCACGCCGCCCGGCGAATTGATGTACATGAAGATGTCCTTCTTCGGATTCTCGGACTCGAGGAAGAGCAGCTGGGCGGTGACGAGGCTGGCCATATGGTCCTCGATCGGTCCCGTGATGAAGACGATCCGCTCGCGCAGCAGCCGCGAATAGATGTCGAAGCTGCGTTCGCCCCGGTTGGATTGCTCGATGACGATGGGGACGAGCTGCGAAACGATGTCCTGATGATCAATCACGGGAATGAAGTCCTCTTTTGCTGACGCGGCCTACATCGGCGCGAAACAGCCAAGGTTCAAGAAGGCGCGTCTCTCGTCGCCCGGCATTCGCCTTACGGATGGAAGAAAGGCGGCCCGGGTTGACCCCGGACCGCCCTCTCCCCTCACACTCGTCGGCGCGATCAGTATTTCAGGCCGATGCGCGCGTAATAATAACGGCCCGGAGTGTCGTAGACGGTCGGGTCCATGTGGTTCGTGTCGCAGGCGACGCAGCCCGGCGTCTTCACGTCGAACAGATTGTTGACGCCGACCGCGAACTGGATGTCGTGAACTCCGAAATTGAACTTCGGTGACCAGCGCAGCTGCGCGTCGGTGTAGAAGGTCGCCTTCAATGGACTTTCGTTGTTTTGCAATTCCTTGAGCTTCGAGATGTAGCGGCCGGTGAGGGTTGCGCCGAAGCCGAAACCGTCCCAGTCGATTGCGCCAATCGACTTCCACCTCGGGTAACCTTGGCTCGGGCTGTCCGTTTCCTGACCTGCACGTCGCTCGAGCTGCGTGGCGGTCGCCGTTGGGGTCGTCACATTGTAGAGGTGCAGGAAGGTATTGTTCCAGGTCAGGCCAAGCGTGCCGGCTCCCCGAAGCGCCGTGCGATAGGCAAGATTGAGGTCGATCCCGGCGGTGTGGATCTCGGCAATATTCTGAAGGATCGCATTGATCCGCGTGACGTTGCCCGTACCAACCGAACGGACCACGTTGCTGCAGGACAGCGGGTCATTTGAATAGACACAGCGGTACAATGTCGTGGTCGCCGGGATCGCCTGGATCGCGCCTTTGACCTTGATGTCGTACCAGTTCATTTCGGCCGTGAAGCCTCGGATTGGGTTCACCACGCCGCCGACAACCCAGCTGGTCGACGTCTCCGGCTTCAGGCGGGGATTGCCGGCTGTGATAACCGACAGCTGATCTCGCGGTTGCGTTTGAGCGCCGGCTGCCGGCACACCTTGCGCGATACAATTCGCATGAACGGTCGTGTCATTGGTGAAGTTTCGCGCCTGTGCGCTGAAGACCGAGCAGGGATCATCGATCGCGGAGTCAAAGCGCGACGGACCACCGGCCAATTCACCAATCGTCGGCGCGCGGAAACCTTGGGCATAGGATCCGCGGAACCGAACCGCCGAGACCGGCTTCCAGTTGAGATCGGCCTTCCAGGTCGTATGCGTGAAGGTTTGGCTCGCCGTAGTGACTGCCCCGCCGGTAACGGGATCCGTTGTTGTAATCGGATCCGTCTTATAGTGTGAGTAACGACCGGAAACGTCGAGCTCTACCAATTCGGCGCCGGGCACATTCTTGAAGATTGGCGCGTCCATCTCTCCATAGACTTCACCAACTTTGTAGCCGCCGCTGGCCCTTTGGGCCGGAATGTCGGAGCTGAAGCCCGCTTGTACGACGGGATCAGGATCGAACCGGCCGGTTAGCCTGCGATATTCAACGCCCGCGGCTACGCCCACCGGCTCGACGCCAAGGAAGTGGATCTTGCCGGAAATATTGCCCGATCCGCCATAGATCTTCTGTTCGCTCGAATCGTGCTGGGTGAAGCCGATGAAGCTCAGCATTTGGGGCGTAATCGCGCCGGGTGTTCCGAACATGTCGAGCGGGACGCAGCCGGCGATCGCGGCGCAGGCCGCGACCGGTCCAAGTGCCTGCTGAACGTGCAGAGCGTTGATGTTGCCGAACATCGTCTGTTTGGCCTTGTTGCGGCCCCAGATCCCGTCGAGGTCCCAGTACCAATCGGCGCCAAGGCGGCCGTCGAGCGTCGCCGTCCCGTAATAGGTAGTGACCTTCTGCTCGAAGTGGCGCGGACCCGCTTCGATCACGCGGCGCTTGATCTGGTCGTAGTTGCCGCCCGGGCTGCCGTCATTGGGGATGAGGTCGACGCCGAACGGGTTGAAGGGGTTGCTCGCCGAAATGGTGACGTGGTCGAGCAAATTGCCGTTGCCGACGTCGGGTCCAACCCCGAGCGGGATCGGCGCAGCCTGGTTGACCGATTCGCGCCGGTTCCAGACGGCCTTCACGCGCAAATGCGTATCGCTGCCAAGCTCCTGATCGACACTGGCGAAGGCGCCGTACCGCTTAAGCGGGATCTCGATATAGTTATAGGGTGCGAAGTTGAACCGATCTGCATTCGTGAACGGGCGGAAGTCGCCAGGGAAGTTGGGCTGCGTCGTGATCGGGTGCGCAAGCGTCAAGAGAACCGGCCCGAAGATGGCGCCGCCGAAGCGGCCGTTGAGCGGGAAGCTCGAGCAGCCGCCGGTGGCGCACGTGGTCGAATAAGGGGCATTGCCGAAGGCGGAAATTGCGCGTGCGCCCGACGACACGCCGTTGTTCTTCACATAGTTGCCGCCAACGACGACCTGCGTCGGGCCGGTCCCATTACCCCAGCTCAACTGGTAATTCTGGCTCCAGCCATCGTCATGATCGAGATAGCTCCCAACCTGGGCCAAGGCCGCGAAGCCCTTCTGGCTCTTCTTGGTGATGATGTTGACCACGCCCGCGATCGCGTCCGAGCCGTAAATGGTCGATGCGCCGTCCTGCAGCACTTCGACTCGCTCGATCATGCTGTCGGGAATGGCGTTGAGGTCGACCGCCCCGGGGACGCCGCTTGCTGACGCGCCGTTTACGAAACGCAGACCATCGACGAGCACAAGAGTGCGGGCCGGCGTCAGGTAGCGCAGGTCGATCTGTGCCGAGCCGGCTCCGACTCCGCTGCCGTCCGGCGGATTGCCGAGGTTGCCCGAATTGTTCATGCGGCTGTTGAAACCGCCGCCGGAGCTCGGCAGGCGCTGCAGCACGTCGTTGATCGCATTCAGACCCGTCTTCTGGATGTCGGACTGATCGACGAACACGCGCGGCGCATTGAGATCGAGCGGGTTGCGGCGGATGCGCGATCCGGTGATGACGATCTCGCCCTGCGGACTGGGCTGATTCGGTGAGGTTTGCGGATTCTGGACGTTGGGCGGTGGAGTGACACTTTGCGCCTCAGCGACGCCGCCGGCGGCAGTCAGGGCACCAAACGCCACACCAGCACGAAGAATCGTGTCAAACCGCTTCATGGAATTCCCCCATTTATCTTCGCTCCACCCGAGGCGGGAGCATTGTCACAATGGCCCAAAGCTAGCCCACGGACGTTGT
>DASVYN010000063.1:0-25537 GCA_036392155.1 Sphingomicrobium sp.
CGCCAAGGGCGTGCTGATCGAGGCCCCGGCGGCGGACGGTCTTTTCAATGGCGTCGAGACTTTGCGCCAGCTCGTCACCACAAAGTCAAACGGGAGCCGATCGATCCCGGCGGTCGACATTCGCGATGCTCCACGCTTCCATTGGCGCGGGCTGCTGATCGACGTCAGCCGCCATTTCTTCGGCAAGCCAACAATCCTCAAGATTCTCGACGAGATGGCCGCCTACAAGCTCAACGTGCTTCAGCTCCATCTAACCGACGATCCGGGTTGGCGGCTTGAGATCCCCGGCTATCCGAAATTGACCGACATTGGAGCACTCGACCCCGGAAGCGGCACCCGCCACTATTTCACCGCCGCCGACATTCGCGAGATCGTCGCTTATGCCGCGGAGCGCCACATCATCGTCGTGCCCGAGATTGAGATGCCCGGCCATTCCGGATCCGAAGCCCGCGCTTATCCGGAATTTTTCGACGGCCAAGGCCGCTTCAATCCCGGGAAAGCGCAAACCTATGACTTCATTCACGGCGTGCTGTCCCAAGTCAGCCGTCTGTTCCCCGGCCCCTATCTTCACTTCGGCGGCGATGAAGTCGGCGACGATGCATGGAAGGACCTTCCTGACGTTGCGGGTCTCAAGGCCAGGTTGCACCTGACAAGCACCAAAGAGGTCGAAGCCTATTTTGGTCACCGTGTCGCGCAAACCATTCGTGAGCTCGGCAAGCGGCCGATGGCATGGGACGAGCAGGCCGAGGCTGGCGCAGACAGGAATGTGGTCATCTTCTGGTGGCGCAAGGGTAGGCCGGACGTACTGAAGGCCGCCGCCAAGTCGGGTTATGACTTGGTCCTCTCACCGGTCGACCAGGTCTATTTCGATTACCCGCAGGGGCCAGGCGAGCCCGGCGCACCGTGGGAGGGCAATGACAATGGACCGACGTCCATCTCCAAAATCCTCGCCTGGGAGCCGATTCCCGCCGATTTCACGCCGGAAGAAACCGCCCACGTGCTCGGTGTTGAAGCGGCGGTTTGGACCGAATTCATTCGTTCCGAGCGCTATTTGGAGTTCATGACCTTCCCCCGCCTGCTCGCTTTTGCCGAGGTCGCTTGGCGGCGGCGCGGCCCACGCGACGAGAAGGAGTTCGACGGTCGTCTTCAACCCCATATCGCCGCCTTGCGCGCCAGAGGGATCAACGCCCGAAGGGAGCAGGGCGATGCATTCGAGTTCATGACCAACTGAGCGACCGATGCGCTTTTTGCTCCCCCTCCTTCTCTTGTCGTTGGCGTCCTCCGCCGCGGCCAAGTCAATCCTGTTCGTTGGGAACAGCTTCACCTTCGGTGCCTTATCGCCCGTAATGAACTGGCAGCCGGAAAGCGTGACCGACCTCAATCATGACGGGATCGGCGGTGTGCCGGCGCTGTTCAAGCGCTTTGCTGACGAGAGCGGACTTAGGTTTGAAGTGTCGCTCGAAACCTCGCCCGGCAAAACCCTCGAATGGCACTGGCAGAACCGGCGAGCTTTGCTCGACCGCAGCTGGGACAATGTCGTGCTGCAGGAATATAGCACCCTCGACCCCGACCATCCGGGCGATCCGGCGCAGCTCATTGCAGCTTCTGATAAGCTCGCGCGCATGTTTCACGCGCACAATCGGGAGGTACGGATTGCGCTCACCGCCACCTGGTCGAGGCCGGATCAGACCTTTCCTGCGGGGCGGCCCTGGTCAGGCAAGGGAATTGAGCAGATGGCGCTGGACGTGCGCCGGGCCGACGATCGTGCTCGACGGTCGAGCGGGAGGATCGATCAGGTCATCCCGGTCGGCGAAGCGTTCAATTGTGCAATCTCCTTGGGGATTGCTGATCCAAATCCATATGACGGCATCATGCCCGGCAAAATCGACCTTTGGGCCCCGGACCATTATCATTCGAGCACCGCCGGCTATTATTTGGAAGCGCTGACGATCTTCGCTCGAGTGACAGGCCGCGATCCCCGCCGGCTCGGCCGATCCGAGAGTGCAGCAGTGGAATTGGGAGTGCCGCCGCCGCTGGTCGGGCGGCTTGAGCACGTCGCCTATGAGGTTGCGCTAAAGGGTCACTGCGCCATGCCAACGATGAGATGAGAGCGCTTCAACCCCGGTCGGGCGGCCGGGGTCACCGCAGACGGGAGTAAGCAAATCGCGCCCGCAGTGACCGCGCGTGCCGAAGACTTCCCCGGCACGTTCACTCATATCTTAGCGCATGGATCGGATTGGCCCGTGCGACCTTGACCGCATGGCCGACGACAGTCGTGACTGCGATTGCGAGCGCAATCGCAGCCGCGACCACAAACGGAACCGGAGTGAGCGCAATTCGCTGATCGAAGCCGTTGAGCCAGTCGCGCATCACCCACCAGGCGACCGGCCAGGCGATGATATTGGCGATGATCACCGGCCGGCTGAACTGCCATACGAGCAGCCCAACAATATCCCTCGTCCTCGCGCCCAAGACCTTGCGAATGCCGATCTCCTTGGTGCGCCGCTCGGCAGTGAATGCGGCAAGGCCGAACAGGCCAAGGCAGCCGATGATCACTGCGAGCAGGGCAAAGGCGGCGAAGATCTGCGCGCGCGATTGTTCCGCCTTATAGAGGTCACGGACAATATCTTCGCTGAACTTGGCTTCGAACGGCACGTCGCTCGCGACCTGCTTCCATTTTTGTTCGGCTGCCGCGCGTATTTGGGTGGGATCACCCCTGTAGCGTATATCCATCCAGCTCGGCCCATAGCGGGCTTCGCGGAACATCAGCGGCTGAACCTGATCCCGAACCGATCGGAATCGAGTATCTCCGATGACCCCGATGACGGTGAGGTTCGCAGCCCCTGTCCCTCTCGTGTAGAGTTCGCTTCGGAATACTTTCCCGATTGCATCCTGATCCGACTTGTAGCCGAGCCGCTTTACTGCAAGCTCGTTGATGACCACGTTCACACCCCGCGCTGCCATAGTCCGTTCTGCGGCCGGATCGCGGGAAACTGGCAGGGTCTGATCGTCGATCGACCGGTTTCGGTCGAACCACCGTCCAGCCTTTAGCTTCAATCCCATGGCATCGAAAAAGCCGGAATCGACCTGGTAATTGCCGATTTCGACGCTCTTGGTCGCTCCCGGAAGGATGACGCCGGTATTCATGTTGTTCTGCGTCGACACGCCGAGGTCCGTGAGGCCTACGGCGACGACACCGGGCACCTTCTTCAACTGCTCGATCAAGCCTTCAATGCGCCCGAGGACCTGCTGTCGCCCGACATTCTCGACTTGCAGGATGTGATCGCGTTCGTACCCCGGATCGACCGTCCGCGCGTAGACCGTTTGGCCGTAGACGACTGCGGTGCAGATAATCAGTCCGATGGAAACTGCGAACTGAGCAACCACAAGCGCCGCTCTCAGCCGCCCCGAACCGGGCGTTTCGGCCGCCGATCGGTTGGCCTTGAGCACCTGTGCCGGCTGAAAACGAGACAGGAAGAAGGCGGGGTAAAGGCCGCTCACGATCCCCACCAGCAAGGTCAGGCCGAGCGCCGGCAACAGGATCCCATCGCGCCCGAGATAAGCAAGGACGAGATCGGCATCGAGAAATGCCGCGAACGGCCTGACGAGCAATTCGACCAGCGCCAGTGCAAGCAGCATTGCAACCGCGGAAATGAGGATCGATTCGGCGACAAACTGGACGATCAGCTGGCCACGTCTTGCGCCGAGAACCTTTCGCAAAGCGACTTCACGCGCCCGCTGCGCCGCCCGTGCGGTGGCAAGGTTGGTGAAGTTCACCACCGCCATGCCGAGGATCAGCACGGCAATGATCGCGAAAGTCGTGATCGTGCGCTGGTCGTTGCCGGGCGTCATCGATCCACCCTGGGCCTTGCCCAAATGCACGTCGCGCACGTTGACGAAATGGAAGTCCTGCTCGTCCCCCTGATTGGATCGGACTCCGTCGTTGAACTCGTCCGGGATGTTGCGTTTCTTCCACGCCGGGATCGCCGCCTCGAGCTGTTTCACGTCGGTGCCGGGACGCAGGTCGAGGTACACCCAGCCGGATTGCCAACCCCAGTTGGTCAGGAATTCTGGCGCGTCGGCCCAAAAAGCGTTGAAGTCCACTCGCAAGATACCGTTGAGCTTGAGGTGCGAGTTCTTGGGTATGTCCTTGAACACGCCAGTGACTTTGAAGTCGCGCGATACGCCCTTCGAAACTGCGGTGAGCGTGCGCCCAAGCACCTGATCAGTGCCGAACCGCTTGATCGCTTCCGATTGCGACAGCACGGCAGTCCCGGCGGCGGACAGGGTCGTACCGGAGATCAGCGGTAATTTGACGACCTTCAGGAAATCGTCGTCGGTGAAGACATAGTCATCTCCGGTCGACGCCTGTCCATCCTTCATGATCACCGGAGATGAGCTGAGCGCGTAGCCGACGCGCTCGACCTGCGGAAAATCCTTCTTGATCGCATCCTTGGCCACGTAGGACGACATCTGAAAGAACATCGGTTCCCCAGCCGTCTGACGCGGATACCAGGCCTGAAGCTGGTAAGTGTTCTGGGCGTCGGGAAGCCACGCGTCGTAGCTCCGCTCGTACCGAACATAGAGCAGGATCATGACACAGGCCGCCATGCCGATGGCGAGGCCCGCTATGTTGATCACCGAATAGGTCTTGCTCTTTGCGAGCGCCCGGACCGCGACCGTCCAATAGTTCCGCCACATGATGACTATCCTCTTGTAAGAATTGGAGTTCAGGCCGCGCGCCGCCTCTCCTGGAGGATGCGGCCGTCGAGCATGTTCACGACGCGGTTCGCGAAATCGGCATGCGACGGCGAGTGGGTGACCATGACGATGGTCGAGCCTTCCTGATTGAGCTGGCGGAGCATCCGCATCACTTCTTCGCCATGCGCGGTGTCGAGATTGCCGGTCGGCTCGTCGGCGAGGATCAGCTTGGGCTCTCCGACCAAAGCGCGGGCGACTGCGACGCGCTGCTGCTGACCGCCCGACAGCTGCGTCGGCCTGTGCTTGGCCCGGTGGGCGATCCCGACCTTGTCGAGTACCCGGTCGACCCGCTCCTTGCGGGAGGCGCCGCTATGGTTGTGATACAGAAGCGCGAGCTCGACATTTTCGCGCACGGTCAGCTCGTCGACCAAATTGAAGCTCTGGAAGATGAAGCCGATGTTTGCTTTGCGCGTCTCGGCGAGCTGCGCTTCGCTGAGGCCTGCGACCTCCTGGCCGTTGAAGTTGTAGGAGCCGCCAGTAGGGCTATCGAGCATGCCCATGATATTGAGCAATGTCGACTTTCCGCAGCCGGACGGACCCATGATCGCGACGAACTCGCCGTCGGCGATGTCGAGGTCGACGCAGTCGAGCGCGGTCGTCTCGACCGTGTCGGTGCGGTAGGTCTTGGTGAGGCCAGTCATGGTCAGCACAAGTGGTTCCTTTCTTAGTCGCCCGAGCTGAAGCTCAGGTGGTTCTTGTCGGTAAGTCCGCTGTAGGAGGAGGTGATCACGCGCTCTCCGGCTGAGAGCCCGCCAAGGACTTCGATGAAATCGCTATTGCGCCGGCCGAGCTGGACCTGGCGCTTGCTCGCGCCATTGCCGCCGCCGTCGACGACGAAGATCCAGGTCCCACCACTATCGTTGAAGAAGGCGCCATTGGGGATCAGCAGCGCCTTGGAGGAATCGCCCAGCGTCAGCCTCGTCTGGACCGTTTGTCCGCGTTGCACGGACGAAGGAGCCGGCCCGTCGAAGACGAGGTCGATCTGGAACTGGCCGTTGCGAACCTGCGGATAGACTTTGGCGACCTTCAGCCGATAGCTCTTGCCGTCGACGTCGGCGGCTGCAGTCTGACCGACCCGCACCCGGCCGAGATAATATTCGTCGACATCCGCCTGCAGCTTGTTGCCCCCGGCGCTGTCGATCTGGCCGATGCGCTGGCCCTGCTGCAGCGACTGGCCGAGCTGAATGTCGAAGCCGCTGAGGTCGCCGGTGACCGGTGCACGGATGCTCAGCTGACCAAGGTTGCTCCGGGCGATGCCCATGCTGCTGTTGAGCGAGCTGGCCGCGACTCGGAGCTGGTTGAGCTGGCTCGACTGCAACGCTTCGGTTTGGGCGATGCTCTGCTTCAGAATCTCCAGCCGCCTGGTCTGGTAGGCGAGATCGTCCCTGGTATCGCTGAAGGTCTTCATCGGCACGAACCCGCGCTCGGAGAGCGGCTTCTGGAGCTCATAGAGCCGGCGCGCCTTGGCAAGATCGGTCTCGGCCTGGTTGAGATCACGAAGATTGCCGTTGCGGCTCTGGGTCAGCGCCAGTTCCTGGCTGCGCATATTGTTGAGCTGCTGCTCGACTTCGGCCTGCTTCTCGAGCGTCGAGAGCTGAAGCTCGGCATTGGACAGCACGACGAGCAATTGACCCTGAACGACATGGGCGCCATCCTCGACCAGCTTCTGGTCGACCCGGCCGCCCTCGACGGCGTCGAGATAGACGGTGACGAGCGGAGTGACGCGCCCCCGCAAGGGCAGGAAATCGTCGAAGGTCCCCGACTGGACCGTGGCGATGGCCAGTCGACTGCGCGCGACCGACATCGAGTCCGCTCGCGGCGCGAACAGCCAAAAGAAGAGGATCAAAAGCAGCGCCGCAGCTGCTGCTCCGCCGATCAGGATTCTCCTGTCGGGGCGCTTGCGCTCGACCACCCGATCCATCGCGCCGCCGCTGACCGCCTCCGATCGGCTCGGTTGACGCAGTTCGACCAGGCTCATTGTCCACCTCCGGTCAGCGAGTGTCCGAAACTGGACAGCATTGGCTCCGCCGGCGGGAGGTTGCGCACTTCATCGACCGAATTGGGCAAAAGCTTCATGCGTCAATTGCTGCAAGCCCCATGCCAAATGGCCGGGCTGACCTGTTCGCATAGGGCACTGTTCGATTTCGGACAGCGGCGCTACAGGAGTAGCGTGGACCGTCCATTCAAGCTTGCAATCGTCGTCGACGACGATCCCGACATCGGCCTCGCAGCAAAGCTTGCGCTGCGCGATCTATTCGAACGGATCGAGACCCTGAGTACGCCTGCGGAACTCTTACCGCTGCTCAGGAAAGAGACCCCCGACGCGATCCTTCTCGACCTCAATTTCGAGCGCGGCGCGACCGACGGGCGCGAAGGTCTGCGCTTTCTCGGCAAGGTGATGGAGATCGAACCGGACGCGGCGGTCGTGATCATCACTGCGCATGGCGCCGTCTCAATCGCAGTAGAAGCAATCAAGGCCGGAGCGAGCGATTTCGTTGCCAAGCCATGGAGCAACGAACGGCTTGCAGCGACGGTGCGAAGCGCAGCTGCGCTTCGCCGCAGCCGGATCGATGCGCAGGAGGAGCGCGGGCGCGTTGCGGAGCTGACCGCAACGTCCGAGACTCCGCTCCTCGGCCAATCACCCGCGATGCAGCGCGTTCGCACGCTCATCGACCGAGCCGCGCCAACCGACGCCAATGTGCTGATCCTGGGCGAGAACGGCACCGGCAAGGAGATCGTTGCGCACGAGATCCACCGTCTGTCGCGACGCAGCGGACATCCGATGGTCTCGGTCGATCTCGGAGCGACGGCCGAGACACTGTTCGAATCCGAGCTGTTCGGCCATGTCAAAGGCGCGTTCACCGGCGCCAACGGGGACCGCATGGGGCGCCTCAAGGCAGCGGACCACAGCACCTTGTTCCTCGACGAGATCGGCAATTTGCCGCTGCACCTGCAGCCCAAGCTGCTCACCGCGCTGGAGCAGCGCGAGGTCGTGCCGGTCGGATCCAACAGGCCGGTTCCGATCGACGTGCGGGTCGTCGCCGCAACGAATGTTTCCGCCGACCAGCTGTCCGACCAAAAACGGTTTCGACAGGACCTGCTGTTCAGACTGAACACGATCGAGATCGAGCTTCCGCCGCTGCGCGATCGGCGCGAGGACATACCGCTCCTGCTCCATCATTATCTGAGCCTCTACGAGCGCAAATATGACGCGCCGCAGCGTGAACTGCCCGACCATGTGCTTGAAGTGCTCAGCCGCCACGACTGGCCCGGGAACGTGCGTGCGCTGCGCCACGCCGCCGAGCGCGCGGTGATCATGGCCCAGGGCGACCGCTACCGTCTCGACGACTTCCCGTTGCCGCAGCGCTCCCAAACCGCATCACTTTCGGTGGTCGGCGACAGCCTCAACCTCGATCAGCTGGAAAAGCAGATGATCGAGCGCGCCCTTCGGATGCACCATTTCAATGTCTCTCTGGCCGCCGCCGAATTGGGCCTAAGTCGCGGCGCGCTGTATCGGCGCATGGAGAAGCATGGACTTTAGGCGCAAGTTCGAAGTCGGGCTCGCTTGGCGCACGCTCCTCCTTATCGGCGCGATCCTGCTGATCGCCAAGGCGGCGACCACACCAGGCGTGCGCGCCGGACTGATCGTTGCCGTCCTCATCGGAATCTCCGCCCTCGCCGGCCTCTGGACTTTCATCCGCCGCACCAACTTCCTCGTTTCGCGGTTCATCGAGAGCGTTCGCTTCGAGGATTATTCACAGCGATTTTCGGACCCCAGCGGCGCGGGATTCGATGTTCTCGGGGCAACACTCGACCAGGCCCTCAAGACGCTTCAGGCGCGGCACACCCAGGAAAGCGCCGAGGCGCGCTACCTTGCGGGGATTGTCGATGATGCGCCGAGCGCGCTCCTGACAATTGACGAGGAAGGGCGAATTGAGCAGCTGAACAAGGCGGCACGGCAGCTGTTCGCGCGGCAGCCGCTCAATCGCCTCGAAGACATTGATGCGCTCGGGCCGGAGCTGTCCGCTGCGGTTCGCCTGCCTCCGGGCTCGCGCAAGATCACTCGTCTGATCCTCGACGGCGTTCCGCAAAAAGCAATCTTTGCATCCGCTCAGGTCGCGCGGCTCGACCGGCCGGTGACGGTGATCTCGATCCTGCCGGTACAGAGCGAGCTTGGAGCTCTGGAAGTCGCTGCGCAGGCTGACCTCGTGCGTGTGCTCACTCATGAAATCATGAATTCGCTTACCCCGGTCACTTCGCTCGCGCGCACCGGAGCAGAACTGGTTGCGGCGGCCGCCAAAGCCGATCCGTCGCTGGGCGACGCCAAGGCGGCGACCGAAACTGTCGCCCGCCGCGCCGAAGGCATATTGCGTTTCGTCGAAAGCTATCGCGAATTTGCCCAGGCGCCGGAGATCCATCGCCGTCAGTTCAAGGCTGCACCATGGGCCGAGGAGATCATGCGGCTTGCACTGGCGAATGCCGCCGGCCGCGCAATCGACGCGCGGATCGAAGTCGAGCCCAGGACGATGAGCCTCAGCGCCGACCCGGAACTGCTCGCGCAGGTGGTGCTCAACTTGCTGCGCAATTCGCTTCGCGCGACCGTGGACGTTGACCCGGCAATCGTCGTGCTCCGCCTCGCACGCGAAGCGGGCGGCCAATTCCGCGTCGAAGTTCGTGACAACGGCTCCGGCATTCCCGCTGATCGCCGCGAAGATATCTTCCTGCCCTTCTACACCACCCACAAGGGCGGCAGCGGCGTGGGTCTCAGCTTCGCGCGGCAGGTTGCCTTGGCGCACGGCGGGTCGATATGCGCGCTCGATGCGCCTGAAGGCGGCGCCAATTTGCGCATGGTGATCTGAAATGACCGAGAAGGCCCTGCCGAAATCGATCCTGAAGCAGGTGCGGCTATTGCTCTGGCTGCTGGTTGCGGTCGCACTGATCGCGACTGCAGCGCTCTGGCTCATCCCGAGCGAGCAGACCCCCACTCCCGAGGCGGCGAGCGGCCCGGTCAAGTCGAGCTTCGGCGGACCTTTCACGCTCGTCGGCGCAGACGGCAAGCCCTTCGCCAGCCGAGCGCTCGGCGGCAAGCCTTATGCGATCTATTTTGGATTCACGCGCTGCGGTGATGTCTGCCCGACCACATTGTCCCGTCTCGTCAAGCTCAGGCGCGAGGCGGCCGACGATTCTGCGATGCGCATCATATTCGTCACCATCGATCCGAAGAATGACGGGCCCGTGCAAGTCGGCCAATATGCGACCCTGTTCAACGCGCCGATCATCGGCCTCACCGGAACACAGGCGCAAATCGAGCGGGTGAAGAAGCAATATGGAATCTTTGCTCAGCCTTCACCGCATCCGATGCCGGGAAAGGAAATGATGCACAGCGCGACCATATTGTTGTTCGACCGCGCTGGAAATTTCGCAGGGACGATCTCGCCGGATGAACCCGATCCAGATGCGCTCGCCAAGCTCAAGAAGCTGGTCGGCTGAAGAGTTGGAACCTGTGCAGCACCGCGCCACTTGAGCAGAAATGACGAGCTACCGGCCCGACCCGAAGATCCTGGCTCTCGGGCCAGAATTCTACGACCCGGTCGTGCCGGCGGCCTTCCCCAAATGCATCGGGCGCTTTGTCAACGACCGTTGGGCACAAAGGGTCGGCCTCCGGCTCGGCGAGGAAGACTGGGCGCGCCATTTTTGCCGGTTCGAAGCGCTGCCGGATAATCTGATCGAGCCGCTCGCCTTACGCTATCACGGACACCAGTTCCGCGTGTACAATCCCGACATCGGTGACGGCCGCGGCTTCACTCTCGCGCAGCTTCGCGACCGGCAGGGCCGGTTACTCGACCTGGGAACCAAAGGTTCGGGCCAGACGCCGTACAGCCGCCACGCCGACGGCCGCTTGACGCTCAAGGGCGGCGTGCGTGAAGTGCTGGCCACCGAGATGCTCGAAGCGCTCGGCGTCAATACGTCGAAGAGCTTCGCATTGTTCGAAACCGGAGAAGCGCTCGAGCGCGGCGACGAGCCCTCCCCCACCCGCTCATCCGTGCTGACGCGCATCAGCCACGGGCACATCCGGATCGGTACGTTCCAGCGGCTCGCCTTCTTCGCCGAAGTCGAAAATCTGAAGAAGCTGACCCGCTATTGTCTTGAGCAGCTATATGGGGAGCAGGCGTCAGTCGATGAGCGCGAAAATGCTCTGCGCCTGTTCGACCTGGTCAGCTCAGCGACTGCGACGCTGGCTGCCTCCTACCTCACCGCCGGATTCGTCCATGGAGTGCTCAACAGCGACAATATCAATGTTACCGGCGAGAGTTTCGACTATGGGCCGTGGCGCTTCACGCCTTACTGGGACCCGGACTTCACCGCGGCTTATTTCGATCATTACGGCCTTTACGCGTTCGGCAGGCAGCCCGAAGCGATCCACTGGGACCTTGCCCAGTTCGCCGGCTGCATGTCGCTGATCACCGATGCGCCCACGCTCTCGGAAAGCCTGGCCGCATGGAGCAGTCGCTTCGACGATGCGCTGACCGCGGCGATGCTGCGCCGCCTTGGCGTCGCTCCCGACAAACAGGACCGCAAGCTCGCGGCTGCAATGATCAAGTGCCTTGCGACGCGCGCCCAAACGATTGATCGGATCTTCTTCGACTGGCGCGGCGCTCGAGATCCTGGCGTCGAGCTCTATCCCGCCGAGGCGTTCCGCCAATTGGCCAAGCTTGTCGAGGGGCGCGAACAGCCCGAAATCCATCCCTACTGGTCGGACGCCGAACCTTGCTCGATGCATATCGACGAGGTCGAGGCGATCTGGGCGGCGATCGCCGAACGCGACGACTGGCAGCCCTTCGACAAGAAGGTTAAGGCCATTCGAAGGATGGGCGAAGCGCTGCAAGGCTCCGGCGACGCCTAGCGTCGTTGGACAGGAGCACCCAGGGGACGCGATAGGGCAGGATGCACGGGCAGACTGAAAAGAAGTCGGACGCGGTCGAGCACGCGCGCAAGGGAGCGCGGCTGATCTCGATCGACCCTGCAACCGGCGAGGAGGTCTGGTCCGGCGCGATCGGTGATGCCGCCGCCGAGGTCGCAGCTGCGCGCGCCGCCTGGCCGGCCTGGGCGGCGCATTCGAACGCCTATCGCATCGAGGCGGTGCGCCGTTTCGCCAATGTCGTCCGGAAGAAGGAAGCGGAATTCGCCGAGCTGATCGCCCGCGAAACCGGCAAGCCCTTCTGGGAAGCAAAGACCGAAGTCGCGGCGGTCGTGAACAAGGTCGAGATTTCGGTCGAAGCCTATGCCGAGCGCACACCGCAGCGAAAGATGGAGGCCGGGCTCGGCAACCGGATCGCAGTGCGCCACAAGCCCCACGGCGTTCTTGCGGTGCTCGGCCCTTATAACTTCCCAGCGCACCTCCCCAACGGCCACATCGTTCCGGCGCTGATCGCCGGTAATGCGATCGTCTTCAAACCCTCGGAAAAAACACCCGCCACCGGCGAATTGCTGGTCAGTTGCTTCCACGAAGCAAAGATCCCCGAGGGTGTAGTGCGACTATTGATCGGCGGTCCCGAACAGGGTCGGGCACTCGCTGGCGAAAGCGGCATCGACGGCCTGTTGTTTACCGGGTCCGCGCGCGCGGGCCTCGCGCTTCACAGGCAGTTTGCCGAAACGCCCCACAAGATCCTCGCGCTCGAGCTTGGGGGGAACAATCCCCTGGTCGTCTGGAACGCAAGGGATATTGAGTCAGCGGCCGCAATCACCGTTCAATCGGCCTATCTCTCGGCCGGTCAGCGCTGCACGGCGGCGCGGCGCCTGATCATCGAGGATGGCAAACATGAAGCATTGCTCGAGGCAGTCCAGAAGCTGATCGACCGGATCATCCTCGATCATCCCTTCGCCGATCCGCAGCCCTTCATGGGTCCGCTAATCGACAATGCCGCCGCCGACCATGTGCAGGAGCAGTGGCTCAATCTGATGATGAAAGGCGGCAAGCCAATGCGCCGCCTCGATCGACCCTTTGCAGAGCGGCCCTACCTCACGCCCGCGCTGATCGACGTGACGGGGGTGCGCGACCGCCCCGACGAGGAGATTTTCGGACCGGTGCTGCAGCTCGTCCGGGTCAAGGATTTCGATGCAGCGATCGCCGAAGCGAACAATAGCCGCTTCGGCCTCGCGGCGAGCCTCGTCGGCGGCAGCCCGGAGCAATATGACAAATTCTGGGCGAACGTTCGCGCCGGCGTGATCAACTGGAACAAGCCGACCAACGGCGCTCCGTCGAATGCGCCGTTCGGCGGTGTCGGACTTTCGGGAAACCACCGCCCAAGCGCATTCTACGCCGCCGATTATTGCGCCTATCCGGTGACCAGCAGCGAAGCCGATCGAGCTCGGGCCCAAATTGGCGAGGGCCTGCGCGATCCGAACTTGTTGGAAGACTGATTGGTCAGGCGATGGATCGGTTCAGCCGCTCCTCGCGTTCAAACCTCCTGTGAAAGAACATGTTTGGATCGGCGGGGCCGTCGGCTTTGCCTTGTTGAGCGTCGCTTTGCCCTCCTGTTCAAAAGGAGGCAATCCACCAGCCCAAACCGGTTCGGGTCCGCAACCGTCGGTCGCGGGCGAGCTGGCGTGGAACAAGAAGACCGAAAGGCAGCTGCTTGACGCCATTGCTCAAGCGCCTGCGAACGGCCTCAAGCCCGACCTGTTCCTGAAGGGCGAACTGCCCAAGGACGATGCGCAGCGCAACGCAGTGCTCACCGCCGCAGCGCTGCGCTATGCCGACGCCCTGGCGCGCGGTTACGTCGATCCGAAGAAGGTCTCGGCCATCTATACGCTAGCGCGGCCCAGCACGGATGTCCGGACAGGTCTCGCCCAGGCGATCCAGAGCGGCAGTGTCGGCGATTGGCTCGCCTCGCTCCCTCCACAAACCGAAGAATATCGAGCGCTGAGTCAGGCTCACCTCCACTTTCTCCAGCTTGCGGCAAAGGGCACTTCGACACCGATTCCTAACGGAAAGCCGATCAGGCCCGGACGAGTCGACAAGAGGATCCCGCTGGTCGTCGCAGCGCTCCAGGCGAACGGCATCATAGGTCCATCGAGCCCCACTCAGTCGCGGCCTGGGGCTCATGCCGGTGTGCAGACTGCCTCCGATCGCTACACTTCGGAGATCGCGCAGGCGGTCCGGCAGGTCCAGACCGAGTTCGGATTGACTGCGGACGGAGTGATTCGCGGCGACACAATCGACGCGCTCAATGCCGATCCCTCCTACCGGGCACGCCAGCTCGCGATCGCGATGGAACGGCTGCGCTGGCTGGTGCGCGACCCGCCACCCACCAGGATCGACGTGAACACTGCCGCGAGCCTGCTCGATTATTGGCGTGATGGCGCGCTTCGGCAGCAGCTTAGGACCATCAACGGTCAACCCGGCAAATGGACGACTCCGCAAATTCAGGCGCCGATCTTCGAGCTCGTCGCCAATCCCTATTGGCACGTCCCCGACCGGATCGTGGAGGATGAACTGTCGAAGAAGAGCGCGGCCTATCTGGCGGCTAATGATTTTTCCTGGCGCGAGGGACGTCTGATCCAGCTCCCAGGGCCGAAGAATTCGCTGGGCGTCGTCAAGTTCGACATGCGCGATCCGCAGCAGATCTATCTTCACGACACACCGTTCAAAAGCTGGTTTTCGGCAGACGAACGGCATCGCAGCCACGGCTGCGTCCGGGTTCAGAATGCGCTCGACTTCGCACTCGAGCTCGCTTCTGAGGATGGCGTGCAGGACAGATTTCAGGAAGCGCTGGCGAGCGGCGATGAGACCTATGTGAAGCTCAAACGCGAGATAGTGGTACGCTTATTCTACCGCACTGCCTTCTGGGATGGCTCACAAGTCCAGTTCCGTTCCGACATCTATGGCTGGGACGACGATGTCGCGCGCGCACTTGGCCTTGAGCAAGGGGCGTCGCGCGCCGCTTACCGGCAACAAGAGGACGTCGGCCCATAAGAGCTGAGGGCGCCGGACCTGGAGATCCCATCAAAGCAGCAGCGCTGATCGAGTCTCCGGCCGGCGCCCTCACCCCTTCCCCGTGACCGCGCGTAACCCGCGGTCACCCCATTCAACTTCCCCGCATCTCGGGAATGTAACCCTCGTCCACCGCGTCGCTGAACTTGGTCGTGCGTCCGTCGAAGCGAACCCGCACGATGCCTGTCGAGCCGTGCCGCTGCTTGGCGACGATGACCTCGGCTTTTCCGGCCGCGGACGCATATTTCGCGTTCCATTCCTCATATTTCGAAAGCTTCTCGGTCTCGTTCGGCATCGGATAATCGGGCTCGACGGCTTTGAGGTAATAGTCCTCGCGAAAGATGAAGAGGACGATGTCGGCGTCCTGCTCGATCGAGCCGGATTCGCGAAGGTCGGAGAGCTGGGGCCGCTTGTCCTCGCGCTGCTCGACCTGACGGCTGAGCTGCGAAAGCCCGATGACCGGCACATCCAGTTCCTTGGCCAAGGTCTTCAGGCCGCGGCTGATTTCGGAAATCTCCTGGACACGATTCTCATTCGAGTTCCTGCCGCTGCCCTGGAGCAGCTGAAGATAGTCGACCACGATCAGCCCGATGTTCTTCTGTCTTTTCAGTCGGCGTGCACGCGTGCGAAGTGCGGCAATGGTCAGACCGGGCGTATCGTCGATATAGAGCGGAAGGCTTTCCAGCTCCGCCGCAGCCCGGGCCAGTTCCCGAAATTCCTGCTGGCTGATCTTTCCAGTTCGCAGATTTTCCGACGTGATCCCCGACTGTTCGGAGAGAATGCGCGTCGCGAGCTGGTCGGCGGACATTTCCAGGCTGAACAGCACCGCGGGCGCGCCCGCGGACTTGCCGGCTTCGATGCCGTCGGCCGTATCGCGCAGGAAGCGCCGCGCGGCCGCGAACGCCATATTGGTCCCGAGCGCGCTCTTGCCCATGCCCGGACGGCCCGCGACGATGATCAAATCCGACTTGTGGAGACCGCCCAGTTTCGCATTCAGCGCTTCCAGGCCGGTCGTGAACCCGGACAGATGGCCGCCGCTGTTGAGCGCCTTTTCGGCCATTTCGAGCGCGTCTCTGGTCGCTTCGGCGAAGCTCTTCGCCTTGCCCTGGGCTCCGCCCTGCTCCGCAACTTTATAAAGCTCGGTCTCGGCGCGCTCGATCTGAGCGAGGGGGGCAACATCCTCACTCGTATCGAGCGCGCCTTCCACGAGGTCGCGGCCGACGCCGATGAGGGCGCGCAGCAACGCGAGGTCGTAGATCTGTTCAGCAAAATCGCGGGCGCCGATCACGGCCGCGCCGGAGCCGGTCAGCTGCGCGAGATAGGCCGGTCCGCCGACCTCCTTCATTCCCTCGTCCGCCTCGAACAAAGGCTTCAAGGTGACCGGATTGGCGATGCGGTTGCTGTCCGTAAGCTTCAGGATCGAATCATAGATCCGACCGTGCAGCGGCTCGAAGAAATGATCCGACCTCAGCTTCAGCTGGATGTCCTCGACCAGTCGGTTGTCGATCATCAGCGCTCCCAGAAGCGCAGCCTCCGCCTCGACATTTTGCGGGAGGGTTGGACTTCCGACTTCTGACGCAGACTCGGCGATGCGGATCACTTCGGCCATGACGAGGCTCCTACGCTCGTGCGGCCCCAGAGCAAGCGCGAACAAATGTAGCACAACTGGGGATAAGTTGTGCACGAATCGCATCCCCGTCCGAAGGAAGTCACAAAAGTGTCAGCATTGCCCCATCCACAGAAATAATCGGCCCCAAATTGATGCCTTCGGACGGGCTCGTTACGCACTCGCCATGGCGATTTTATCCGACCGCTGGATTCGCGAGCAGGCCCGGGCTCACGCAATGATCGAGCCGTTCGTCGAGGCGCAGAGACGGGAGGGCTGCATCAGCTATGGCCTCTCCTCCTACGGCTATGACGCGCGCGTCGCAGACGAGTTCAAGATCTTCACCAATGTCGACAATGCGCTCGTCGATCCCAAGGATTTCGCGGTGAACAGCTTTGTCGATCGCAAGACCGACGTCTGCATCATTCCGCCCAACAGCTTCGCGCTCGCGCGCACAGTCGAATATTTCCGGGTACCGCGCGACGTGCTCGTCATCTGTCTCGGCAAATCGACTTATGCGCGATGCGGGATCATCGTGAACGTCACACCGCTCGAGCCCGGCTGGGAAGGCCATGTGACTCTGGAGTTCTCGAACACCACGCCGCTTCCGGCGAAGGTCTACGCCAACGAAGGCGCGTGCCAGTTCCTGTTCCTCCAGGGCAATGAGCCGTGCGAGGTGAGCTACGCCGACCGCTCAGGCAAATATATGGGGCAGAAGGGCGTCACGCTGCCGAAGCTCTGAAGGCGCGGAATGACAGGTAAGCCGTCTCGGCGCTCATGATCATGGATCTCGGGGTGATGATGGCGGTCATCTATGGTCTTTACCGCTGCATCTGCGGCGCGGCGCCGGAGACGCGCGCCGTGGTTGAGGAACCCAATTACGACAAGCGCGATCTCGATCCGTGACATTCGAACACGCCAAGCAACTCGATGCGGGCGATCCCCTCGCCTTCGCTCGCGAGCGGTTCCGGCTGCCCGAGCGGCTCATCTATCTCGACGGCAATTCGCTTGGCGCGCTGCCCAGAGTCGCGTCTGAATCTCTGACCAACACCGCCGAGCGCCAATGGGGCGAGGACCTCATCGTCAGCTGGACCAAGCACGACTGGATCGATTGGCCGACCAAGATCGCCGCGAAGCTGGCACCGATCGTCGGCGCAAAACCTAACGAGCTACTGATCGCCGATTCTACCAGCGTATGCCTGTTCAAATTGCTCGCCGCCGCAGCGCGGGCCCGACCGGAGCGACGGACGATCCTGACGCGCAAGCGCAATTTTCCGACTGACCTTTATATCGCGCAGGGGCTCGCCGAAATGCTTGGTCTGACGCTCACGACGGTCGAACCTGAGGAGATTGTCGAAGCGATCCAGGCGGATACCGTGGTCGTCATGCTGACCCATGTCGATTACCGCACGGCGGCGGTTCTCGACATGCGCGCAATCAACGAAGCCGCGCACGCGACCGGCGCGCTCACTATATGGGATCTGTCGCACAGCGCGGGCGCGATCGAGCTCGACCTCAGCGGCACGGGTTGCGATCTTGCGATCGGCTGCGGCTACAAATATCTGAACGGCGGCCCCGGCGCGCCGGCCTTCATCTATGTCGCGGAGCGACTCCAGGGAGAGCTTCGCTCACCGCTCCAGGGCTGGATGGGTCATGCCGAGCCGTTCGCGTTCGATGACGACTATCGCCCTGTCGCGGGAATCACGCGCTTCCTGACCGGCACTCCATCGATCCTCGCGCTATCCGCACTGGACGCCGGCCTTGGCACCTTCGATGGCATCGCGATGCGCGATGTCGCCGACAAGTCGCGTTCGCTATCTCAGCTGTTCATCGACGAAGTCGAGGAGCGCTGCGACACCGAAATCCGCCTTGCCTCGCCGCGCGATCCCAAGCAGCGCGGCAGCCACCTCGTCTTCGCTCACTCCGAAGCCCATGCCGTCATTCAGGCGCTGATCGCCCGCGGAGTCATCGGCGACTTCCGCACGCCGGATCTCATGCGCTTTGGCTTCGCACCGCTCTACAACAGCCATGCGGAGGTCGTGCGCGCAGCCGAAATCCTGGGCCAGATCCTGGGCTCACGCGAATGGGATCAGCCGCGCTTCAAACGGCGCGCGAAGGTTACCTGATCGGCGCGCTCCGCATCCGCGCCCCGTCAATGCTCCAGGCGCCCGGTCCTGCGGCGGCGATGTACAGAAAGATGAAACAGAAGAAGATTGCTGCCTCGCCCTGATTGATTGCCGGCCAGAAACTCTTCGGGAAATGGGCCATGAAATAAGCGACTGCAGTCTCTCCTGAAGCGATAAATGCGGCGAGCCGGGTGAACAGGCCGACCGTGACCAGGATACCGGCGACGAGTTCGATGACGCCGGCGATGATGAGGAGCGGCGGAAGCGGTCCAGGCATCAGCGGCGCCGGGAAATGGAAAAATTTCATCGTCGCATGCTCGAGAAGCAGCAACGCTGTCACAATCCGAAGCAGCGCCAGCAATTGCGGCTGCCGGCGCGAAAGCCAGGTGAACTCCATGCCTTCCTCCCAACCCTTAAACGTATACCCGTTTATTGGCCGCCCGCCGGGCGTCGCCAAGTGTCAAGCATGTTCCTTTGCCTGCGCCGCATGGGCCGAATCCTCGGCCAGTGCAGCGCGCGAACGGTGGATCATGTCGACCCAATCGTGGAAGGCATGAGCGAGCGTCGTCACAAGCGCCTTTAACGGCCCTTCCTTCAGTTTGCCGTCGGCATCGAAGCTGTCGTCGGTGACATGGCCCAGATAGGCCTCCGGCTGCTGCATCACCGGCATGTTGAGGAAAACGGCTGCCTGCCGGATCTGGTGGTTGGAGCCGAAGCCGCCGATGCTTCCCGGCGAGGCGGTAACGATCGCAGCGGGCTTTTTGTCGAACACGCTCTGACCATAAGGGCGCGAGCCAACGTCGATCGCATTCTTGAGGACACCGGGGATGCCGCGATTATATTCCGGGCTGCAGAACAGCACTCCATCCGCGGCCGCAACCTCCTGGCGAAACCGCACCCATGCTTCGGGCGGATTGGTGTCCAGGTCCTGATTGTAGAGCGGCAAATCGCCGATCTCGATCATCGAGCAGTCAAGATTGTCGCCGCGAAGGGCGCAGATCGATCGCGCGATCTTCCGGTTGATGCTGTCCTTACGCAAGCTGCCGACGATCATCGCGACTTTGTAGGCCATGCGAACCTCCTTTTCCGCCAAATCCGCATGGAAAGAAAAAGTTGCGATAGTGGAACGTCAGTTGCGACGATTGCTGTGGCGAATGTTGGGCGGCCGGCCCCTCCGGCCGCGCATCCGATCCCGTCGGATCGGCGCTGACCTCCCTTCCGGCAACTCGAAGCGCAGCGCCCCCGATACGGGATTGGACTCGGAGAGCCTGAGCGTCAGCCGCTGACCGATCCGATAGGCTTCGCCCGTTTCTTCGCCGACGAGTTGCTTCGCGCCTTCGTCATACCGGAAATATTCCTGACCCAGATCCTTCGCGAGCAGCAGCCCGTCGCCGCCAAGATCCTCGACCGTCGCGAAGAAACCGAACGGCTGCACGCCAGTGATGCGGCATTCAACCAATTGCCCGACCTGGTCGGCGAGAAAGGCCGCGACATAGCGGTCAATCGTCTCGCGCTCGGCCTCCATCGCGCGGCGTTCGAGCATCGAAATTTGTTCGCCGATCTGCTCGAAGCGTTCCTCATCGCCCGCCGGCAAGGCGCCCTCACCGAGTGCGTAGGCCTTCACCAATGAGCGATGGACGAGAAGGTCTGCATAGCGGCGGATCGGCGATGTGAAATGGGCGTAGGTTGCGAGCGCGAGCCCGAAATGGCCTAACCGGTCAGGCGCGTAGCGCGCCTGCATCTGGGTGCGGAGCAATTGCTCCATGATTTCCTCGCGCCCGTCCGCGTCGCCAGCGCGCTCGATGATCCGATTGAAGGTTCCCGGACGGATCACCTGCCCGAGCGCGAACTCAATGCCGAAGCTTTCCAGATAATCCTTGAGCGCCACCAGCTTCTCGCGACTCGGCGGCTCGTGGACGCGGTACATGACCGGCGCCTTCTTCGCCTCGAGCGCGCGGGCAGCGGCGACGTTGGCCGCGATCATGAAATCCTCGACCAGCCGATGAGCATCGAGCCGGTCACGCGGCGCGATCGATGTGATCCGCCCCTTCTCGTCGAGCATCACCCTGCGTTCCGGCAAATCGAGCTCGAGCGGATCGCGTTTCTGCCGAGCTGCGAACAAGGCGCGCCAACAGCCCCACAGCGGCTTCAGCGCTTTCTCGACCAGTTCGGTCGGAACGGGTCCTTCGACTGGGGGCATGAAGCAGACCGGCGAGGCGACATCGACAGTCTCCTCTTGGGCGCCATCGATGGCCGCCTGTGCGTCCTCATAAGCGATGTTTGCCGCGATCCGGACCTTCGCCCGGCTGAAACGCCAGTTCTTGATATTGCCGTCGCGGTCGATCTTCAGATGGCAGGCCATCGCCGCCCGATCCTCTCCCTCCTTCAGTGAGCAGATGTCGGCTGACAGCTCCTCGGGGAGCATCGGGACCACGCGATCGGGAAAATAGACGCTATTGCCTCTTGCACGCGCCTCACCGTCGAGCTCGGAGCCGGGGCGGACGTAGAAACTGACGTCGGCGATTGCGACGATCGCGTTCCATCCGCCCTTGCCGTCGGATTCGGCCCAGATCGCATCGTCGTGATCGCGCGCGTCCTCGGGATCGATGGCTACGATCGGCAAATGCGTCAGATCCTCACGCTCGCCAAGCCGCTGACTGGAGACTCGATGCGCCTCGTCGATTGCTTCCGCGGCAAAATCGTGCCGAAGCCCATGCTTGTGGATCGCGATCAGCGAGAAGCTTCGCGGCGCGAACGGGTCGCCGAGCACGGCGTCAACGCGCGCTGAGATGCGGGGCGGACGGCCCGAAACCTCGCAAAGCACGAGGTCCCCGGCCTGGGCATCCTTCAAGTCGTGGATTGCGAGCTCGCGCCGTTCGCGCTTGTCGACCGGCGAAAGCCAGAAGCGCTCACCCTCCCGCTTGACGACTCCAAGCATAAGCTCCGCAGATCGCGCGAGCTTCTTCATCGGGTGAGCGACGAGCCTCTTGCCTCGCTCCTCTGTCCGGGCAAGCACGCGATCGCCGATCCCGAGTGCACTTCGGCGGCCACGCTCGACGACCTGCAGCCGAGGCGGCGGAGTATCGGCATGCCATTGCTCCGGAACCGCCCAAAGGTTGCCGCCGTCGTCCACCGCCTGGACCCGAAGCACCGTCACCTTGGGAATGCCGCCGCTCTTGTGGAAAGCTCGGCCGGGCGAGCTGTCGATCAGCCCTTCATCGGCCATGTCCTTGAGCAGCCGCTTGAGATCGATCTTTTCCTGCCCCGACAGGCCGAACGCTCGCGCGATCTCGCGCTTGCCTGCCGGCTGGCTCGAAGAAGCGATGAAGTCGAGGATCTGCTTGCGGCTGGGCAGAGGTGCCGATTTGCGCTTTTGCATCAGGCGGTCGTCATTGCGAGGAGCAGAGCGACGAAGCAATCCGGAAGGAGATTGGTTTCACGATCAACGAGCGAAAGGAGAGCAAGCACGAGCACCCACTTCGAGGCGTTCCTTCTCCCCATGACCTCTTTTCGGAATTCTTATTTCCTCACCGGCGCCACATAGGGCTTGAACGCGCCCCCGGGCACCGCCGAGGCGACGGGACTCTCGAAGCCGTCCTTGCTTACCGACGAGACGCCGAACACCCAATCGTCGATGCGGACGTGCGCAAGCACGGCCTTGCATCGCACTGCACGTAACTTCGGTCCGGCCACGAGTTTGGGTGCCCCCGCCACCCCGGTCTCCCTGCAATTCGCGGATGACATTGCGCGCGACACCTCCCAATTGGCCGCATCGGTCCTGCGCCAGCGGACCTTGTAGCCGGCGGCTTCCCCCACAGGAGTCCAGGTCAGCGTCGTATCGGTGCTTACCGCTCCCTCGACCTTGGGCTCGGGCGGCGGCGGTGCGCTGGCGATCGCGGCAAGCGCTGCGACGTTCAGCTTGGTCACCTTTTCGAGATAGGGGAAGTCCACATGGTCTATCGTATCGCCATAATGAATCCCGTTCTCCACACGAACATCCTGGTGCTGCCAGTTGTAATTCTCGACCGCAACGCTGATCCGAGCTGCCGGATAGCCCGCTTGCAGGAACGGGATATGGTCACCGCCGCGGCTGAAGCGGTCGGTGCGCCAGATCTGCCGCACGTCGAGCCCGATCTTCAGCCGGTCGGCGAGACTGTCGAGGAAGCGCGAGATGTTGCGCGACGGACTGTCGTTCTCACCTCCGAGGCTGTGCGTCTGAGCGGCGAGATCGGCCTCGCCCTGTGATCTTGGTCCTTCGGAAAGCACGCGCGCGTGCGTCGAATCGCACACGCTGTCGGAACCGCAGCTGTTGCCGATGATGTCGTTGTTGAGGACTGCGACGACGTTCCACCCCTGGGCCTTGGCATAAGCCGCGAACAGCTTGCCGCCGTACAGCCCCTGCTCTTCGCCCATCAGCGTCGCATAGACGATTGTTCCGGGAAACCTGTGCTTGCTGAGCACTCGCGCCGCCTCGAGCACCGCCGCCGTCCCGGAGCCGTCGTCGTTGGCGCCCGGCGCATCGGAGATCGCGTTCATCGGATCGCTCACCCGGCTGTCGATATGGCCCTGGATGATCACGACGTCGTTGGGCCGCTCGGTGCCCCGCTGGATCGCAAAGACATCGGTGATTCTGGTCGGAGCCGGAAGGCGGTCGCCGCTGAACGTGTCGCTGGTCCGGCTCACGCTCAGGCAGTTGCCGCATGCCGCCGAATAGCTGTTGAGCTCCGCCTCCGCCCAGCCAAGTGCAGCGCCGATGCCGCGGTTGGGGTCGGTCTGCGACGAGAGTGTGTGCCGAGTCCCGAAGCTGACCAGCTTCACGATCGTGTGACGTAGCTGTGCCTGGCTGACTGGCACGATGATGGCGCGCAGCTTCGCATCGGGAGATGCCGGCGGCGCTGCGCCGGTCAGAAGCGTGGCGGACAATGCGAGACTGGCGAGCGGCGTCTTCATTCGTTCACTTCTGACACTGCTGCGGTTGCACTTCCAGTCATTCGCAGCCGCTGCTCGCGCCAGAGGATGACGAGACCGGCACCAATGACGATGGGTGCTCCGAGCCAGGTCCAGCGCGACGGCAATTGATCGAAGATCAGCCATCCGAGCAGGATCGCCCACAATAGCGAGGAATAATCCATCGGCACGACCAGCGCGACCGGTGCGAGGCGAAGCGAACCGGTCAGCAGCAGCTGGGCCAGGCCTCCGGCGAGGCTGAGTGCGATAATGACTGCAAATATCTGCGGATCGTGCGCTTTCGCGACGAACAGCATCACCAGCGCCAGCGGTACCAGCGAGCTGAGCCCAAACCAGAATACCGTCGCCGCCGCGGGCTCGGTCGCGCCCAAACGGCGAATGACGATGGTCGCGCCGGCGGTGCACAATGCCGCGGCGACTGCAACAGTGCCGCCGTACGTCCCGATGTGGCCGCTTCCGGGCTGCACAATCACGAGGACTCCGACGAATCCGATCATGACCGCGCTCCAGCGCCATCGGCCCGTGGCTTCACCAAGCACCAGTGCTGCAAGCAAGGTTGCGAAGATCGGTACCGAGAAGCCGATCGATGTCGCTTCGGCAAGCGGCAACAGGACGAAGGAAAGGAAATTGAGACCCATGGCGGCAAGACCGATCGCCATACGCGCAATGTGAGCGCCCACTCGCTTCGTCTTCAGCGAGGCAAAACCGCGCCCGAACGCAGCCCAGCCGAGCGCGCAAAGCGTGGTGCCGATCTGTCGATAGAACAGGCTTTCGCCGACGGACACGCCATGCTGACTCACCCACTTCACACCGGCGAACATCGCTGCCAATGCGACCGCACTGGCCAGACGCAGAGTCATGCCCAAGACGATGTGCTGCTCTGCCGGCCGATCGGTGTCCAAGGCGCTCCCCATGCCGCGGTTGCCTAGCCAGAAGCCCGGCAAGGGACTAGTGGAGCGGCAATCTCAAACCAGCAGAATCGGGACGCGTTTCATGTTGCGCACGATCGACCATTTCATCGGCGGTTCCACATTTGCCGGCGGCGAGCGCCAGGGAGAGGTGTTCGACCCCAATCAAGGCCAGGTTCAGGCGAACGTCCGCTTGGGCAGTGCCGCGGACCTTGAGAGAGCTGTCGACGCCGCAAGGGCCGCACAGCCCGCTTGGGCCGCGACCAATCCACAGCGGCGCGCCCGAGTGATGTTCAGGTTCAAGGAGCTGGTCGAAAGGAATATGGACCAGCTCGCGCACCTGTTAAGCTCCGAGCATGGCAAGGTCATTGCAGACGCTCGAGGAGACGTTCAGCGCGGGCTTGAAGTGATCGAATATGCCTGCGGCATCCCGCAGGCATTGAAGGGCGAATATACGGTCGGCGCCGGGCCCGGCATCGACGTCTATTCGATGCGCCAGCCGCTTGGGATAGGCGCTGGAATCACGCCGTTCAATTTCCCGGCGATGATCCCGATGTGGATGTTCGGGATGGCAATCGCCTGCGGCAACGCCTTCATTCTGAAGCCCTCAGAGCGCGACCCCAGCGTCCCCAACCGTCTTGCCGAACTGATGAAGGAAGCCGGGCTTCCTGACGGAATTCTCAATGTCGTGCATGGCGACAAGGAGATGGTCGACGCGATCCTCGATCATCCGGATGTCGCAGCGGTGAGCTTCGTCGGCTCTTCCGACATTGCGCAATATATCTACTCGCGCGGCACTGCTGCGGGCAAGCGCGTCCAGGCGTTCGGGGGCGCCAAGAACCATGGCATCGTCATGCCCGACGCCGACCTCGACCAGGTCGTCAACGATCTCGCCGGCGCGGCCTTCGGCTCGGCCGGCGAGCGCTGCATGGCGCTTCCGGTGGTGGTCCCGGTCGGCGAGGATACGGCCAATGCCCTCCGCGAGAAGCTGATCCCGGCGATTGAAGGCCTGCGGATCGGAGTCTCCACCGACCCCGAAGCGCATTACGGCCCGGTGGTCAGCAAGGCGCACAAGGAACGGATCGAACATTATATCCAAATGGGTATCGACGAGGGCGCCGAGCTGGTGGTCGATGGCCGCGGCTTCACCCTCCAGGGTCATGAGGAGGGCTTC
>DASVYN010000064.1:0-4296 GCA_036392155.1 Sphingomicrobium sp.
CCAGCGGCGTCCGCAAGGCTGCAAAGGAGGCTGGATTTTCCGCTCCGCGTCCCGTCATTGAGGTGCGCGGTACCTGCGGGGATTGTGAAGACCGCTAGGCGGCGTTTGGGGGCTTTGCCCTCGACCGGCGGACATGGCGCCGCAGGAGCTTCAGGGCGATGCGGCTGTTCTGGAGCGAAGGCGCTGATGTGCCGCTCGATTCGGTTACCGCTGCCACGGGACTTCACAAGCCGAGCCTCTATGCGGCTTTCGGCGGCAAGCGCGGTCTCTATCTCGAGGCACTGGACGCCTATGTCGCCGAGGCTCGCACTCGGATGGACGAAGCATTGGCGAAGACGCCGTTCGCCGACGCGCTCCGAGCCTTCTTCGAGGTGGATCTCGACGTCTTCTGTGCCCGTGAAGGCGCTCGCGGCTGTTTTCTGATCAGCACTGCGAGCGATGCTGCTGGCGACGATCGGCAAGTGCGAGAGCGCGTCGAGACGGTGTTTGCCGGCATGCGCCGGGCGATGCTGGAGCGGGTTGAGCAGGCGATGGAGGTCGGCGATTTGCCAGCGAAAATCGATCCGCAGGCAATCACCGACCTCGTTGCATCGACCCACATCGCGCCTTCGGTCGAGGCGCGCGCCGGCAGGTCCCGCGCCGAGCTTGAAGCGAAAGTGCGCCGGTTCCTCGACTTCATTGGCCGCGCTGCATGAGCCTTGCGTCGCGAGAAGGACCGCGGCGCGCTTTGCAGCTTGGATCAGAGTCTGCTTCCGCCCGAGGCGTCGATCACCTGTCCGGTGACCCAGCCGCTGTCCGGACCGGCCAGGAAGCCGGCGACACGCGCGATGTCTTCGGTCTCTCCGATCCGCTTTAGGGCCTGCATCGCCGATATTTGGGCCCGGCCTTCGTCGGTGCCGATGAAGCCGGCAGCCATGTCGGTATCGATCGCACCCGGTGCGATTGCGTTCACACGAATGCCGCGCTCGCCGAGCTCAGCGGCGAGATAGCGAGTGAGCGTGTCGATTGCTCCCTTGGTCAGAGCATAAGCGGTCGCTCCGCCGATCACCGTCTTGGCAACGATCGAGCTCGTGAAGAGCACACGCGCGTCGTCGGCGAGCGAGCTCACGAGGCCTGAAGTGATTTGATAGGGCGCCCGGACATTGACTGCCAGGAGACGGTCGAGCGCAGAGACATCGCTGTCGCCGAGAGTCTGATATTCGAGAATGCCGGCATTGTTGACCAGGATGTCGAGTTTGCGATTGCCGAGCCGTGTCTTGATGTCTGCGACCAGACGGTTGACCGATCCGACATCTTCGAGATTGGCGGCAATGGCTTGCGCCGAACCGCCATTTGTTTCGATTTCCAACACCAGCTCTTCGGCTTCGGCCGCGGACCGGTTGTAGTGAACGAAGACGTAAGCGCCATCGGATGCGAGACGGCGGGCGATTGCGCGGCCGATGCCCCGCGAGGCACCGGTGACAAGGGCGGTCTTGTTGGCAAGAGGCTTGGACATGGGAGGCTCCTTTGAAAGTCTCCAACAAGTGGGTGGCGACAGCATATAGTTCAATAATCCCGAACTATAGAAAATTGGAAATTTGCATTTACTCTTCTATATCAGTGCGATGACACGCTTCATTCATCCCAATTTGAGCGACGTGCCGCTGGCGAGCGTGCTTCACGCTCTGTCCGACCCAGTGCGGCTCAAGATCGTGCGCGCGCTCGACCAGGATCGGATTGCGGAGGGCGAGGGTCTGGCCTGCAACTGCGCCGCGCCCGAAGGCTTGCCGCGGGCAACGGTTTCCAACCACTTCACGGTACTGCGCGGTGCCGGGCTGATCGAGGCGCGAAAGGAAGGAACCAAGGTTATCCACCGACTTCGCCGCCCCGAGCTCGACAAGCGCTTTCCCGGACTGTTGGACGCCGTCTTGAACGCAGCAGCCGCGACATAATCGACACTAGTGGTTCATCGGACTAATGGTCAGCACCGATGAGTGACCGTCCAGAAACGCCGCTGCTCGACACGGTGAAGTTCCCGGCTGATCTGCGCCAATTGGCCAAGGAGCAGCTGCCGCAGCTGGCCGATGAGCTTCGGCAGGAGACCATTTCTGCGGTATCGGTGACCGGCGGGCACCTGGGCGCGGGGCTTGGCGTCGTCGAGCTGACCGTGGCGCTGCACTATGTGTTCGATACGCCCAATGACAAATTGATCTGGGACGTTGGGCATCAGGCCTACCCGCACAAGATCATCACCGGGCGTCGTGATCGAATCCGCACGCTCCGGCAGGGGGGCGGGCTCAGCGGCTTCACGAAGCGCAGCGAGAGCGAATATGACCCGTTTGGCGCGGCGCACAGCTCGACATCGATCTCCGCAGCCCTGGGTTTTGCGACTGCCAGCAAGCTTTCCAATACGCCGGGGCGCGCGATTGCGGTCATCGGCGACGGCGCCCTGTCCGCAGGAATGGCCTATGAGGCGATGAACAACGCCGCTGCTGCTGGGCACCGGCTGATTGTCATTCTCAACGATAATGACATGTCGATCGCGCCTCCGGTGGGATCGCTCAGGAACGCGCTCGCCCGCCTGGTGAGTTCGGGCAAGTATCTGACGCCGCGCAAGCTTGCACAGAAGTTGGCCCGGGCGATGCCTGACGGGATCCACAGTTCGCTGAGGCGAATGGAAGAATATGCGCGCGGAATGCTGACTGGCGGCACGCTCTTCGACGAGCTCGGTTTCTATTACGTCGGTCCGATCGACGGACACGACGTGCGCGCCCTGGTCGAGGTGCTCGAGAATGTCCGCGACGCCGACGAAGGCCCGATGCTGGTGCATGTCGTTACCAAGAAGGGCAAGGGATATGCTCCGGCCGAAAATGCTGCCGACAAATATCACGGGGTGGTGAAGTTCGACGTCGTGTCGGGAGTTCAGGCGAAACCCTCGGCTGGCCCACCGAGCTACACCAGTGTCTATGCAAAGGCGCTGTCGGGCGAGATGGCGCGGGACGAGAAGATCGTCGCAATCACCGCGGCAATGCCTTCGGGCACAGGGCTCGACAAGGTGGCCGAGCAATTCCCCGAACGAACGTTCGACGTGGGCATTGCCGAGCAGCACGCCGTGACCTTCGCTGCCGGCCTCGCCGCACAAGGGTACAGGCCGTTTGCGACCATCTATTCGACATTTCTTCAGCGCGCCTATGACCAGCTGGTTCATGACGTCGCAATCCAGAACCTGCCGGTGCGCTTCGCGATGGACCGCGCCGGGCTGGTCGGTGCCGACGGAGCGACCCACGCGGGGAGCTTCGACCTCGCTTATCTCTGCACTTTACCCAATTTTGTGGTGATGGCCGCAGCCGACGAGGCCGAGCTTTGCCACATGGTTCACACCATGGCGCTGCACGACAGTTCACCAATCGCGGTGCGCTATCCGCGCGGCGAGGGAAGGGGCGTTCCGTTGCCGATCGAGCCGCAGGCGCTCAAGATCGGCAAGGGACGCATCGTCCGCGAGGGCAAGAGCGTTGCGATCCTTTCGCTCGGTACCCGCCTCGAAGAAGCAGAAAAGGCGGCCGACGAACTGGAGGCGAAGGGTCTGTCAACCAGCGTCGCCGACCTCCGCTTCGCCAAGCCGCTCGACAGCGAGTTGATCCGGAAGTTGCTGACCACGCACGACGTAGCAGTGACGATCGAGGAAGCCGCGATCGGCGGTCTTGGCGCTCATGTCCTGACGCTCGCGAGCGACGAGGGCTTGGTCGATTCAGGTCTCAAGATCCGCACGATGCGCTTGCCCGACCGCTTCCAGGACCAGGAAAAGCCGGAGAGGCAGTATGATGACGCCCGGCTCAACGCGCCGCACATCGTTGAAACCGTATTGAAGGCCCTGCGCCGCAACAGCGTCGGAATCGAAGAGGTGCGGGCCTGACGTCGGCGGGTGTCGAGCGCCTCACCGAGCGCGAGCGCATGGTCTTGCGGTTGCTCGTCCAGGGCCACGACATCAAGAGCATTGCTCGCGCACTGTCGATCACCACAACTGCGGCAAACGAACGGCTGAGGACCGCCAGACAGAAGCTGGGCGTCTCGAGCAGCCGAGAAGCTGCCCGCATCCTCGCTGCCGAGGAAGGCTCCCCCAGCTATTCTGTGGACATGCAAACAGGGGTCCCAATCGCTCCAGATCGGTCGCACACGAAGCGACCATCACTGGTGTGGATTGGAGTGCTTATGGCAGGAGAAAATAGCGCCCCGCGGGTAGTCAGCACAAACCCCGCTTCGGCAGCCCTCATTCCTCCAGGACCGCTGAAGCTCTCGGTGACCTTCGATCGGCCCATG
>DASVYN010000065.1:0-24436 GCA_036392155.1 Sphingomicrobium sp.
CATCACCCGGAGATTCTCGGCTCCGTCGGCGGCCATGCGGTCGCGCTCGTCCCGGTCTCGGAACGGCTGCTGCGCTTCCCGCTCGCGGCCTAAGCCGGCTTCACCTCGATCGCCATTGCCCCAGTCGGCGAGAGCAGCAACCGCGCGGTCGCCGAACGTCTCTTTCCGAAGGTCGCCGCCTGAAGCTCGTTGCGCGCGGCGTGGCGGTCGAACCTGAAGCCCTGCGCCGCAGCGGCTTCCTTCAGCCGGTCGAGATGGGCATCGAGGTCGGCAATGCCCTCCTCGGGATCGAAATGCATCGTCTCTTCGAGGTCGCTCATCGCGCTCTACATCAACGGGTGCGGGCCAAAGGACAAGCCCTGCAATTCAGTCGGCGGATTGCCTCGCCCCGCAGCTGTTCCTAAACCTCGGCAATGACCGCCAAAGCCGCGCTCCTCCTTCTTGCAATGCTTATGCCTTCACCAGCCAATGCTCAGACGATCGACCCCAAGGTCCAGGCGCGGATCGACCGCATTCTCAAGGCCACCCCGTTGATCGACGGGCACAATGACATCGCCGAGCAGCTGCGCGAACATTACGGCCTGAGCATCGAAGGGCTTGCCAGCGGCACCGACCGGCGCGAGCATCCGCTGATGACCGACATGGCGCGGCTTCACGAGGGCCGCGTCGGAGCGCAATTCTGGTCGGTTTACATTCCCTCTGAAGTCACGGGCGATACTGCGATCCGCGAGACGATCGAACAGATCGATATCGTCAAGCGCATGGTCAAAGCCTATCCGAACGACCTCGCACTCGCCCGGACCGCCGACGACGTCGTACGCATCCACAAGGGCGGCCGGGTCGCTTCGCTGATCGGGATCGAGGGCGGGCACCAGATCGGCGGGAGCCTCGCCGCGCTGCGGCAATTCTACGACCTCGGCGCACGCTACATGACACTGACCCATTTCAAGAACAACGAATGGGCGGACAGCGCGACAGACGATCCCAAATATCATGGCATCACCGACTTCGGCCGGACCGTCATCGGCGAGATGAACCGGCTCGGCATGCTCGTGGACCTCAGCCACGTCAGCGATGATACGATGCGCGCTGCGCTCAAGGTCTCGAAGGCGCCGGTGATATTCTCCCATTCGAGCGCCCGCGCGCTCGATGATCATAACCGCAATGTTCCGGACGATATATTGAAGCTCACTGCGCAGAACGGCGGCGTGGTCATGGTCAATTTCTTCCCGGCCTATGTCTCCGACGCGTTCCGCAAATGGAGCGCCGAGGAAGCGGCCGAGGAGGCACGCGCAAAGTCGCTCTACAATGGCCGGCCGGAGCAGCGCGAAGCTGCGATTGCGGCGTGGAAGGCTGCCAGGCCGGCGCCTCGCGTCACCGTCGCTGAAGTCGCCGATCATGTCGAACATATCGCCAAGATCGCCGGTTACGATCATGTCGGGATCGGCGGCGACCTCGATGGAATCGAAAGTGCGCCCGAAGGTCTCGGGACCGTCAGCGGCTATCCCTTGCTGTTCGCTGAGCTGATCCGGCGCGGCTGGTCCGATCAGAATCTGGCCAAGCTCGCCGGCGGGAACGTGCTTCGTGTCATGCGTCAGGCGGAGGCGGTCGCGGGGTCGATGAAAAATGAGCAACCGGCGATGACGACCCTCGCTCCTCGCCCGGCCGACCCCTGGAAATGAGCGCGGCAGAGCCGCCTCTTCGCGCGGCAATCATCCCGGTCACTCCGCTGCAGCAGAATTGCACCTTGCTGTGGTGCACGGCAACCATGCGCGGCGCCTTTGTCGATCCCGGGGGCGATCTCCCGCGCCTTAAGGCGGCGGCAGCGCAGGCGGGCGTCACGATCGAGAAGATCCTGCTAACTCACGGCCATATCGACCATTGCGGGAGCGCCGGCATTTTCGCACAAGAGCTCGGCGTATCGATCGAAGGGCCGCATGAGGCTGATCGCTTCTGGATCGACCGCCTTGCCGAAGACGGTGCGAAATACGGGATTCCTGGCCGCGCGTTCGAACCTTCGCGCTGGCTTGCCGACGGCGCCCGGGTCGAGGTCGGCAAACTCACTTTCGAGGTCCGTCACTGTCCCGGCCACACGCCGGGCCATGTCGTCTTCCATCATCCCAAATCGAAGCTCGCGCTGGTCGGCGACGTGCTGTTCTGCGGCTCGATCGGCCGCTGGGATTTTCCCCATGGCAATCAGCAGCAGCTGATCGCATCGATCACCCAGCGCCTCTGGCCGATGGGCGATGAGACGGCCTTCGTGCCGGGCCACGGGCCGATGTCGACCTTCGGCCAGGAGCGGCTGACCAACCCATTCGTCAGCGACGCTGCTCTAGCCGCCTGAAAATGACCTCGCCACGCAGAGGATCGCCCAGATCGCGAGCAGGACGATTGCGATCGAGGAAATGAGGATTCCGATCCTCCGCCAGATCGCGAGCGAACCGCCGTCCATTCCGATAGCATGGGCAATGCGCGCGAGCGTGAAGATCGCTGCAATGACACCGAGCCCGGCACGGTTCGCGCCCGATAGTTCGAGGCTTGCGACGAGGATCAGAAAGAACGGCGCATTCTCGATGAAATTGGCCTGCGCCCGCATCCGCCGGAGCAGGGGCTCTTGCCCACCGTCGCCGACGCTCACCTTGAACCGATGCCTGAGCTTGGCGATGCGCGAACCGAGCCAGATGTTGACGAAAACGGCCGCCGCGCTCGCCGCAAGCGTGACTGGAACTGCTGTCATGATCTCGCCTCCCCGGCGTCTTCCTCGCACCGGCACACCAAGCTTGCAAGAACGGCCACGTGCGCTATAGGGGCCGCGGTTCGCGACGATCCGGCCGCCGCCCGCGGGAGCTTACCTATTGGGAAGCCCGCTGAGATGAGGCGCAGATCGTCGCAATTTTTATTGTTGTCGAAATTGCATTCAAAGGTGCCGCAATGGCTGTCCCGAAGAGAAAAACCTCGCCGTCGAAGCGGAACATGCGCCGCAGCCATCATGCGCTGACGGCGACCCAGTTCCAGGAATGTCCGAACTGCGGCGAACTGAAGCTGCCGCACAATATGTGCGCGGCATGCGGCCATTATAACGGCCGCGAAATCGTTTCGACCGAGGCTTAAGCCGAACAGGCCCATGAGCGGGGGCCCACGCATTGCAATCGATGCCATGGGCGGCGATGCCGGCCCAGCGGCGATGATTGCCGGCGCCTCGCGAGCGCTGAGAAAAGACTCTTCGCTCGAGTTCACCTTCTACGGCGACGAGCGACAGGTCGAAGCGCACATTGCCCAGCATCGAAATCTCAGCCCTCATTCGCATATCGTCCATTCGCCCGAAGCGATCGGCGCCAGCGAAAAGCCCAGCCAGGCAATCCGCCGCGCCCGCATCACCTCGATGGGAATGGGGATCAACGCGGTCAAAGAAGGTATTGCCGACGCCGCTCTGTCCGGCGGCAATACTGGGGCGCTTATGGCCATGTCCAAGCTCGCGCTTCGGACCATGCCGGGTATCGACCGTCCAGCCCTCGCAGCACTTCTGCCGACCCTTGGCGAGACCGACGTCATCATGCTCGATCTCGGCGCCAACACCGAGTGCGACGCCCAAAATCTGGTTCAGTTCGCGGTCATGGGAGCGGCCTATGCCCGAACGGTGCTCGGCATTTCTGCGCCCCGCGTCAAATTGCTCAACATCGGCACCGAGGAGCTGAAGGGCACCGACGAGCTCAAGGACGCCGCCGCGTTGCTACGCGAGGCCGATTATCTGCCGTTCCGCTTCGACGGCTTCACCGAGGGCGACCAAGTGTCCCGCGGCGGCGTCGATGTCGTCGTCACCGACGGCTTTTCGGGCAACATCGCGCTCAAGACGGCCGAAGGCACCGCGCGCTTTGTCACCGACCTCCTGCGCCGCGCCTTCAAGAGTTCGCTCCGCTCGAAGGCAGGCTTCGCTTTGTCGCGGCCCGCACTCAATCTGCTGAAGGTCCACCTCGACCCCAACAATCATAACGGCGCCGTGTTTCTGGGCCTCAACGGTCTGGTCGTGAAGAGCCACGGAAGCGCCAACGCAAAGGGCGTCGCCAACGCCATCCATGTGGCCGCAAGCATGGTCCGCAATGACATCACTCGGAAGATCGGCGACGACCTCGACAATTTCCGCGCGCATGCCTTCGCCAATGAGGCAGCGCAGTGAAAAGGCGCTCGGTTGTGGTCGGCGTGGGCAGCGCCCTCCCGAAGCGAAAAGTGACGAACGACGAGCTGGCCGCGCGGGTCGATACATCGGACGAGTGGATTGTCGCACGGACCGGAATTCGCAGCCGCTATATCGCGGCCGAGGGCGAGACCACGGGTTCGCTTGCGCTCGAAGCCGCGCGCCGTGCAATCGACCATGCCGGCCTGAAAGCAGCTGACATCGACCTGATCGTCCTGGCGACGGCGACACCCGACCAGACGTTCCCATCCACCGCAACCAAGGTCCAGGCGGCGCTCGGGATCAACGATTGCATCGCGTTTGACGTGCATGCTGTGTGCACCGGCTTCCTCTACGCGCTGTCGGTCGCCGATTCGATGCTTCGTTCGGGCAATGCCGCAAGAGCATTGGTGATCGGCGCAGAGACCTTCAGCCGGATCCTCGATTGGGAAGACCGCGCGACCTGCGTCCTGTTCGGAGACGGCGCCGGTGCCCTGGTGCTCAGTGTCGAGGAGAGCGACAGCGGGATTCTCTCGACCAAGCTTCACGCCGACGGCCGTCATAACGACCTGCTGTTCGTCGACGGCGGTCCCTCGACGACCGGCACGGTCGGCAAGCTAAGGATGAAGGGGCGCGAAGTGTTCCGCCACGCGGTCATCAACCTCGCGGACGTGCTCACTGAAGTCCTTGCGGACGCGGGCCTCACCGCCGGCGATGTCGACTGGGTCGTTCCGCACCAGGCCAATGCCCGAATTCTTGACGCCACGGCGAAGAAATTGGGCCTTCCGCCGGAAAAGGTGGTGGTCACCGTCGACCAGCATGCCAATACCTCGGCCGCCTCGGTTCCGCTTGCGTTCGACACGGCGGTAAAGGATGGCCGAATCAAGCGCGGCGACGTCGTCGTGCTTGAAGCAATGGGTGGCGGGTTTACCTGGGGCGCGGCAGCGCTGCGCTATTGAAAAATTTGGAATATCAGTTGATTAGTCGAATTGCCGACGGAGCCGATTTCCGTTACGAAAGTGTAATTGAAACGGCGGGGCAAGCCGGTAAAGGCGGGAGAATGGGATGGCTGACCTAGGCATCGCGCGGGTCACTGACGAAGCGGACGCCGCAAATACTCTGACGCGCGCGGATCTCGCCGACGTCGTTCATCGCCGCCTTGGTCTGTCGCGCGCCGAATCGGCGAACGTCGTCGAGCGCGTGCTTCACCATATGTGCCACGCACTTGCGCAGGGTAGGAACGTAAAGGTCTCGGGCTTTGGAACCTTCATTCTGCGCGACAAGGGCCAGCGCATCGGACGCAATCCGAAAACGGGCGTCGAAGTGCCGATCGCTCCCAGGCGGGTGATGACCTTCCGCGCCAGCCAGATCATGCGCGACCGGATCGCGAAAGGCTGACCTTGGCGACTGCCGGACAAAAGGACCCCGGCGCCCTCCTCACCATCGGCGAGCTGTCGCAGGAGCTGGGCGTCCCCCAGCATATCCTGCGTTATTGGGAGACTCGATTCCCGCAGCTGCGGCCGATGCAGCGCGCAGGAAACCGGCGCTACTACCGTCCGGCGGATGTCGAGCTGGCGCGCCGGATCCATCGCCTCCTCAATCAGGAGGGCTATACCGTCCGCGGTGTCCAGAAGCTGCTGCGTGAACGACAGGAGCCGGAAGCGCTCCCAGTCTCGCAAATGCCGGCAGCGATGCCGCCGGCCGGACCGGAACCCGACGAGCGGCCCGGAGGAATTGACGTCTTCCGACTGATTGCCTTGCGCGACCGGCTCGCCTCCGCGCTCGATTCCTAATCCAGCTCCTTCGGCAGGATCAGCTCGACGATTTGGCCGCTTCCCGGCTTGACCTTGGTCCAATCATGCGCCGGCAATTCCACGACTGCCAAAGCACCGGTCGGATAATTTGAGGCCACTCGTCGGCGCAGTGCTCCGTCATCGTCGCGCGCAAGCAGGGCGAGCAGTTGCTCAAGGCCTGGATTGTGTCCGACCAGGAGCGGCGCATGGCTCGATTCCGGCAAGCCTCGCACAAGCGAAAGCAAAGCTTCTGCGCTTGCACCGTACATCCGCGGCTCGAAGCGGATCGGCGCGCCGAATTCGAACTTCTCCTCAAGTCCGTCGATCGTCTCACGCACCCGAGCGGCGGTGCTCGCAAGCACGAGATCGAAGCGCATGCCGCGATGCTTCAGCTCACGTCCCATTCGTCGCGCCGCCTTCCAGCCGCGTGCATTGAGAGGCCGGTTGAAATCGTCGAGGCTCGGATCATCCCAGCTCGACTTTGCATGGCGAAGGAGCGTGAGCCGTTTCATCTGACCAGTTCTGCAGGAATTGCACTGCTGCTGGTCAACCGCTCCTCGACGCGCGCGATCGCCCGATCGAGCGGCAGGCGGTGGATCGGAACGCCAGGGGGAAATGCCTTCAGCAGCCGCGACGGCATCGCTGCCGACAGAATCACGAACAGGCCGCAGTCCCCCTGCCGGCGGATCAGCCGGCCGAACGCCTGCGCCAACCGCGCGCGTACGACGCGGTCATCGTAGGCGCTGCCGCCGCCTGCCATACGTCTTGCAGCGTGAAGCACCGTAGGCCGCGGCCAAGGCACGCGCTCCATCATCACGAGACGCAGCGAGTCGCCGGGCACATCGACTCCGTCGCGCAGCGCATCGGTGCCGAGCAGTGAGGCACGAGAGTCGTCGCGGAAAATGTCGACGAGCGTGCCGGCATCGATCGGATCGACATGTTGCGCGAGCAGCGGCAGCCCGTCGCGCGCCAGTCGGTCAGCGATCCGCGCATGGACCGCTTTCAAGCGCTGGATGGCGGTGAACAGCCCGAGTGTGCCGCCCTTTGCGGCTGCGATCAGACGCGCATAGGCGCCGGCGAGCGAGGCAATATCGCCCTGCTTGATGTCGGTGACGATCAGTACCTCCGAACAACCGGCATAGTCGAACGGGCTGTCCGCTTCGAAATGCGCGACGCCGGGCAGGTGAAGCGCCCCGGTGCGCGCGTCGGCCTCAGCCCAGCTCTCCCCGCCGCGCAAGGTCGCTGAAGTGACGAGAACCCCATCGGCAGGCGCAAGCACGGCCGCAGCCAGGGGTTTCGTCGGATCGAGCCAGCGACGGTGGATCGCGACGTCATATTCACGTCCGTCGACCCGCTCGACGGCCAGCCAGTCGACGAACTCCGGGTCCGCCTCGCCGCCAATCCGCGCGAGCAGTGCAATCCATGCGGCCAGCGTCTCGCGCCGCCATGAAAGACCGCGAATCGCTCCGTCGATCCGCGCCCGCGCCTGCGAATCGAGCCAGTCCGGAGCGTCTTCGAGCACGGCCTCCAGCCGGCGTGCCAAGGCTGCGAGCGGCTTTTGCAGGCTCTCGAGGATTTCGGCTGCGGAGGCAGCGGCGGACACCAGCGCTCCGTCGGGCGCTGCCAGCTCGGTCTCGAGCCCATAGCCTGCCTCCTGTGCCCTGGCGCGGGAGTAGACTGTGCCGCGCACCTCGGCGAGCAAAGCCTCGAGAGGCCCGAACGGCGCGCCTTCGACCAGCCGCTGCAGCCAACCATCCGACGGTAGCGCCTTCGCCGCCTCGACCGCGGCCTCGAGCGCGCGAGCGCCTTCCTCGTCATATGAGGCGAGATCCACAAGCCGCGCCGCAAGCCCTCGCCGCCGCCCGCGCGAGCGGCCCTCCGGACCGACGATCCAGCGTCTGAGCTCGATCGCCTCCTGCCCGCCGAACACGACCGCGAATGTCGAATCGGCCGCGTCGAATAAATGATGGCCCTCGTCGAACAGGATGCGGGCGGGCGCATCCTCGCGCGCCCGGGCCGCATTCACCATCACCAGCGCGTGATTGGCGATGACGATGTCCGCGTCCCTGCTCGCCCGCTCGGCTTTCTCAATGAAGCAGCGGCGGTAATGCGGGCAGCCGGCATAGACGCACTCGCCCCGCCGGTCGGTCAGCGCAGTCGCGCCGGCGCGTCGGAACAGGCTCGGTAGCCAGCCGGGCAGATCGCCGCCGACCATGTCGCCGTCCTTGGTATATGCTGCCCAGCGCCCGACGAGCTGTGCAAGGATTGCCGCGCGACCGGAGAAGGCGCCTTGCAGCGCATCTTCGAGGTTGAGCAGGCAGAGATAATTCTCGCGTCCCTTGCGGATGACGATCCGCCGCGCACGCTCCTCTCGATCTTGAAAAAGCTTCGGACCCTCGCCGTCGAGCTGGCGCTGAAGGGCCTTGGTGAAAGTCGATACCCAGACGGCGCTTCCCGACCCTTCGGCCCAAAGCGACGCCGGCGCCAGATAAGCGAGGGTCTTGCCGATGCCGGTGCCGGCCTCGGCAAGCAGCAGGTTGGGCGAACCTTTCGCACGCTTGGGTGCGAACACTTGGGTGACCGCTTCAGCCATCGCGCGCTGCCCCTCGCGTGCCTCGGCTCGACCGGTCAGCCGGTCGAGCTTCATGCGCGCCTCATCCGCAGAAACGATCATCGTCCGCGGCGGCGGTCGCTCGCCGGCTTCCTCCCATTGCTTCAGCCGCGAAAAAAGCATGCGTTCGCCGCGTTCCGGCCGCTCAAGTCGCGCCGCGATCAGCGGCGCCCAAAGCCAACCGAGGCGGTGCAGGGTCGCGTTCGACGTCCATGCGCCCTCCCGTTCGCGCCAATCCGGACTGGCGAGGACGGAGAGCAAATGCTCGGCAATTCGCTGCATCGCGACGGCGGCTTCAGATTCGGTTCCCGGCGCTTCAAGCCCGAGCTCGCGGCACAGGCCTGCCGCAGTAGGCACCGCGAAATGCGCCGGATGCAGGAATGCGAACAGCTCCAGCAGATCGAGTCCGCTGAGCTCCGGATAGCCGAGCCTCTGTCCAGCGAGCGGGGCGTTGAGAATGATGTGCGGAGTTTCCGCCGCCCGCGCGATCGCCTCACCTCGGCTCGCCTCGCGAACCTGTCCGTCGGCTCCTGCAAGCCAGATCCCGGCATGGGTCGCGTGCAGCGCGGGAATCGAGAAGGAGGTCATAGCAAGCTATTAGGTCACGCGGAACGAAAGTGGAACAGTTTGGCTATCGGCTGAGGGCGTCGATCAACAGCTTTTTGACCCGCGCGACCAGCTCCGGCGTCCGTCGACCAAGGATCCCACGCGCGCTCTCGGGGAGATGTGCGGCTGGATCGCCATTGGCCCCAAAGATATAATGGTCGAACATGATCCGCCAGCGTTCGAGTTCGCTCCTCGGCAAATTCCTCATCGTGATCACCGCATGATAAAGCGCATTCAACGGCGTCAGAAGCGGTGGCTCCGCATCGCGCCACCAGAAGTTGACCATCGCTGCGAGCTCGTCGAGCGAGGCGACCGCATGCCACCAGAGGCTCGGTATGTAGAGCGCGTCGCCCGGGCCTAGCTCCGCGACTTGCGCGACCTCCAGCGCAGCAGCGAACTTGGGATGCATTTTAAGATCCGGAGCGTCGATTTCGACCAGGCTGATCGGTTGACCGGCGAGGGTGAAGTCGAGCGGGCCGACATAGAGGTTGGGCAGCTGCTCGGTCGGAAAGAGCGTAAACCGCCGCCGACCGGCAATGACGCAGGCGAGGTTTTGCGGTAGATCCCAGTGCGCCGCAGTGCGCGCGCGGTTGCCGAGCCACAGCGAGATGAGCGTTGCCCTGCTCGTATCGAGGATTGGAACGGGAATGGTCGGCAACAGGCCGGGCAAGTGCCGACGGATCGGAATTCCGCCCGCGTAGATCGAATAGGGTCGCTCGTGTCCCTTCTGCCGCAGCAACAGGTCGAGCAGCTGATCGACGGTGGCCAACCGCCGCTCGTGGTTGAACCCGCTAAAATCCTCATTGTAGCCGAAGCGACCTTCAATCTCCGGTGCGCCGAACCAGGCCTCGAATGGCTCGTGTGTTGCCGCCTCGCGCAGAAACTCGGCGAACGCCCGTTCGCTTTGTCCGGCTAGCGCGACAAGCGGCCAATTCGCGATCAGGCCACGCAGCACCACCGGCTCGCTCCCGGGCACGATCTCGCTTTCGAATTGCGCCCGGTCCACGCCCTCATATTCGGCGATCAACCGCATGGCCTATGGCTAGCAGCGCACAAGAAGCGCACAAGGGCCTTCGCTCGCCGACGCAACGTTGTGCCCTGTAGTGCACTACAGAGTTGCTACACTGGAACGGTGCTTGCGAAGACACCGATCGGGGTCTTCACGCCAGGCGTCGATGGCGGTCACCCTGTTTGGGCTGGTAAACCCCGCTCCTTCCTTCTGAATGTAGGGGAGGCTAACGGCGCTGCATGAGTTCCGAATCCCTTCGCGCCGCCGCACTCACATCCAAGGCCTGGCCTTACGAGGAAGCGCGCAAGCTCTTGAAGCGCTGGCCCGACGGCAAACCTGCCGGCGATCCGGTAATTTTCGAGACCGGCTATGGGCCCTCGGGCCTGCCGCACATCGGCACCTTCAACGAGGTCGCGCGCACCACCTTCGTCCGCCAGGCCTATGAGGAGCTGACGGGCAATCCGACGCGGCTGATCGCCTTCAGCGACGACATGGACGGCCTTCGCAAGGTCCCGGACAATGTCCCCAACCAGGAGCTGCTCGAGGCCAATCTCGGCAAGCCGTTGACCCAGATCCCCGACCCCTTCGGCGAATATGAGAGCTTCGCACATCACAATAATGCGATGCTGCGCCGCTTCCTTGATCGCTACGGCTTCGACTATGAATTCCTTTCGGCGACAGACTGCTACACCTCCGGTCGTTTCGACGAAGTGATCCGCAAGGTCCTCCACGGCTGGGACGCGATCATGGGCGTAATGCTGCCGACGCTGCGCGAAGATCGCCGCAAGACTTATTCACCGGTGCTTCCCGTTTCGCCCAGCACCGGTCGCGTGCTGCAGGTTCCGGTCGAGGTGGTCGACGCCGAAGCCGGCCTCATCGCCTTCGACGATGAAGACGGCAGCCGGGTCCAGCGCTCAGCATTCGGAGGCCTCGCCAAGCTCCAGTGGAAGGTCGACTGGGCGGCGCGCTGGGTCGCGCTCGACGTCGATTATGAAATGGCCGGCAAGGACCTGATCGACAGCGTCACCCAGTCGGGCAAGATCGCGCGGATCCTAGGCCGTCGTCCGCCCGAGGGCTTCAATTACGAGATGTTTCTCGACGAAAAGGGCGAGAAGATATCCAAGTCGAAGGGCAATGGCCTCAGCCTCGAGGAATGGCTGCGCTACGGCAGCGAACCCAGCCTCGCTTTTTACATCTACCGCGAGCCCAAGCGCGCGAAGAGCCTGCACATCGGCGTGATCCCCCGTGCGGTCGATGAATATTGGCAGTTCCGCGGCAATTACCCGAGCCAGCCGGCGGAGCAGAAGCTCGGCAATCCCGTCCATCACATCCACGGCGGCAAGGTGCCGACCGAGGCGCTGCCGCTAACCTACGGATTATTGCTGAACCTCGTCAGCCTTCCTGGCGTCCACGAAAAGGAAACCGCGTGGCGGTTCGTCCAGCGCTATGCGCCCGATACCTCACCCGAGAGCGATCCCGAGCTCGACGAGCTGATCGGCCTCGCCGTCAACTACGCCCGCGATTTCGTCGTGCCGAGCCTCAGGCGCCGGCAGCCGACTGAAATGGAAGCCGAAGCGCTGCGCGATCTCGACGATGAGCTCGGGAAGCTTCCCGCCGACGCTGACAGCGAAATCATTCAGCATGCCGTATTCGAGGTCGGGAAGCGCCATCCGTTCGAGAGCCTGCGCGCCTGGTTCCAGGCGCTCTATGAAACGCTGCTCGGCTCCAGCCAGGGCCCGCGCATGGGCAGCTTCATTGCGCTGTACGGCATTGAGAACACGCGCAAGCTGATCGACGAAGCGCTCGCCTGAGCGGAGAAAGCCTTGCCGGGATCGACTGCCTCGAGCGGTCCGACGAGACGCCATTGCTCCCGCGCACGCGGTTAGTTAGTCGGTGGCCGGTGCAGCGAGGCCCGTTAGTTCCGGCAGGGTCCTCGAACTGAGGGGCGCTGATGGTTCGGTTACCAGCCGCGTCAGCCACGCCCGCACCGGCCGATCGTACCAGCGGGTCAACGCATAAGCCAAAGCTACCACCGCAATATATAATGCAGCGACGACCAGTCCGAGGCGCATTGGGCCGGGATGCGTGCTCCAGTTCCAATGGGCGAACAGATAGATAAACGGGTAGTGGACGATGTAGAGCGGATAGGACAATTCGCCCATGAATCGGCAGAGGCTTCCTTGCCAGCCGACAAGTTCACCACCAGCGGTACCCGCCGCGACGATCGCCGGGAAGATAATGATCACGCAGCCGGCCTCGAACAGGCCGTTCCACCGGCCCATTTGCGGTGCGAAGAACACCGCCAGCAGGACCGCCGAGAGAATGAGGAAGGGATAAGGAAGCGGCAGTCGGAGCTTTTGGCGGCTGACCAACAGACCGATCAGAAATGGGCAGGCCAGACGAACCGGGGCGACCCAGAAGTCGGACCATCCCCAGCCATGGCCGAGATCGCCGAAGTGCAGTGCAGTCGCGACAAGCGCGACGGCACTCGCCGCGCACAGGAGAAGGTGGAAGCCGAGCTTAAGCTTCCGGCCGAACAATCCGTAGAGAAGGTTGGCGATATATTCCTGGAAGAGCGTCCATGAGGGGCCGTCCAGCGAATGCGTTTCCCCGAACGTGTTGGGAAGCGGCGGCGAGGGGAGGAGGAGCAGGCTCAGAACGAACGACATGGCAAGGGTCAGCAATGGCAGCTTGGCACCGAGCCGTTGAGCATCACCGACGAAGGGATCGAGCAGATAGGCTGCTGCTGCGATCACCATTGACACAAGGACCATCGGATGAAGGCGGATCAGGCGGCGTTTGAAAAAGCCGCCGAGCGTCAAGGCATGCCGGCTGCCGACGGATTCGGCAGACATTCGCCAGTCGTAGGCATGTCCGAGCACGAAACCCGAAAGCGCAAAGAAGAAATCCACCGCCAAGAAGGTATGCGGCATCGGATTGTGGGCGAGGTCGGGAACCATCATTTCCCAGAAATGGAACATGAATACGCTGAAGGCCGCAGTGCCGCGCAAACCGTCGAGCGCCTGGTAATGCGATTTCATGAATTGGTCCTTCGGACGACTGACTTGACGCAATGATGTCGCGCACTGGCCCTGCCACTGCGCGCATGGGGGTCAGGGTGGTTATGGATCGGTGCTGACGAGGTTACAGGCGGAACACCGTGCCTTCAGCCGGTTAGAGAGCGAAGCTTAAAACACCGCGGTCTATTCCAAGCAGAGTTTCTGCGGAACCAAGTATCTCTCGGCACTCTTCACTCCCCATTTCGCTTCGCTTGCTGTCGTTGGTGCAGCAATTGGTCGAATATTGATCAAACTGCACAAATTTGGCGCAAGGTCCACTCCGGCAGACTCGCCGCACGGAGAAAAACGCGCGCAGAATAGGACGAATATTGGACCGATATTCCGTTTAGCCTGCGATTTGGAGGTTCTCGCAACTCGGAAATCCGTCTCGCAACATCCGTGAAGAATTCGCGGAAAGTGCGGAAGGGCGCAAGGTCTAACTGGGTCTAACTGCCTTTCTTCGCTGCGATCCAGCGGTTGATCTTCGCCTCGAGGATTTCCATCGGCAGTGCGCCCGAATCCAGCACCTGGGCGTGGAACTGGCGGATGTCGAACTTGGGCCCGAGCTCGGCCTCGGCCTTCTTCCTCAGCCGCTGGATGGTCAGCGCGCCGATCTTGTAAGCCGTCGCCTGACTGGGGATTGCGATGTAGCGCTCGACCTCGGCGGTCGCGTCGGTCTTCGATTCCCCCGAATGCGCGAGCATGTATGCAATCGCCTGATCGCGGGTCCAGCCCTTGGTGTGGATGCCGGTATCGACGACCAGCCGCATCGCGCGCAGCATCTCGTCGTTGAGCGTCCCGAAGCGCTGGTAGGGATCCTTGTAGAAGCCCATGTCGTAGCCGAGCGTCTCCGAATAGAGTGCCCAGCCTTCGACATAGGCGGTGTTTCCGCCGAAGCGCATGAAGGCCGGCAATGCGGCATTTTCCTGCGCAAGGCTGATCTGGAAATGGTGCCCCGGCTCACCTTCATGGAGGAACAAAGTCGTTTCCTCCCAGGTGAAGCGCGACGGCAGATCATAGGCGTTGAAATAGAAGGTTCCCGGCCGCGAGCCGTCCGGAGTGCCCTGCTCATAGCTTCCGCCCGCTTCGAACTTCTCGCGATAGGGCGGATAGGGACGGATCACGAGCGGGGTTTTCGGTACGAGCGAGAAATATTGCGGGACCTTCTGATCGACCGCAGCCTTGATCCGATAAAAATCCTGCTGGAGCTGTGCGCGACTCTTCGGTGCGAACTTGGGGCTGGTCCGCATGTAGTCGAAGAAAGCGTGAAGGTCGCCCTTGAAGCCGATCTGCTGACGAACCTTGTCGAACTCCCTGGTGATCCGCGCGACTTCGCTGAGGCCGAGCGCATGGATCTGCTCGGGCGTCATCGCCGTCGTGGTCGTCGACTGGACCAGATAGCGGTACCAGCCGTCGCCGCCCTTCATGTACATCAGGCCTACGCCCTCGCGTGCATGGGCGAGATATTCATTCTGCAGGAAGGCGCGCATGCGCTGCAGCGCGGGGTAGATGACATTCAAGATCGATGCCCGATACTCCTGCGTCAGTCGGGCGCGATCGGCGGCGCCGATCGAATCCGGAAAGGCTGCGATCGGTCCCCAGTAAGGCGAGGCTTCCGGGCCAAGCTTCAGCTGATTGTTGAGCTGTTCGATCATGTTGCGGACGGTAAGCTTGGTATCGACCACGCCCTCCGCCTCGCCCTTCTTCCACTGCCGGATTGCCTCGTCGACATTGGCCGCGAAGTCGCGGTTGCGCTTCAGGCTGTTCTCATAATCGAGCACGCTTGCATAAGGCGCTCCGCCCTGGCCGCTGGCGATCGTCGGATATTGGGTGTGAAGGCCGAAGAAATGGTTCATCGGCAGCGCTTCGGTGAGCGTCAATAGCTCAGGCTGATAGCCGCGGAGCGTGTCCTTGGTCTGGAACTCGAACACGTCATAGGCAAGCTGATCTGTCGGACTGAGTTCGCCCCGAGGAATTGCAGAAAGCGCGGCAAGGTCGTGCTCGGCCGCCGCTTTCTCGCCTTGGTAATGCGCATCGCTGAACAGGTCGCCGAGCTGGTCGGCGTAGCGATAATCACCTCGGAACAAAGCCTGCAGCGGGTTGCGCTTGAGGCTCGCCTCATCGCTGTCCTTGAACAGTTGGAACAGCCGGTCGTGCGCACTTGTCTGCACTGCAGCCGTCTGGGCGGGTGCAGGCTGCGCGTCAGCGACGGCAGGCGCACCGAGCACCAACACGGAAGCGGAAAGGATCAGTCGGCCAGCAGATTTCATCGGGACCTCGGAAGATCTATCTTTGTCGCCCATGCGCAAAGAGGCGCTGCGGTTTGGGCCGCAACGCCCCTTCGATCAACGACTGAACCCTTCTACCAGAAGAAATCGTGGATTACGTCGACAACTTCGCCGCTCCATGTGTCGACCAGCAGTGCATCATCCCAGTAGCGGACCCAGACGTAACCCGGCGGAGCATAAGGCAGACGGTAATACCAGGGGTCCTCGATCCAATAACGGCTGCTGTAATAGCTCGGCCACAGGCGCCAGCCGATCTGGTACGGACGATAGCCCCAGCCGAACGGATCGTAATAGATGCCGATGTGGAACCAGGAGCGGTGATGTTCACGCCAATCGTGCCAGTCGTACCGATCATCGTCCCGCCAGTTGGTGTTCCACTGGACCGCGCTTCGGCGCCCGTCAGGACGCGGCGGCGGCTGCGTCCCTTCGCGCGGCGTAGTACTGACGATCAGCGGATTGCGCGTGCGCATCACGTTCGGAAGCGGTCGGTCCGACTGGCGAAGACCGCCCACCTCACGACTCGAATCCCGGCGAGTCCAGCGGCCGTCCTGGGCGAAACCCTCACGCGCAGGCCTCGCCGCGTCACCGGCGCGTGGCTGGCCGTCATCGCGGTTCCAGCGACCGGCTCGATCGTACGATCGCCGGGGCATCGGCTCGCCCTGCTGCACAACCACCTGCTGCGGCGTGGGACTCGCGCGCTCGAAGTGCGAGCGGTCCCAGCCGCCACGCTGCTCACGCGGGACCTGCTGGGGTGCGACGAACTGCTGCACCGGACGCGGCTGCATCCGTTCGATATTGGCTCCGCCGTTGGCACGCTCCTGGTGGGCCTGCTCGCGGGCCTGGCTGCGCACTTCCTTCGCCTGGCTGCGATCGGATTGCGCTTGCTCGCGATGCGATCGGCCGTGGCCGTCCTGGTCCTGCGCTAATGCGGGCGAGACTGCCGCGCTCGCCAGAAGGATGGAGATGAAAATCTTACGCATGAAACTGACCCTGGCCTGTTCCCTGAGATAGAGGGATGCGCTTTGCCGGCTGAGCGGCGGCTGAACCGTTTCGGAAGCGTATGTTCAGCCTTGTAAGTTGGATTGCGGCACCGCCGGCGCGGTCGTTTGCGCCGCCCGAGCGATGGCTTTGCGAATACGCGGATAGGCACCGCAGCGGCAGATGTTGGGGAGTGCTGCGATCTCGGCATCGCCTGGGCTCGGGTTGGCCGCCAGAAGCGCAGCAATGGCCATGATGAACCCCGGCTCGCAATAGCCGCACATCGTCACCTGCTCGGCGAGCCAGGCCCGCTGCACCGGATGGTTGCCGCCCAAGCCCTCGATGGTCGTGATCGTCGCGCCCTCGAGCTCGCGCAAGGTGACGCTGCAGCTCGTCACCGCTCGCCCATCGACGATCACAGTGCACGCCCCGCAATCGCGGCTGTCGCATCCGTATTTGGTGCCTGTAAGGTTCGATGCATCGCGCAGCGCCCACAGCAAGGGCGTGTCCGGATCGAGCTTGTATTGGACGCCTTCGCCATTGACCGTCATTTTCGCCATTGGCGGACGCTAGCGCGTGCCGAGCCGCACTGCCAAGATGATGCGCATGCCACGCGTCATCACCAGCAACGGCTACGCCATCGGCTATGAAGAAGCGGGCGGAAGCAGCACGGCGACTCCGATCGCCTTCCTGCACGGCGTCGGCTCCGACAAGAATGTCTGGCACCCGCAGCTCGCGCATTTCTCTCGGTCCCGCCGCGCAATCGCCTTCGACTATCCGGGCTATGGCGACAGCGACCGCGCGCCCCGAGGCACGACGCGCGACGATTATGCCGACGCGATCATCTCCGCGATGCACGATCTCGGCGTCGATCGCGCGCACATCTGCGGCCTGTCGCTCGGCGGCGTGGTCGCGATTGCAATGCACCATGCCGACCGGAGTTGCTGCGCCTCGCTGGTCCTCGCCGACAGCTTTGCCGCCCATCCCAATGGTCTCGCCATCTACGAGCGCTCGCTCGAAGGCAGTCGCGACCTTCGTACCATGGCCGAGGCGCGGGTCGATGTGCTCCTCGCCCAGCCGGCCGATTCAGAGGTACGCCGCGAAGTGGTCGAGACCATGTCATCCATCGAACCCGATGCTTACCGCATCGGCGCAGAGGCGGTGTGGCTTGCCGACCAGCGCGAGCGCGCGCAGGACATCAGCGTCCCGGCGCTGATCCTCGTCGGCGACCAGGACTTCGTCACACCCATCGACCTGTCGAACGAGTTGGTCGACCTTATCCCCGATGCCCGCATGCAGGTGATCACCGGCGCCGGACATCTCACGAATTTGGAGAAGCCGGACGAGTTCAACTGTATCGTCGAGGCGTTCATTGCCGAGGTGGAGGGAATGGCATGAGAATCGCCTGCATCGGGGGCGGGCCCGCCGGGCTTTATTTCGCAATCTCGATGAAGCTGCGCGATCCTGCACACCAGATCGAGCTGTTCGAGCGCAACGCGCCGGGGATCACATTCGGCTGGGGCGTGGTCTTCTCCGACCTCACCGTCGACAACATCAGGCGCAACGATCCTGCATCCGCCGAGACGATCACCCAAGAATTTGCCCACTGGGACGACATCGATGTCCATTTCCGCGGCGAGACCATTACTTCGGGCGGGCACGGCTTCATCGGCATCGGCCGCAAGCGCCTGCTCGAAATCCTGGCGGACCGCGCGCGCGAGCTTGGCGTCGTTCAGCACTTCAATGCCGAATGCAGCCCCGCCGACCGGAAATGGCGCGACTATGATCTGGTCATCGCGTCCGACGGGATCAACTCACGCTTCCGCGACGCTCAGCCGGAGGCTTTTGGGGTCGACGTCGACGTGCGCCGCAACAAGTTCGTGTGGCTCGGCACGTCCAAGGTCTTCGACGCCTTCACCTTCGCCTTCGAAGAGACTGAACACGGCTGGATCTGGGCACATGCCTACCGCTTTGCGCCCGACTGCTCGACCTTCATCGTCGAATGTTCAGAAGAGACTTGGGTCAGCTTCGGCTTTGACCGGATGAGCCAGGACCAAAGCATCGCGGCCTGCGAGAAGCTCTTTGCCAAATATTTGGACGGACATCGGCTGCAGTCAAACGCGTCGCACCTGGTCGGCTCGGCGGCGTGGCTGAACTTCCGGCGCATCAAGTGCGAGCGCTGGAATGCAGGAAATGTCATCCTGCTCGGCGACGCCGCACACACTGCGCATTTCTCGATCGGCAGCGGCACCAAGCTCGCGCTCGAGGACGCGATCAAACTGGCCGACGTGCTCAACCGTCCTGGTCTCAGCCTGGAAGCGGCGATGGACGAATATGTCGCGGAGCGGAACCTCGAAGTCCTCAAGCTCCAGAACAGCGCACGCAACTCGACCGAGTGGTTCGAAACGCTGGAGCGCTACACCCATTTCGAGCCGCTGCAATTCGCTTACTCTTTGCTGACGCGCTCGCAGCGCATCAGCCACGAGAATTTGCGACTGCGGGACCGCGAATGGCTGGAAATGGTCGAGCGCTGGTTCTGGAAGCGGGCAACGGGCGGCCGCTCGAACAAGGCTGCTCCGCCGATGTTCGCACCTTTTCGCCTGCGCGAGATGGAGGTCGAGAACCGGGTCACCGTTTCGCCGATGGCAATGTATTCGGCGGTCGACGGAGTCCCCAACGATTTCCACCTCGTGCACCTGGGCGAGCGTGCCCTTGGCGGAGCCGGCCTGGTCTTCACCGAGATGACGTGTGTGTCAGCCGAAGGCCGCATCAGCCCCGGCTGTACCGGCATCTGGAACCGAACCCAAGTCGCCGCGTGGAAACGCATCGTCGATTTCGTCCATGCTCATTCGAGGGCGAAGATCTGTCTTCAGCTCGGCCATTCCGGCGGCAAGGGCTCAACGAAGCTTGGGTGGGAAGGCAACGACATCCCGCTCGAGGAAGGCAATTGGCCGGTAATGGCTGCGAGCGATGTGCAATGGTCGCCGATCAACCAAGTGCCGAAGCCGATGACCCGCGCCGACATGGACGCCGTGCGCGACCAGTTCGTCGCCGCTGTGCGCTTGGGCCTCGAGGCCGGATTCGACATGGTCGAGCTCCACGCCGCGCACGGCTATCTGCTCTCGAGCTTCATCACCCCGCTGCAGAACAAGCGCAGCGACGATTACGGCGGCGCACTGGAAAGCCGCCTCCGCTACCCGCTCGAAGTCTTCTCAGCAATGCGTACCGCCTGGCCGAGTGACCGACCGATGTCGGTGCGCATCTCCGCGACCGATTGGGCGGGCGAGGACGGCATCACGCCGGAAGACGCAGTGCTGATCGGCGAAGCATTCGCCGCGGAAGGCGCGGATCTGATCGACGTCTCGGCGGGCCAGACCTGGGCGGACCAGCAGCCGGTCTACGGCCGCATGTTTCAGACGCCTTTCAGCGACAAGATCCGCAACGAGGGGCGGCTCGCGACCATGGCGGTGGGCAACATCTACGAGCCCGACCACGCCAACTCGATCCTCGCCGCCGGCCGCGCTGACCTCGTCGCGCTGGCAAGACCGCACCTCATTGATCCCTTCTGGACCCTCCGCGCAGCAGCCCAGCTCGACTATCGCGACGTTGCCGTCCCGCCGCAATATCTCAACGGCATGGCCCAACTTGCCCGCAACCTGAAACGTGAGGCGGAAGCCGCCGCAATGCTGAGGGTTTGAAATGATCGGCGCTGACCCGCTTGCACCTGACGGCAGGGGGCTATGAAGCTACGCCAAGACCTGAACCGAAACTTTTGTCATCCCCTTGACGGGGATTACGAGCCGGAGACGGTGGGCATATTAGCGGATGGATATCTGATTACTAAAGCGACACCGGATCCGCGAATACGCCGCCGGCTTCCTGACCGCAGGCCCAGCAGATCAAGGCCTTGACCGGAAATTGCTTGGCTGCCTCCAACGTCACCACCCAGCCGACCTGCAGCGGGTTTTCCGAGCGAAGGCGGAAGCCGTCGCTAGAGAGATTGACGATCTGCGCGTCGATGTCGCCTGCCTGACAGTGGACGCGCACCGGGAATTCGGCGTCGACACGCGGGTCCCTGGAGTGCAGCTCCTGCTCCTCCAGAAGAATGGCCTCATGCTTCATCTCTCACATCCACTTCATCCGTGCCGCAGCCCACCCGCGCTCGCCTGCTGTCCAGACAGGCGTGCGCGCGGCATGCTCCGCTTGCACCCGTTCCACGCTGCCGGAAGTGGCAGATTTGGCTGAGGACTGTCTGAAGGAGATTGGTTGCCGTTTCGTTTACCTACCGAAACGGCTCGCAGTCATCGGCGGCGGAACAAACGGAAGCTATGCGGCGGAATGGTCGTTGCCTCGGTGGTCTTCTGTCCGTTGCGCGCGATGTGCACAGTCGCCGCATCGTCGCGGAAATTCTCCACGACGAATGCCCCATTGTCGTAAGCGAACAGTGCGACATGGTCGGGCGCATCGATCCGGACGGGGAGATCACCGAACAGATAGTTCTTGATCCGCGTCACCATCGGCTGCGGCAGAGAGTACAGATCCCCGAAATTCTCCGGCATGGTCCAGAGGTAGATCGTGCCTTTCGAATAATGGTTCATGAGAATGATCGGAAAGCCCTTGGCTGCCGCAACGCCGCGGATGATCCCCCAGCTGTCGTTGGTGTAGAAATGCACTTCAGGAAACAGCACGGGCCGTGTCTTGCCCGGCTCCTTGAGCTCGGTGCCGTTGCCCGCACCGAAACCGTCGAAATAGCGATCGATCGCGATTGTATGACCGGTCGTTCGCCATTCGGCGAGCTGGTCGAAGCCCCTGCCCTGCATCGCCTCGAGGAAGCCTGAGGTGACGATGACATTCGCGCCCGAATGCAGGCTCGCGTCGATCTTGGCGATGATCTGCGGATCGCTCGCTGCCGCCTGCGTCAGCAGGACCGTGTGCGCTGTCGCTGGATATTCGGGATAAAGCTCGATCGGCACGCCGAGGTTGCCGATGTAATTGTGGAGGAAATCCTCGCCGGTCGCATGGGGCGGCCGATAGCTAGCGACACCGACCGGACGGCCAAGCGCGCCGACCACGCCGTCGGCAATGTGTAGCGCTTCGTTCGCGGCGGTTGCCCAGCCGGCGTTCGGGTGCGCCCGAGCGATGCTGCTCCACTCGAAGCTGGTCGTCTGCTTGGCCCAAGGTCTCGTACCCGCCGTTGCCGGTCTCTCGCTGGCCATCGCCGACCACTCGAACAAGGTTTGCTCGGGCGCCTTGGCAAAAAGCGTGTCCCACAATTGCTCCGCATAGCGATCGATCGAGCGGATGCTGTAAGTGTCGACCCAACCGCCCAGGTTCGCGCCTGGGCGGATGTTCGAGAAATAGCGGACGATCTCATAGCTTTCATACTGCTGCAGCAGCTGGTCGGTGATCACCGGATCGCGCGTCTCGGTGCCGGTGTAGATCGCATCGAACATGTGGGCCTCGTCGGCGAGATCGTAGCCGAGCCCGTGAAAATGCTCGTACCAGTTGGGATATTTGATGATCATCCGGACTTGCGGGTTTTCCTGTTTGGCCGGCCCAAGCACCAGATCTCGGCTCGCCTCGCGCATCTTCGCCAGCCGGTAGTCGGTCCAGCTGCGATTCCCCTTGGCCGCGATGTCGGCGTCAGTCTTCATCGTATAGAAGAAGAAGTCGTCGAGGATCACTTCGTCGAAATGGCGCGCGGCGAGGCGCGCTGCGCGCTCGCATTCCGCGCGGTCGGCGGGGTTCTCATAATCGAAGGTGCCGAACTGGCCGCCTGGCCAGCCGCCCGCGGCGAGTGTGATTCCGCCGGAGGTCTGGATGCCCTTGGCTTGGAACTCCCGCTTGACGGTTTCGAGTTCGGCGTCGGTCGCAAATTCACGGTCGCGGTAAGCCTCGATATAGACCTTGTCGAACTTCAGCTGAGAGGAGACACGGGCGAACTCGCGTTCGAAAGACGCCGGATCGGCGAGGCGCCTGGTGCTGTTTACCGGCACATAGATTGCAACTCGGAAGTTCTTGTACGCTGCTGATTGTGCCGCCTGCGGAACCACAAAGCAGCAAAGCAGAGCAGTGATGATCTGCTGAAAACGCATAAGCTCCCCCGTCACCTGTTAGCGCTACCAATAGGGGCGAATGCTGCCGGAGCAAGCGGCGTTGAGAGTCCGTTGGTCGGCGATGGCATGGACCCCTGAGCCGACCTACCAAAAGCCCGCAATCAGCGCACGGTCGACGACGCTCTGCTCTCAGATCGTCGCGCCGATGCGGTTGCCCTTCTCCGGCGGACTGCTGAAATCATTCCGATGTCGCAAGGGCAAATGCTTCTTCCGGTGTAGCCACGAGCACCCACCGACTGGCACCGAACTCGACGACAGGGTCCAGTTCGGGCCGATTGCGCAGACGAACCGAACAATATCTCTATCTCGAAAGCACCGAGGGGACCGTCGTCTGTGCAAAAGCGCAGACCGTCGAGTTTCAGGCTGGAGGAGACGTGCGAGCGCAATCGAGACCCCCGCACCCGCTCCGGAATCCGGTCGCTTCGCCGGTCGGCTGGACGAGCTTCGCGGCATTGACCGATCCAACGGTTTGGTCGCCGAAGTCGAACAGCTGCTGAAAACGCGCCAGGAGCGCTCAGCTCAGAGTTGGCGGCCGCGGGGAGCCAGCCTAGACTCCGGTGACCGGCTCCGCCCACTCCCGCGCTTTCTCCACCGCGTTCAATTCGCGGATCAGCGCGTCGACGCTGCGCGTTAGCTCGCTGAGAAACGTGACGTCATGGCGTGCGCCGCGATAGCTTTCGGCCATCAGGATCGCGTCGATCAGAATTGGCACGACCAGGCTTTCCGGATCATCGATGTCCTCAAGTCCGCGCAGCTTGGCGAGCGCCTTGCGCCGCGCCGCGATCGGGTCCGTCATCGCTTCGGTTCGCCCAATGCACCACGCCATTTCTTCAATCCTCCCGCTTGTGGGGCCAAGGATACGCCTGTTGGACGCAGCGGGAAGCTCGTGCCGCCGCAGCGGCAGTGCGGCTCGGCGCTAACGATTATGCCCTGTGTGCGTTGACGGAGACGGAGAGGTTGCTCGTTCCATATGGCGTAATTCCATGGGTGCTTGCTCCTTCTTGAACACCGCACCGGCGGCAGAAGGCGGGGTGCGCAGCGAAGAAAGACCGGAAGCCCAGCCGGATTGAGGTGGCTGGCACCCGCAAAGGGCCGGAAGCCGATGGAGGAACTGAGCGTCAGCTCGGCTTGCCGGCCGCCGCGGCTGGCCTGAAGAGGAGTGATGCTCATCCGGTCGAGCAGACGACGCCGCCTCGACCTTAGAGAGAGACGATATGTTCGCGGAACAGCGAAATGAGCTTGGGCATGCCCTTCGCTTGCAAGCCGAAGATGAAGTCCGTCGGCGTAAATGGCGGATTGTTGTAGTCGATCCGCATGCCCCCCGGCCTCGCGATGCTCTCTGCCGGGTACAGCGCAGAAATGCTTGAAAGAAAGTCATCCGCGGAGACCGCCTCGATTTCCAAGGGGTTCAGCATTTCACAGTGCCGTCGGCCCTTCTGGTGACCTTAGCTGGTTCAAGCTCAAGATGGCGCCCGCCAAAGCCTGACGGCTTTGCTGCACGCTTTCTCCGTCGCCCCATGTCGGCCGACGTCCAGCCATGCACGTTTCGGGCGGCGGCCTTCCATCAATTACGGACATTGCGTCAACGAACCCGTTAGCAAAACGCTAACGTTCGGCTTGATGATATCGCCTTAACAGCGCAATGTGAGGTGCTCGGAGGAGGTCCATTGGCACTCGTCGGAACACTTAAGTCGTGAGCTATGGCTGACACTCGCGACGTGTTCATCTCCTATGCTCGCTCAAGCGAGGAGGAAGCGCATCGTATCGCGCAGGAATTGCGCGACGAAGGCTTCACCGTATGGCGG
>DASVYN010000066.1:0-32859 GCA_036392155.1 Sphingomicrobium sp.
GCGCCGCCATTCTTATTGTCGCGCTTCCACGGGTCGATCATGAAAATGGCAAGCTCGCTGCCGTCCTTGTCGTAAACTTGGAAGACCCGCATGTCCGGGCTCCAGGTCGGGATGTCGTGGCGCTCTTTGAAGGTCAGGCCGTAGAGCTGGTTCGCCGCGTAGAAGACGCCGTCAGTCAAAACCTTGTTGAACTCGAAATAGGGCTTCAGCTCGTCCTGGTTGAGCGCGTAGCGCTGCTTGCGGATCTGTTCCGCGTAGAAATTCCAGTCGGCCGCGGTCGGCTGGAATTTGGCGCCCTGGGAAGAGGCCAGGCCCTTGATGTCTGACCACTCCAGGCGTTCCTTGGCAGAAACCGCCGGAGCCAGGCGGTCGAGGAAGCCGACCGCGGTGGCGCGATTCTTGGCCATCTGGTCGTAGAGCGTATAGTCGGCCCAATTGTCGTTGCCGAACAGCGCCGCCTTCTTCGCGCGCAGCTCGGCGATCTCGCTGACGATCGCGCGCGTGTCGTTTGCGTCGCCGTGCTCGGCCCGGTCGAGGCTCGCCTCAAACAGTTTCTGACGCGTGTCGTGGCTGGTCAGTGACGACAATGGCGGCTGTTGCGTCGTGTTCTGAAGCGTCACGACGTAGCCTGAGACCTTGCGGTCCTTGGCAGCTTGCTGTGCGGCGGCGAGTTGCTGTGGCGAGAGACCATCGAGCGGTGCCGGATCATCGAAATGCAGCGCTCCGGCCTTGGCGGCGGCAAGCAGCTTCTGGCCGAACTCGGTCTGCAAGGTGCTCAGGCGCTTGTTCATCGCCTTGAGCTCGGCCTGCTTGGCGGGCGGAAGCTCCGCGCCGGCATGAACGAACTGCTTGTAATAGACGTCGAGCAGCTTCGCCTGCTCCGGGTTCAGGTTTAGCGCCGCCTGGTGATCGTGGAGATATTTGAAGCGGTGGTAGAGCTTCGGATTGAGATAGATAAAGTCGCTGTGGGCTGCGAGCAAAGGCGCGGTCTTGGTATCGGTCGCCTGCAGCGTGTCGTTGGTGTTGGCGCCATTGACCGCGCTGAACGCCAGACCAGCGCGCTCCAGGAGTAGTCCCGACCGTTCCATTGCAACAACTGTATTGCCGAAAGTGGGGGGTGCTTTCTGATTGGCGATCGCGGTCGCCTCGCGCTTCTGCTGAGCCATTCCAGCGAGCAGGGCGGGCAAATAATCCTTGTCGCTGATCTTCGAGAAATCGGGCGTCTGAAAGGGAAGTGCGCTCGGTCTCGAAAATGGATTCGACGCGGGGAGGACAGCCGATGCAGCCGCCGTTGTGGATGTCTTGCGGGTGACTGCAGTAGCCGGCGCGGCAACCACTGCAAGCGCCGCCGTCGCTAGAAAGATGTTGCGGATCATATCTTTCGCAGGCCTTTGGTTATTTTGCGTTAGTGCCTCTCGAACCGACTCTCGACTTACGCAAGCCTGAACATCAGCCGTTCGTCGAAAGAACCCCGAGTATGGCCTCTCCGTAACGCTCGAGCTTCACTGCCCCTATTCCCGGTACCTTTGCCAACTCATTGAGATTGTGTGGCTTTCTTTTGGCAATCTCGCGCAGGGTCGAATCATGGAAGATAACGTAAGGCGGGACTTCGGCTGCTTGCGCGAGTCTGCGGCGGACCTCGCGAAGCTCGTCGAACAACGGGTCCGGCAGTTCAGCGTAGCGCTCGCGACGCTCGCGCCTTCGCGGCGGCGGAACGGCGATGGTCAGCTGCTGCTCACCTTTCAGAATTGGGCGAGCTCCGGGCCCGAAGCTGAGGCCGCCATATGAATCGGCACGAAGTGCATCCCGCGCGATCAAGGCGCGAGCGACGGGACGGATCAGGGCCAGCTCTTCGGTCGTCGCAATGCCGAACACCGATAGGCGGTGATGGCCGAAACTACGCACTTTCTGATTGTCCTTGCCCGCAAGCACGTCCGCGAGATGTCCCACTCCGAAGCGCATTTCCGTGCGGAAGGCCGCCGACAGAAGCTTTTGCGCTACTTCGGTTGCCTCAATTGTTGCAGGCTGGTCGAGGCAATTGTCGCAATTGCCGCAATGCTCTCCCGGTTCTTCGCCGAAATGCCTAAGCAGGATCGCGCGGCGGCAGGTTGATGCTTCGACGAATGCTGCAAGCGCATTCACCCGCTCGCGTTCCGCGGGACGCCGTTGCGGCTCGACTTCGGTCTCGATCCGCTGCCGAGCCCGGGCGAAGTCCTGGGCCGCCCAAAAGAGCCATGCCTCGGCAGGTTCGCCGTCGCGACCTGCGCGGCCGGTCTCCTGATAGTAAGCCTCAATGCTTCTGGGCGCCGCCGCATGCACGACCATGCGCACATCGGGCTTGTCGATTCCCATTCCGAAGGCGATCGTCGCAGCAATCACCATCTCTTCCGACCTGACGAACGCCGCCTGGTTGCGCTTGCGTATCTCAGGCTCGAGCCCAGCATGATAGGGCAGCGCAAGGCGCCCATCGCGCGTCAGCAGCTCAGCAATCCTCTCTGTCTTGTCGCGGCTCGGCGCATAGACGATCGCTGGTCCCGGCTGCCGCGCGATAAGCTCCTTGAGCTGCTTTCCGGTCTGCTCTCGGTGCACGACATGATAGCGGATGTTCGGCCGGTCGAATCCGGCGACCACCATCCCACTTTCGGGGATACCGAGCTGCGCGATTATGTCGGCCCGGGTCCGCCGATCGGCGGTGGCAGTCAGAGCAAGCCGCGGCACATCGGCATGATCGTCCAGCAGCGCCTTCAGTTGGCGGTAATCGGGCCTGAAATCATGTCCCCATTCACTCACGCAATGCGCTTCGTCGATTGCAATCAGCGAGAGCTTGGCGAAGCTGACCAACCGCCGGAAGGCTTCGCCGGTCGCGCGCTCGGGAGCGACGTAAAGCAGATCGAGCTCGCCATTTTTCAGCCGCTCCAACGTCTGCTTGTGATCCGCGTCCGCCGATGTCAGCGAAGCTGCAGAAAGTCCGATCGCATTGGCGCTTCGGATCTGGTCGTGCATCAAAGCGATCAGCGGCGAGATCACCAGCGCAGTCCCGTCGCGAGCGCGAGCCGGCAGCTGGTAGCACAAGGATTTGCCCGCGCCGGTCGGCATGACCGCGAGCGTGTGCTGGCCCGCGAGCACTCGGCCGATTACCTCTTCCTGCGCGCCGCGGAAGTGGTCGAAGCCGAAGACCCGGCTTAGGAGATTCTTGGGGTTCATGAGCAGTTCGCTCCACGCAAGTAGCGTCAGCGAACTGGTGGAGCTAGAGCAGGTTTCAGTCAGTTGGAAGCGCGCCGAGGCCGCATATACGGCCCTGAGGCGCTGAAGGCGGCTTCAGTCGAACAGGCTGGAGACGGAGCTTTCGTCTGCTATTCGGCGAACAGCTTCAGCCAGAAGCGGAGCGATCGTCAGGCGCCGGATCTTGGCGCCCGCAGGATCGGTCTCACCACTCCAGATCGTGTCGGTGACGACCAGTTCACTGAGCTCGGACTTGGCGACGCGCGCGGCTGCGGCGCCCGAAAGCACGCCGTGGGTACAATAAGCGAAAACCTCGACTGCTCCTTGCTGTTTCAGCGCTGCTGCGGCGTTGCACAAAGTGCCCGCCGAATCGACGATGTCGTCAATCAGGATGCAGGTCCGTCCATCAACGTCGCCGATAATGTTCATCACTTCGGATTCGCCGGCGCGCTCGCGACGCTTGTCGACGATCGCAAGCGGGGCGTTGTTGAGTCTTTTGGCAAGGCCGCGTGCGCGGACCACGCCGCCGACGTCCGGGGATACGACGATCAGCTCGCGATTGCCGAAGCGGGCGTGGATGTCGGTCGCGATCACCGGCGAAGCGAAAAGATTGTCGGTGGGAATATCGAAAAAACCCTGGATCTGCCCGGCGTGCAGGTCGATCGAGAGCACGCGATTGGCGCCGGCCGTGGTGATCAGGTTGGCGACCAGCTTGGCGGAGATCGGAGTGCGCGGCCCCGGCTTGCGGTCCTGGCGCGCATAGCCGAAATAAGGGAGCACCGCCGTGATCCTTTTGGCCGACGCGCGCCGCAGTGCGTCGACGCAGATCAGCAGCTCCATCAAATTGTCGTTGGCCGGATAGCTGGTCGACTGGATCACGAAGACGTCTTCGCCGCGAACATTCTCGTTGATCTCGACGAACACTTCCTCATCGGCGAAGCGGCGGACGCTCGCGTCGGTCAAGGGTATTTCGAGATAGTCGCAAATCGAGCGGGCCAGCGGCAGGTTGCTGTTCCCGGCGAGCAATTTCATGGTTCGGTTTTCCCCAGCAGCGACTCGGCTTTAGCGAGCAAGTCACGGTTGCGTAAAGCTTGGGTAGTGGGTCAGCCGCATCCAACGTCACCATCAGCCCGCTATTGCCGCTCGAAGACCACTACCAAAGCTTGCCCGCAGTCGGAACGTCGCTAAATCCCCCCCATGACCGCCAAGGGGACCGATCGCCTTCGCATCGCATTCGCGCAGATGAACCAGCGTGTCGGCGACTTGGAGGCCAACGCTTGCGCAATCCTGGAGATGCGCCGCAGGGCTGCTGGAGCCGACCTTCTCCTGGTGCCGGAGCTTCAGCTGACCGGCTATCCTCCCGAAGACCTGGTGCTGAAGCCGGAGTTCGTCCGCCGGACGCATGAATGCATCGATCAGCTGGTCGCAGCAACTGTCGAGCCGGGGCCGGCGATGCTGTTCGGCGCGGTCGTTGGCGAGGACAGCGTCACCTACAATGCGTTCATCCTTGCTGACGGCGGCCGGGTACTCGACCGGACTCTCAAGCGCGAACTGCCCAATTACGGAACGTTCGACGAGAAGCGCATCTTCACCCCGGGTCCGATGCCGATGCCGATGGAGTTCAGGGGAGTGAAGATCGGCGTCCCGATCTGCGAGGACATCTGGCAGGAGATCGTCTGCGCGCACCTTGCCGAAGCGGGCGCGGAAATGCTGCTGGTGCCGAATGGTAGCCCCTACGAGCTCGACAAGGACGACATCCGTTACCGGCTGGTTAGATCAAGGGCGCTGCAGACCGGGCTACCGATTGCCTATCTGAACCGTGTCGGCGGCCAGGATGAGCTGGCGTTCGACGGCTCATCCTTTGTCGTTCACCCCGACGGCGAACGGGTTGTTCAGTTGTGCGACTGGGAGGAAGCGCTGCTCATCACCGATTGGGAGCCCACGAGCGAAGGTTGGCGCTGCACGACGCGCGAGACCCACGTGCTCGACAGCTTTCCGGAGGATGTCTACCGCGCGATGATGGTGGGCCTTCGCGACTACGTCGGCCGCAACGGCTTTCCAGGCGTAATCCTTGGCCTGTCGGGCGGAATCGACAGCGCGCTGTCCGCGGCGGTGGCGGTCGACGCGCTCGGGCCCGAGAAGGTCTGGTGCGTGATGCTTCCGTCAAAGTACACGAGCGTCGAAAGCCTCGACGATGCGCGAGATTGCGCCCGGCTGCTCGGCTGCCGCCATGACGTCATCCCGATCGCTCCGGGCGTGGACGCGATCGACAGAATGCTCCCCCAGCTAAGCGGCCTCGCGGCGGAGAATGTCCAGGCGCGCCTGCGCATGGTGACCCTGATGGCGCTGTCCAACGCCGAGGGCCAGATGTTGCTCACGACCGGCAACAAGAGCGAGATGAGTGTGGGCTATGCAACCCTCTACGGCGACATGGCCGGCGGCTATTCGGTGCTGAAGGATGCGTACAAGACCACCGTTTTCGCTTTGTCCCGCTGGCGCAACCGCAATAAGCCGGAAGGTGCGTTCGGCCCCGACGGCCCAGTCATGCCGGAGAATGTCATCACCAAACCGCCCACGGCCGAGCTCCGGCCCGGCCAGAAGGACGAGGACAGCCTCCCGCCCTATTCGGTGCTCGATCGGATACTCGAAGGCCTGGTCGACAAGGAAATGTCGGTCAGGGAGGTCGCCGATACGACCGGCGAGGATATTGCATTGGTCAGCGACATCGAATCGAAACTGTTGAAGGCCGAATACAAGCGCCGCCAAGCGCCGCCGGGGGTGAAGATCGGCAGCAGGAATTTCGGCCGTGATCGGCGCTATCCAATCAGCAACTTCTTCCACACCAGCCCGCGCGCGAACCTGCCGCGATGAGCGTCATTACTCGCTTTGCGCCTTCGCCCACGGGTCGACTGCATGTGGGCAATATCCGCACCGCGCTGCACAATTTCTTGTTCGCAAAGAAGTGTTGCGGGTCCTTCATCCTGAGGATCGACGACACCGACCGCGAGCGCTCGACGGCGGAGTTCGATCGTGCGATCCGCGACGATCTCAATTGGATGGGACTGGAACCGGACAAGATGGTTCGCCAGTCCGAACGATCTGATATCTACGAACGCGAGTTTCAGCGGCTGAAGGAGGCGGGCCGCGTCTATGCCTGTTACGAGACTCAGGAAGAGCTGGAGCTTCGGCGCAAGGTCTTGCTGGGGCGGGGATTGCCGCCGGTTTACGAGCGCAAGCCCGCCGATGCGCCGGTGCCCGACGGCCGCGCGCCGCACTGGCGATTCCGGCTCGATCATGATGCGCCGATCGTCTGGAATGACCTGATCCGCGGCCAGCAGCGGTTCGATCCGAAGCTGCTTAGCGACCCAATCGTCCGCCGCGAGGACGGCAGCTGGCTCTATCTGCTGCCGAGCGTGATCGACGATGTGGATCTCGGCATCACCCACATCGTGCGCGGCGAGGATCATGTCTCGAACAGCGCCGTGCAGATCCAGATGTTTGAAGAACTGGGCGCAAAGCCGCCGGAGTTCGCGCACGAGGCCCTGCTGGTCGCCGCGGAGGGTAAATTGTCGAAGCGGCTGGGCTCGTACGGAACCGAGCATTTGCGCGCGCATGGTGTCGAGCCGCTGGCCATGCTGTCCGTGCTCGCGCGGATTGGCACGTCTCAGCCGGTCGAGCCGATGACTTCACTCGATGAGCTTGCCGCAGGCTTCGACTTTTCGACCTTCGGGCGTGCGCCGGCACATTTCGACCCGAAGGAGGTCGAGCTGGTCAATGCCCGGCTGCTGCACAAGCTGGACTATTCCGCGGTTGCTGGTCGGCTGCCCGAAGGCGCAAGCGAACAGGACTGGCTGTTGCTGCGCCCAAATATCGAACGGTTGAGCGACTTCGCTGCCTGGTTCGAGGTCCTCCACCGCGAAATCGAACCGCCGGAGCTCGGTCACGAGGACCGGCTGCTGGTCAAGGACGCCGGAACGATCGCCGAGAAGCTCGACTGGTCCGCCGAGCCCTGGCGCGCCCTCACGGACGAGCTCAGGCGCACCTCAGGCAAGAAGGGACGCGAGCTGTTCCATCCATTGCGCCTCGCGCTGACCGGGCGCGAAAGCGGGCCGGAGATGGCCGGGCTGGTTGCCAGGATGGGCAAGGACCGTGCCGTCAAGCGTCTCGAAGCTGCCGCAAAGCGCTAAGCGAAACGCTCATTAGCTCACCTCAAAGCCACTTCACCACGGGCATGTTATGATGTAACATGTCTGTTACTGCTTGGGAGAGGAGGTCCTTCGATGTTGGCCTATGCAGCGAATCGCCCGGTCCCTGGGAAACGTCAGTCGAGCCCGAACGCCTTGCTGATCGTGATCAGCGTTCACGTAGCGCTCCTCGCGGTAGTGATGAGCGCGAAGATGGACCTGCCACAGCGAATCAAAGACCCGCCGATTCTTGTCGATTCCCTTTCGAAGCCAGTGCCGCCGCGGGCGGTCAAGCTGCCTCGGACTGCACGGGCCAGGGACAAGATCCAGGTCACCAATCCGCAACCGAGCGTGCTGCTTCCTCCACCAGCCGACCAGCCAATGGACAGGGGCCCGCCGGCCATCGGTCCGGAGCCAATCGTGGGCGACGGCGGCACAGCTACGCCGAACACCCCAAAGCCGTTGATCACACCAATCCGTCGCGACCCGCGGCTGCTGACGCCTTCGACCGAGCTCAAGCCGCCCTACCCGGCGTCGAAGCTCATCAGCGAAGAGGAAGCGACGCTGCGCCTGAGGCTTACCATCGACGAAAATGGCCGGGTCGCGGCCGTCGATCCCGTCGGCCGGGCGGATCCAGCCTTTCTTGACGCCGCGCGGCGCCACTTGATGGCTCACTGGCGTTATCAGCCCGCGAGCGAGGACGGCCGGGCCATTGCCTCGTCAACGGTGATTACACTCCGGTTCCGGCTCGACGGCTGATTTGGATCAACCTGATGAGTTCGCTCGTGCTCAATGGGCTGGCGGTTCCCATCCGCCAGCCCTATTTTGCGTCCATGTCCTGGTTTCCCAGCCCTTCGAGCCCGCGCGCTGCCTTGCGCGATCTGCTTGCGTTGATCCGCCACAGCGGGCGCGAGCAGAAGATCGGAGCCGTGCTCGCACTGCTCGTAACGGCAATTATCGTGTTCGAGTTTGTGATCGACGCGAGAACCGGCAATCCGCCGTCCCAACAGGTCACCTTTGTCGAGCTCTACCCGTCGAATCGCACCGACGCGCAGATCGTCGCCGACCAGAAGAAAGACATGGCGGCCAAGCTCGCAGCGGAAAAAGAACGGCAACGCCAATTCCAGAAGCTCGCGAAACAGTTCGGGATGTAGCCGCGCGCGACCGGCGCTTCATGGACGAAGCGCTCCGGTTGGCCGAGGCGGCGCGCGGTCGAAGCGCGCCCAATCCAAATGTCGGGTGCCTGATCGTCTCCTCAGGCGGCCGGGTGGTCGGCAAGGGCAGCACTGCGGCAGGCGGAAGGCCCCACGCCGAAGCAATCGCGCTGAAGCAAGCGGGCAAGCGCGCCAGAGGCGCGAGCGTCTATGTGAGCCTGGAGCCTTGCGCCCACCAATCCCCTCGCGGACCCGCCTGCACGGATCTCCTGCTTGCCGCCGAACCGGCGCGCGTGGTGATCGCGCTCAAGGATCCTGATCCCCGCACATCGGGGAAGGGTATCCAGCGCCTTCGAAGAGCAGGCATTGAAGTTGGGCTGGGCGTCGGCCGCGAGGCCGCCAAGCGCACCCTTGCCGGCTGGCTCACGCGCCTCAGCCTCGGACGGCCGCGAATCACATTGAAGCTCGCACTGTCGATCGACGGCAAGATTGCGCTGCCCTCGGGCGAATCGAAATGGATTACCGGCGAAGACGCGCGTCGCAATGTCCATCTGGAACGCGCGCACAGCGACATGATCCTGGTCGGCCGCGGCACCTATCTGGCGGACCAGCCGCGGCTGGACGTGCGGCTGCCGGGGCTTGAAGAGCGCTCTCCCAGACGGGCGCTGCTCACGCGCGAAGGAGCAATCGACGATTGGGAAATCCTTCGAAACCCCAAAGATGTATACAGGCTTCATGACGTCAATGATCTCCTTGTCGAAGGCGGTTCGACTACTGCGACAGCATTCCTCAGCGAGGATCTCGTCGACCGCATCCTGATCTACCGCGCCCCGATCATCGTCGGCGAAGGCAAGTCGAGCTTCGGCTATATCGGCCTCGACGCCATCGCCGACGCACACGGACGCTGGCGCTTCGTCGAGGAGGAGCGCTTGGGCGTCGACCGTCTCGAAGTTTACGAGCGCCTGCGCCGGGACTAAGCGCCGAGCCCATGTTCACCGGGATTGTCACAGACGTCGGCACCGTCCGGAGTGCCGAGCAGCGCGGCGATTTGAGGCTCGTCATCGGAACGTCCTACGATCTTCAGACCGTCGATCTGGGCGCATCCATTTCTTGCTCGGGCGTGTGCCTGACCGTCATCGACAAGGGCGAAGACTGGTTCGCGGTCGACGTTTCCGGCGAAACCATCTCGAAAACTGCCGCCGAACATTGGCGCGACGGCGCGATGCTCAACCTCGAGCGCGCCCTGCGCCTTGGCGATGAGCTCGGCGGCCACATCGTTACCGGCCACGTCGATGCGGTCGGCCAAGTCCTGGATACATCGGGCGAAGGGGATTCGACCCGCATAAGGATCCGGGCGCCGAAACAGCTTGCGCCGATGATTGCGCCCAAAGGCTCGATCACGCTCGATGGCGTGTCATTGACGGTGAACGACGTGCATGACAGCGGTGACGGCACCGAATTTGCGATCAATATAATCCCGCATACGGCGCAGCACACGACGCTAGGGAATTTGAAGTCGGGGCAACAGCTAAATGTCGAAGTGGACGTGCTCGCGCGGTATTTGGACCGGATGCTCGCCGCCCGCGCACATTAGGAACAGATTTGTTCCTCCTTCCTAACACATTATAGTGTGATATATGTCGCCGCCATGAGCACAACCCTGATCGAACAGCTCAATGCGATCATCGAAACTGGCGAAGTTAGTCGCGCCGGCCTTGCTCGCGCCGCAGGGCTTCACCCCAATTCACTGCGCAAGTTGGGGCAACCCGACTGGAATCCGACTGCCGACACGCTCGGAAGGCTCGAAAAACTGATTCAGCGCGGCACCGCCGATGTTCTGGTCGGCACCGAGGCGATCATCAACGAAGCGCGCAACGGGCGCATGTTCATCCTCGTCGATGACGAAAGCCGCGAGAATGAGGGTGATCTGGTCATTCCGGCGCAAATGGCGACCCCGGAGGCGATCAACTTCATGGCTCGAATGGGTCGTGGGCTGATCTGTCTCGCGCTCACCAAAGAGCGTGCCGACCAGCTCGGACTTGAGCCGATGACCCGCACGAACCGAAGTCGAATGGAGACCGCCTTCACCGTCTCGATCGAGGCGAACGAGGGCATCACCACCGGGATTAGCGCCGCCGACCGGGCGCGAACCATCGCAGTGGCGATCGATGCCAGCCACGGTCCCGACGCGATCGTCTCTCCCGGGCATGTCTTCCCGCTGGTCGCCAAGCCCGGAGGAGTCCTGGTCCGCGCGGGACACACCGAAGCTGCGGTCGACGTTTCGCGCCTCGCCGGCCTCAATCCGAGCGGAGTGATCTGCGAGATCATGCGCGAAGACGGAACGATGGCCCGCCTTGACGATCTCATGGATTTCGCTCGGACGCATGGTCTCAAGATCGGCACGATTCGCGATCTCATCGCTTACCGGCTCAAGAAAGATCATCTCGTCGAACGGGTCGCAATGTCGCCCTTCACAGCCGCCAGCGGCGCTCCGTGGCAGGCGCAGGTCTTTCGCGACAAGGCTAACGGGGAGGAGCAGCTGGCGCTGATCCATGGCACACTCGATCCGACCGAGCCGGTGCTGGTCCGCATGCACAGTCTTGATCTGTTCGCCGACGTGATCGGCGAATCGTCACCGCGCTCCGGAGTGCTCCAGGGCGCAATGCGCATGATCGAACAGCAAGGCTCGGGCGTGGTCGTTGCGCTTCACGCCGCTGCGCAGGGTTCGCTGTCGCGATCGATCGATCTTCGCGCGGGCAAACCCGCCGAGGGCGGTGACGCGGTGCGGGGCTATGGTACCGGCGCTCAGATCCTCGCAGCGCTCGGCATCCACGATATGATCCTCCTGTCAAACGCCCACCACTCGCCGGTCGGCCTGTCGGGCTACGGCCTCGCAATCGTCGAGGAACGCCCGATCGAAGTGGCTTGCTGATGTCCACCATCCTTTTGGTCGAGGCGCGCTTCTATCCGCACCTCAACGACATGCTGCTGGACGGCGCCCGCAAGGTAATCGAGGCCGCCGGGCACGGGCATGAGACGCTGACCGTCCCCGGCGCGCTCGAACTTCCCGGCGCGATCGCGCTCGCCGCTCGCAGCGGCCGTTTCTGCGCTTTCGTCGCGCTCGGAATAGTGATCCGCGGCGAGACCTATCATTTCGAGCTGGTCTCGAACGAAAGTGCGCGCGGGCTGATGGACTTGACGCTGCAGGGCTTTGCCATCGGCAACGGCATTCTCACGGTCGAGAATGAAGAGCAGGCAATCGTCCGCTGCGACCCCGCCAAGCACGATAAGGGCGGCGCTGCAGCCAAAGCCGCGCTCGCCCTTTATGAGCTTCGAGAGCAATATGCGCCTTAAGCGGCGCGGGCTTCACTGATCATCGGATAGTCGACGTAGCCTTCGGCTCCGCCCGAATAATAGGTCGAAGAGTCACCCGGGCTGAGCGCGGCACCGAGTGCGATCCGCTTCACCAGGTCGGGATTGGCAATGAACAGCCGCCCGATGCTGACCGCATCTCCATCGCCCGCGGTGAAGCGCCGGTGCGCCTCGCTCCAGTCATAATCGCAATTGATGACGATCTTGCCCGAGTAGAGCGGCCGCATCGCGGGGCTTACGGCGGCTGTCGGAATGGCGCCTGACGCGGTCGGCTGTTGCGGCTCGCGAAGTTCGATCCACGGCACCTTCAGCGCCTCGAGCCGCCCGGCAAGCGCAGTGAAGAGCGCGATCGGATCGCCATCTTCGACGCCCTGGACGTGGATGTTGGGGGAGAAGCGAATTCCGACATGTTCGATCCCGACCTCGGCAGCGACCGCTTCGATCACCTCGGTCATGAAACGCAGACGATTGACAGTCGCGCCGCCATATTGGTCGGTGCGGAAGTTGCCGCCGTCGCGCAGGAATTGGTCGATCAGATAACCGTTTGCGCCGTGGATCTGGACGCCGTCGAAACCCGCCAGAATCGCATTTCGGGCCGCCTTGGCATAATCGGCAACGATCCTTTTGATGTCATGCGCGCTTGCCGCTCTGGGTTCGACATAGGCTCGCTTGCCGTCCCAGGTGCGGGCATAATCCGGAGCCGTCACTGCCGAAGAGGAGACCGGGTCCAAGCCGCTGACGCTCGGATGCACCAGCCGCCCCATGTGCCACAGCTGGGCGACGATCCGACCGCCATGACCATGGACTGCCTTGGTGACGAGCTTCCAGCCCTCGACCTGCTCGTCATTCCATAAGCCCGGCGCACCTGGCCAGCCCAGACCCTCGCGGCTCACTCCAGTCGCTTCGGAGACGATCAGACCTGCGCTTGCGCGCTGCGCATAATAAGCAGCCATCAATGCGTTGGGGATCGCTTCGCGTCCGGCCCGCGCGCGGGTCAGCGGTGCCATCACAATTCGGTTGGGAAGCTCGAGCGCGCCCAAGGTCAGAGGATCGAACAGGTTGGACATGGAATTTCTCGCCGATTGCCCCCGATGCAGCCGGCCGGACAAATAGTTGCAGAACAAAACCACTGGAACCGCGCTTCAATCGCGAACCCGATAAGGCACGCTTATGAATTCCACCGGCACTTGCGGGTTTCGCCATGCCTCCAAAGTTCCTAACCAGCGGCTGTGCGCTCCCACGACCATCCTTTCGCTTTCCCGGCAGTGGTTATCGGCAGCGGCGCGCTGGCCTTTGGACCCTGGCTGGTGCGCTTGTCGGGGGTGGGTGCGGTCGCGGCGGGATTTTGGCGCCTTGCACTTGCGCTCCCGTTCCTGTTCCTGATCGCAGCAATGACCGGCCAGCCGGTCCATTGGCCGCGGCGCAAGCTTGCACTGCTTGTGGCGCTGGCCGCGTTCTTCTTCGCCGCCGATCTCGCCGCCTGGCACGTCAGCATCCACATGACCAAGCTCGGCAACGCCACCTTGTTCGGCAATCTTTCGGGCTTCGCTTTTGCTATTTGGGGGCTGTGGATTGCGCGCCGTCTGCCGTCGCGGACGCAAGGCCTGGCGCTTGGCCTCGCCGCCGTCGGTGCCGCCTTGCTGATGGGCAGCAGCTTTGAGCTATCACCTCGCAATTTCGCGGGCGATTTGCTCGCTCTGACCGCGGGAATGCTCTACGCCTGCTATCTCATCGCAGTACAGCAATGCCGCGGCTCTTTAAGGCCGATGCCGCTTCTTTTCCTGTCGAGCGCACTCGGAGCGCTCATGCTGCTGCCCGTCGCGCTCCTGGCCGGGGAGCAGGTCATCCCGCTTGACTGGACCTACGTGCTTCTGCTCGCGCTCGCGAGCCAGGTGATCGGCCAGGGGCTGCTCGTCTACGGAATCGGTCACTTGCCGCCGCTCGTCGTCGGCCTTGCGCTTCTCATTCAGCCCGCCATTTCCGCTTTCACTGGCTGGATCGCCTATGGCGAAACTTTGTCCCCGGTGGATTGGCTCGGTGCGCTTGCGATCGCTGTCGCTCTGGTCCTCGTTCGACTCCCCGAGCGGGGGTTGCGCGAGCCCGCCGTTCAGCCCAGTTGAACCGGGTGGAAGCGCCAAGCCCCCTCGAACTGCTGCGCCGCCGGCTGGCGCTCGCACTCGGCGAGAATGCAGTGTTCGACGGCTGGACGCGTGATGCGATCGACAGCGCTGCAGGTCAGCTTGGAATCGATCCTGTTCAGGCCCGCCTGGCAATGCCCAAGAGCCAGACGGGGATGATCGACGTCTATGTCCAAGAGATTGATCGCGCCCTGGAAGCCTATTTCACTTCCGAGCGCCTCTCGAACCTCAAGATTCGCGAGAAGATCCGCGCGCTGGTGTGGCGCCGGCTCGAGATCATGGGACCGGCGCGCGAGGCCGTACGGCGGGCCCTGGCGATCTTGGCAATGCCGCAGAATGTCCCGCTCGCAGCCCGAATCGCCTGGCGAACCACGGATCTCATGTGGCGGCTCGCAGGCGACACCAGCACCGATTTCAATCATTACACGAAGCGGATGACGCTGTGCGCAGTCTATGGCTCGACCCTGCTCGTGTGGCTGGACGACGAGAGCGAGGCTTGGGTCGAGACCGCGGCGTTCCTCGATCGCCGAATCGGCGAGGTGATGCGTTTCGAGAAGTTCAAAGCCGAATGGCGCGGCTCTTCGGAGCGCTTCAGCGTGTCGCGCTTCTTGGGCCGACTGCGCTATCCGCCTAGGTAAAGCTGCGTATCGAGACTTAGGCCGCGAGCAGCTATTTCCACTCTGGAATTTTTAAGCCGTTAATGATAATCACTCGCAACAATGAATGCGCCGTTCCATCCCGATTTGATCAGCCTCGACCGTCTAGCGGTCGGGACAAAGGCGCGCGTTTCGTCGGTTGATTGGGCTGCGCTCGACGCGGGCGAGGCCTGCCGTCTCAGGCATTTCGGCTTCGATGAAGGAGTCACCGTGGAGCCGCTGCACCTCGGGCCCTTCGGTCGTGACCCGATCGCAATCCGTGTCGGACGAATGACCGTTGCAATTCGACGACGGCACGCGGGCGCCATCAGCGTCATTCCAAGCAAGTGAATCCGCTCCCGCTCGTTGCCGTCGCCGGCAGCCCCAATGCCGGCAAGAGTGCCTTGTTCAATGCGCTCACTGGCGCGCGGCAGAAGGTCGGCAATTATCCCGGGGTCACGGTCGAGCGGCATTCGGGACGTTTGACCCTCGCCGACGGCCGCCCAGTCGAGCTGGTCGACCTGCCGGGCGCCTACAGCCTCGATTCGGCTAGTCCTGACGAAGCCGTCACCCGCGACGTGCTGCTGGGCAAACAGAAAGGCGAGCGGCGACCGGACGCGCTGGTGATCGTCGTCGATGCCTCGAACCTCGATAACCATTTGCGCTTCTCGCTGCAGCTGCTCGAGCTCGGGCTGCCGACGGTCGTCGCGCTGAACATGGTCGATCTCGCAAGGCGCGATGGTCTGGAGCTCGACCCGAAAGCGCTGGAGCGTGAGCTCGGCGTCCCGGTGGTCGAAACCGTGGCTGTCCGTCGGCGCGGAATTGCCGAGCTCCATGCAGCGCTCGACGACATGCTCTCGGCGCCTTTTTGCGGCGTCCACGAGCATGTGAAGAGCGATCTCATCCATCTTCAGCGGCGCGCTCGCGAGATAGCGACTGCGGCGGTAGTGAGCGAAACTCCGGTCCGCCGCTGGACGCACCGGCTTGATGCAATCCTGCTCCACCCGGTCGCCGGCCCGATCATCCTCGCTGCGATCATGTTCGTCATGTTTCAGGCGGTGTTCGCCTGGAGCGAGGCGCCAAAGTCGTGGATCGAGACCGGAGTTGCAGCGCTCTCGAACTTGGTCAGCGGAGCGCTAAGCCCGGGCTTCATGCGTTCGATGATCGTCGACGGCGCAATCGCCGGAGTCGGGGCGGTGATCACCTTCCTGCCGCAGATTCTGATCCTCTTCTTCTTCATCCTGCTTCTCGAAGGCACCGGTTACATGGTTCGCGCCGCCTTCCTGATGGACCGGCTGATGCATGGCGTCGGATTATCGGGTCGCGCCTTCATTCCCCTCTTGTCGAGCTTCGCCTGCGCAGTGCCCGGCATCATGGCGACGCGAACCATCGACGATCCCAAGGATCGGTTGACGACGATTTTGATCGCGCCGCTGATGACCTGTTCCGCGCGCCTTCCCGTTTACACGCTGATTATCGCCGCCTTCATTCCCGATAGCCGCCTTGCCTGGGGCGTGGGGCTGCAGGGCGTGGTGATGTTCGGCCTCTACCTAACGGGCATTGCCGGCGCACTGGTCGCCGCGCTCGTGCTCCGCCGCGGAATATTGAAAGGCGGCGGCAGCGGGTTCATGATGGAGCTCCCCAAATATCAGTGGCCGCTGCTCAAGGATATTGCGATCGGCATCCTGACCCGCGCGCAACTCTTCCTGAAGCGCGCGGGGACGATCATCCTCGGCACCACAATCGTCCTTTGGGCGCTTGCAAGCATCCCTCAGGCAGGCCCCGGACAGAAACAGAGCGAGGTGTCTGTCGCCGGCCATATTGCCAATGGCATTGAGCGCGTCGTGCGACCGATCGGCTTCAACCATGACATCAGCCTCGCGCTTCTTCCGGCGATGGCTGCCCGCGAAGTCTCGGTAAGCGCGATTGCGACGGTCTATTCGATCGATTCGCCCGACGAAAAGGCGAGCGCCACCAAACTTCAGGACCGCCTCCAGCACCGTTGGTCGCTCGCCACTGCGCTGGCCTTTCTCGCCTGGTTCGTCTTCGCCCCGCAATGCATCTCGACGATTGCCGTCACTCGCCGCGAAACCAATGGCTGGAAGTGGCCGTTATTCATGGTGACATATCTGTTCGCACTGGCCTATCTCGCTGCCGGAGCGACCTATTGGATTGCGGTCGCTGCGGGACTCGGAGGAGCGTGACATGGCGGGCGTGAACAAGGTGATCCTGGTCGGCAATCTGGGCGCGGATCCGGAAGCGCGCTCGCTCAACAACGGCGGCGAAGTGGTCAACATGCGAATCGCCACGTCCGAGCAATGGAAAGACCGGGACGGCAACCGCCAGGAGCGGACCGAATGGCACAATGTCGTGATTTTCAACGAGAATCTCGGCCGGGTTGCGAAGAACTATCTCAAGAAGGGATCCAAGGTCTACCTCGAGGGTCAGCTGCAGACCCGCAAATGGACCGACCAGTCGGGCAACGACCGTTACACGACGGAAATTGTGCTGCAGCGCTTCCGCGGCGAGCTGGTCCTGCTCGACAGCCGCGAAGGGGCGGGCGGCGGGCGGAGCGCCTTTGGCGAGGATTATGACGATTTCGGCGCAGGGGCGCGCGAGCGCACCCCGGCGCGCCCGCAGCCGGCGGCGTTCGACACCGATCTGGACGACGACGTTCCGTTCTGACGAACGGGAACTAATTTTCTTCTTTGCGCCGTTTCAAGCCGGCAAGGACTGCAAACGGGCTCGCCTGCTCCTGGGTCGTCACGCCCGCTTCCCTGAGCGCGGCTTCCGCGCTTGCACTTCTGGGATAGGGATCGAGACAGAGCGCAAGCGTGTCAGCGAGCGCGCTGCCGAGGTCGATGACTGCGCCATCATAGAATAAAGTGTCGCAGTCGGCTTCGCCGAGCTCGATCTCCTCGTCGGGGCCGCCGCTCGGCGGCTCGGGCATGAATATTAGAGCGAACGGCTCGTCGACATGGGCCGCGACCGGATCGCCAGTGACGACGCAGCGCTGATCGAGCGAAGCGAGCAGCCTTCCCTCCGCACGGACAATCTCGCCTGTGCGCGATAGCGTCACATGCGCTTCAAGCCGGTCCAAACAAGGCAGGCCGAGCCGCTTGGCAATTGCGCTGCGCTCGGCATCGCCGGCGATGAGGTCGAGCCGCTCGCCGTCACGAATCTGGTCGAGGCGAAGTTGGTGGGCGAAGCGGTCGTTCATTCGATGGTTCCCTGTCCGAGCTCGACGAGCGAGCTCGCGGCGAGCCGCTCAAAAAGCTGCCTGAGCGCTCGGGCGCTATGCGCCAGCGCCTCTTGGGCGACATCGCCCCGATACAGGCTTTCCCGCGTCGCTTCAGCCCAATCGCGCTCTCCCGCGCTCATCGAACGCCACAGCTCGGTACGCTTCGCGAGGATGCCGACCAGCTTGCGCACGGTTCGCCCAAGCGTCGGGTCGCCGACGCCGAGCTCACGATGCTCGCTCTCCATCACTTCGATGAACCGTTCGATCAGCGCCACCGATGCGCGATTGCCGCAATCTCCTTCGCCCTCGAGCCGCAGCAAGGCGAGCGCGATCAAGGTTGAAAGCACTGCAAAGCGGCCGTCGAGCGTGTCCGGAACATCCCCTTCAACATACCAGTGGGGCCGCCGCGCCTCAGTGGTGAGCGCTGCAAATAGTGCCGTGCCGCGTGCTGGTTCGGCCGTTAATCCCCGGAACAGGAAGTTGAGCATAGGTCCTTCTTTAAGGAGCATTGTCTTGCGTCGCTCCCAGGGTCCCGCATATTGAGGCCGGCGAAGCCGCAGGCAAGGCGGCAATCAAAACGAAGGTTCCCTTGAAATGAGACTTGGCGGGTTGAAGACGGCGATGATCCTCGGCACGGTGGCGCTCGCCGGCTGCTCACAGATTCGCCAGCACAAGGGCGTGGTGCTGGATCCGCAGCTTGCGAGCGCGATCCAGGCCGGCGTCGACAATAAGGATTCGGTCGAGAAGTCACTCGGCCGGCCGAGTTTCATCGGCCAGTTCACGCCCAACGACTGGTATTATGTATCCCGCGACGTGAACGACGTCGCCTTCCGCAACCCCAAGGTCGTCAAGCAAACCGTGCTCATCGTCCGCTTCGATCAGAAGGGTAATGTCGCTTCGGTCCAGCGCACCGGAAGGGAGCTGGTGTTGAACGTCGATCCAACGAAGCGCAGCACTCCGACCTTGGGGCGCAAGCGCAGCTTCTTCGAGGAGCTCTTCGGCAACATCGGCACCGTCGGCTCCGGCGGGATTGGCGGTTCGCAGAACCCCGGCTCATGACGGCTTGAGCGGCTTCCTAGCCGCACCTGTTTCGCTTAAGCCGCGGCAATGACCGCGACGCCAGCCGGCATGACCTATGCCGATTATCTAAAGCTCGATCAGCTCCTTGGAGCGCAGCAGCCGCTGTCGGACCTTCACGACGAAATGCTGTTCATCGTCATCCATCAGACCAAGGAGCTATGGATGAAGGAGCTGCTCCACGAGCTGCGCCTCGCAATCGCGCTCGTGACTGCGGATCGGTTCGCCGAGGCCTATAAAGCAATGGCCCGAATCAGCCGGATTCAGGCGGTCATGACCCTCTCATGGGACGTGCTTTCGACGCTTACACCAGTCGACTATCTGAAGTTTCGGAACGTTCTCGGTACCTCTTCGGGCTTTCAGTCGGAGCAGTTCCGGGAAATCGAGTTCCGGCTCGGTCTCAAGGAGCCGAATTTCGTCAATCATTACCAGGAAGGCAGCCGCGAACGTGCTGCGCTCGAGAAGGCGCTGGTCGAACCGAGCCTGCGCGAGTCGGCGCTCGCTGCACTCGAGCGTGCCGGCTTCGAGCTTGGCGACCGCTCGGTGGAAGCGCTCGCCGCGGCCTGGCTCGAAGTCTATCGCGACTCCGAACGCTGGTTCGACCTGTACGAGCTCGCGGAAAAGCTGATCGATATCGATGACGCGCTCGTTGCTTGGCGGCACAAGCATGTGCTGACGGTCGAGCGGATCATCGGCAACAAACCAGGTACCGGCGGCTCGGCTGGTGCACCCTATTTGCGTGCCACATTGGAGAAGCGCGTGTTCCCGGAGCTGTGGTCGCTGAGGACCGCTCTTTGAGCTTCAAGGCGCTGTTCAGCCGAAGCTTGGGAGCAGACCCCGAGCGCCTGCATTTCGCCGCGCATAGCCATCACCTCTGGCCCGACGCCAGCCTCGACGGTCACATGCGGGCGTGGGAGGATGCGGCGCGGCTCGCCGACCGCAAATGGGACAGGGTGATGGACGAGGTCTGGCCGCAGGCGCAGACCGAAGTCGCGGTCGAGCTCGTCACCGGTCAGCCCGAGGCGATTGTGTTCGCACCGAACACGCACGAGCTGCTCGTGCGCCTGTTTTTCGCGGCATGCTCGAGTTGGCCGATCCGGGTGCTCACCAGCGAGGGCGAGTTCCATAGCGCGCGGCGACAGCTCGCGCGATGGGAGGAGGCCGGTGCCGCGATGGTTGAACGCGTTCCGGTTGAACCGTTCGACAGCTTCTCCGACCGCTTTTTGGACAGAGCGGATAGCGGCGAGCATGATTTCATCTTCGTCAGCCAAGTGCTTTTCGGAAACGGCCGCGTCTTCGACCATGTCGAGAAGCTGGCTGCTGCAGGCAAACCGGACGGGCCTTGGATCGTGGTGGACGGCTACCACGCATTCATGGCGCTCGATCGGCCGTTCAGCCGAAGCGCAGCCAAGACCGCATTCTATCTCGGCGGCGGATACAAATATGCAATGGCCGGCGAAGGCTGCGCATTCATGCATGCGCCGCCCGGTTTCGGGGAGCGCCCGCGGATAACCGGCTGGTTTGCCGAGTTCGAGGACTTGAGCCTCCCTCCGGGCAGCGTCGGTTATGCCAAGGACGCATCCCGCTTTCTCGGTGCCACCTTCGACCCCTCGGGCCTCTATCGCTTCATCGCCGTGCGGGCGATGCTTGCACAGAACGGTCTCACCACCAAACGCATCTCCGACCACTGCAACGCACTGCAGCGGCACTTTCTCGGAGCGGTCGGCGCAACGGCGCTTGGCGAAGCGGAACTGCTGAACCCCCTCGACGGAGAGAGTGACCGACACGCCCGGTTCCTCGCCGTCCGTAGCCCCAATGCGCAGCGCTGGTATGCGGAGCTGAAGGCAAAGCGCTGCATCACCGATGTACGCGGCGACGTGCTTCGGATCGGGTTCGCAATCTATCAGGACGATGGCGACGTCGATCGGCTCCTGGAGCTGCTGGGGGGATTGAAATGACCAACAGGATTGCCGAGCCGCAGCGGCGCGCGTCCTTGATGCTCGCCCTGCTGCTCCTCGCTTACATCTTCAACTTCCTCGACCGGCAAATCCTTGGGATTCTCGCATTGCCGATCATGGCCGATCTGCACCTCACTCGGACCGAATTCGGCGCCATCGGCGGCCTCGCCTTCGCGCTTCTCTATTCGGTGCTCGGAATTCCGCTCGCCTATCTCGCCGACAAGACCAGCCGCAGCGGCGTCATTGCCGGCGCGCTTGCTGTGTGGAGCGCGTTCACTCTTCTGTGCGGGACCGCTCACGGCTATGGTCAATTGTTCCTCTATCGGCTCGGGGTCGGTGTCGGCGAGGCGGGCGGTGTTGCCCCATCCTATGCTTTGATCGCCGACTATTATCAGCCCGATCGGCGCGCCCGTGCGCTTGCCATCTTCTCGCTCGGCATTCCGCTCGGGCTCGCCGCCGGCACGCTGATCGGCGCCTATATTGCCCATGCGATCAACTGGCGCGCAGCGTTTGTGACCATGGGCATAGCCGGGATCATTCTCGCTCCCGCGCTCCGCTTCCTGGTCCGCGATGTGCCGCGTGCCGCACCGGAAGTCGCCCAGGCGCCGCTGGCGAGCGTCTTTCCGATGATCGCACTGAAGCCCGCTTTCTGGCTGCTCGCCTTCGCTTCCTCGGCAAGTTCGCTGTGCGGCTACGGGCTCGCGCTTTGGACCCCGTCAGTACTTCAGCTTAGCTTCAAGCTTGACCTGCTCCCGACCGCAGATTTCCTGGCGTCGGTTCTCCTGTTTGGGGGCTGCGCCGGCGTTTTCGCCGGTGGCTGGTTCGCCGACCGGCTCGGCCGCGCTGACCGCGGCTGGTATGCGAAGCTCCCGGCGATCGCTTGGCTGCTCAGCGGCCCGGCATGGGCTTTGGGGCTGATGGCGCCGGATTTGTGGATTGCCTGGCCGTTCCTGCTCGTCGGCAATGCACTCAACATCTTGTGGCTTGGGCCGGTCACGACCGCGGTCCAGCACCTCGTGCCTAGGCCAATGCGCGCCACCGCTTCGGCCAGCTTTCTCTTGATCAACAATCTGATCGGTCTGGGCGCGGGGCCGCTGCTGATTGGCCACGTCTCGGATCTGCTCAAACAACGCTACGGCGTCGAATCTCTTCGCTACGCAGCAGTCGGCAGCACCGCTTTCTACCTGATTGCGGCAGGACTGATGTTGATCGCGATCAAGCACTTGCGTTCCGCTTGGGTCGACGACACAACTATCTGAATAATCTAGAAATTTTAGGTTCATCCTGGTGCGCTAGTCGGCACGTTCCTTGCCATTAGGCGTTGGAACGGTGCGGCCAACGGGCCGTTTTGACGGTTCGAAAGGAGAATTTGCGATGACCAGGCTGTTTCTCGCCGCGGGAGTCGCCGCTTTAGCGATCGCGAGCGCAGCTGCGGCAAAGCCAGGCGGCAATGGCGGTGGGGGCCCTCATGGCGGCGGCGGGCCGCCGCAGGCCCAGCAGCACGGCGGCGGCGGGGGTGGCGACCACGGTCATGGTGGAGGTGGCGGCGGCGGCGGTCCGCCCGTCTTCGCAGGCGGCGGCGGCCGCGGTCATGGCGGCGGTTTCGCCGGTCCGGCTTTTGGCGGGGGCGGCCGCGGCCACGGGGGCGGCTATTCGCCGATGTTTGCGGGCGGCGGCGGCCGCGGTCACGGACATGGCGGCGGTTATGCGCCGATGTTTGCCGGCGGCGGTCGCGGTCACGGCCATGGGGCCCAGGCAATGGCTCTCGGCGGCGGCGGCCGCGGGCATGGCCACGGCGGTCGTGCAGTCGCCTTTGGTGGTGGCGGTCGTGGTCATGGCCACGGGGGCCAGGCAATGGCTTTCGGCGGCGGCCGCGGGCATGGCCACGGCGGCCGTGCAATCGCCTTTGGCGGCGGCGGTCGCGGACATGGCCATGGCGGCCAGGCTGTCGCTTTCGGCGGTCGTGGACACGGCCTTGGCGGCCAGGCGGTTGCAATTTCTGGCGGCGGCCATGGGCAGAGTCGTGGTGGACGGGTTGCGGCGCAGCTGGGCCGCGGCTTCCAGGGGCAACAGCTCCGCGGCAACGCCATGCAGCCCGTGCAGCAACAGGCCATCGCCAACGTTCGAGGCAACGGGCGCAACGCTTTAGCGCTCGGCGGCGCTGCGCTCGGGGGTGCCGCGCTGGTTAGCGGCGCTGGGAACGCCGCGAGCTTCGCAAACCCGCAGTTCGTCGACCAGAACTGGGATCCGAACCGCTTCTCGGTGCTCAGCTTCGGCGATAACGGACGCGTTCTTCCGCTGACTCAGGTCGCGCAGTTCGTCGGAGAACCTGTCTCGGCCATCCCGGCATTCGCGGGGTTCAGCCCGCTACCGGCAACGCTTCAGTATCTGTATCCGGCAACGCCCGATTATTATTACGGATATGGCGGCGGCTACCTGTACCAGGTCGACCGGACCGACAGTCTGATCGCTGCGCTGATCCCGCTCCTCGCGGGCGGTTATCTGCCGGGTCAATATCTGCCGGCCGCCTATATGGAAAGCTACGTCCCCGACTATTACGGGTTCGACGCTTTCTATCCGGATTATGACAACCTCTGTAACCGCTACTATTACGGCGTCGTCTATCAGGTGGATTGTTTCACCGGAATGGTGGAGGACGTGGTCCCGATGTACGCGGGCGGCTATGGCGTGGGTCAGCTGCTGCCGTCAGCATACAGCTATTACAACGTTCCGTACCAGTACCGGACGCTGTACTACGATACTCCGGACTACAATTATAGGTATGCGCCTGGTGCAATCTATCAGGTCGACCCACGCAGCAGCATGATCACGTCGGTCGCTGCGCTGCTGTCGCCAGGTTTCACAATCGGTCAGCAGCTGCCGATGGGCTATGACGTATACAATGTTCCCTATGCCTATCGGGCGACTTACTATGACACGCCAACGGCCTGGTACCGTTACAATAACGGCTACATTTACCAGGTCGACCCGGCAACCATGCTGGTAACTGCGGTCGTCGCATCGCTCTTGACCTGACCGCGTGATGACAAATGGCCTGGTTGTTGGAACCCAATCCGCAGCCAGGCCATTCCTTGTCCAGAACGAAAAGGAGGAGTGCATGAAAGGCCATGCATTCGCGCTCGGCATCGGCGCTGCTGCGCTGCTCGCGCTTGGAGCGTGTAATAAGGAGAGCAAGGGCCCTAACGGTGAGCCCAAGGTCCAGACCGAGAAAGCGCAGAAAGTCGCCGGCACAAAGACGATCGCCGCCGGCCTCGCGCCGACCGGCCGGTTCATGGCGGCAGCCAAGGCAGCGGGTCTCGACCAGACGCTCGCGGGTCCTGGTCCCTATACCGTCTTCGTGCCCGATGACGCCGCGTTCAGCAGCGCTCCGGCAGGCACGTTCGACATCAGACCCAAGAACCGCGCGCAGCTGACGGCTATTCTTACCAACCTGATCCTATCGGGCACAGTGCTTGTCGCCGACATCGACAAAACGATCGATCGCGGCAAGGGCAAGGCCATGCTGGCGACCATGAGCGGCGGTACGCTGACCGCGACGAAGGAGGGCGACAAGATCGTGCTGACGGATTCCGCAGGCCACAAGGCGAGGATGACCGGGGCGGACGAAATCTACACCAACGGAGTCGTCCATCACATCGATGCCGTGCTGATGCCTTCGAAGCCGGGCAAGGGACCCTCGGTTGGGCAGAAAGCGGGAAAGAAATAGCCACTAGATCTTGTACCTGCACTGTTACGGCCCGCCAGATGCAGGTTTCCGCATCATCCCACTTCCGCCTCTAGATCGGCTCGCTATAGTGCCTCGAAGCGCATGCTGGTTTTGGGCGGATGATGGGGCTGTAGCGACATGAAAGCGACGATCGAGAGGGCGACTCTCCTCAAGTGCCTGGGCCACGTCCAATCGGTCGTGGAACGTAGGAACACGATCCCGATCCTTTCCAACGTGCTGATTGAAGCGCGCGAGGACGGGTCGCTCCGGCTGATGGCCACGGACCTCGACCTACAGGTGGATGAAACGGTTCAGGCTAATGTGAGCCAGTCCGGAGCGACGACCGTGTCGGCACACACCTTCTTCGACATTGTTCGCAAGCTCCCGGAGGGCAGCCAGGTCGAGCTAACCGTTGCCGAGGGCAAGATGCAGGTCAATGCCGGCCGCTCGCGCTTCAACCTTTCGACCCTTCCCCGAGACGATTTTCCGGTGATCGCCGAAGGCGATCTGCCGACGCGATTCGAGCTGCCCGCGGCGACTCTCCGCCAGATCATCGAGAAGACTCGCTTCGCAATCTCGAGCGAGGAGACCCGCTATTATCTGATGGGCATCTTCCTCCATGTGATTGATGATCAGATTCGCGCGGCCGCGACCGACGGTCACCGCCTCGCGCGCGTGACGGTCGCCAAACCCGACGGTGCCGACGGCATGCCGGATGTAATCATTCCGCGCAAAGCGGTGACCGAGCTCTACCGGCTGCTCGAGGAGCTTGAGGGGACGGTCGAGATTTCCTTGTCAGCGACCAAGATCCGGTTTGGCCTGGGCAGCGCAATTCTCACCAGCAAGCTGATCGACGGAACCTTCCCCGACTATAATCGCGTCATCCCTACCGCGAACGACAAGCTGCTGAAGCTCGATCCGAAAAGCTTCTCGGCCGGTGTTGACCGGGTTTCGACGATTGCGAGCGAAAAGACGCGGGCGGTGAAGATGAGCGTCGAGCGCGACAAGGTGATTTTGTCGGTGACCTCGCCCGAGAACGGCGTCGCGACGGAGGAGCTTCCCGCCGACTATACCGCCGATGGCCTCGAGATCGGCTTCAATGCTCGCTACCTGCTCGATATCCTGGGAGAGATCGACGGCGACACGGTCGAAGTCCACCTCGCCGACGCGGCTGCTCCGACATTGCTTCGCGAGAACGACAAATCGAACGCGCTCTACGTGCTCATGCCGATGCGGGTGTGAACTGGCCGGCGGAGACTAGGTGTCCCTTCTAATCACGGACTCCGAAAGCCGCCGCTGTGGCCGGGCGGTGCGGCCCCGCAGCGACCCCGACTGTCGGACCGAGCAGTCTTGCCGGATTTGCGCACGATGATCTGCCGTCTTTGGCGCGGCTGGACTATTTCGGAGAATGCCGACGCCTATCAGCGCATCGTCCACAGCGAGGTGATCCCCGGCATCGAGGCGCGGAAGATTCCGGGCTTCCGGCACATCGACCTGATCAAGCGGGATCTCGGCGAAGAGATCGAGTTCCAGACGTTGATGTGGTTCGACAGCCTCGATTCGATCAAGGCGTTCATGGGCGACGACTATAGCATCAGCCATGTGCCGCCGCAGGCCCGCGCGGTGCTCAAGCGCTTCGACGAGCGCGCTGCCCATTACGAAGTCATCGACCGGCGGGAACAATAGCGGCTAAGCCGCGCACGTGCCTGTCAGCCGCCTGACCCTCACCGACTTCCGCTCCTACGCTTCGGCGACGATCGAGCCGGACGATGGTTTCGTGCTGCTGTTCGGGGAGAACGGTGCGGGCAAGACGAACCTGCTCGAGGCGGTGTCGATGCTGGCTCCGGGCCGCGGCCTGCGGGGTGCAGCGCCGTCAGAAATGGCGCGACAGGGCGGCAGCGGCGCCTGGGCCGTGGCTGCGAAGCTGGGTGAAATCGACATCGGTACCGGCACGCTGATAACCGCGCCGGAGCGGCGGCAGGTGCGGATCAACGGCGCAGCCGCGCCAGTCAATTCGCTCGGCGAGTGGCTTTCGGTGGTGTGGCTGACCCCTGCGATGGACCGACTCTTCACCGGGGCTGCGGGCGAGCGGCGGCGATTCCTCGATCGGCTGGTGCTCGCGATGGAGCCGGGTCACGCCCATCACGCCTCTCGCTACGAGGCGGCGATGCGCGCTCGAAATAAATTGCTCGGAGAAGGGTCCCGGGACGAGGCCTGGCTTACCGCGCTGGAGCTGGCGATGGCTGAGCATGGTACTAAGATCGCCGAAGCCCGAGCGCGCAGCGTAGCAGCGCTCGATCGTCAGCTCGCAGATGTGCCCGATGACGAATTTGCGCGCGCCGCGATTGCGCTCGATGGCTGGGCTGGAGGCGATCTCGCATCGGTTCTGAAGACCAATCGCTCCCGTGATGCCACCGCTGGGCGCGCGACCGAAGGCCCGCATCGGCAGGATCTCGCCGTACAGCATCGCGCCAAGCGCATACCGGCCGCCCAATCCTCGACCGGAGAGCAGAAGGCGCTGCTGCTCGGTCTCATACTCGCCCATGCCGATCTTGTTGCCGACCGCCGCGGCGAACCCCCTGTCTTGCTGGTGGATGAGGTTGCTGCTCACCTGGACCCCAAGCGACGCACCGCGCTGTTCGCCCGGCTCGAAGGTCGCGGGCAGGTGTGGATGACAGCCACCGAAGCCTCGCTGTTCAATGGTATCGACGCTGCTTCGCGCTTCCTCGTTCAGCAGGGGCAGATCGGTCCTGTCTGACCGGCAGGTGGACTTTCTTAGCTTTCTCTCTATATTGCACTGCAGCACGAGGCGCTTTTGAAGCGGCGTGAAGGTTACCGATGCAGTCGGAAACAGCCCGCGCCTCGATTTTTCTGCTCTCCTATTCACGCGGGGCGCTTTTCGACCCCGCTCGCGGCTCGCGCACTCCTGCGCCGGTCGCGCGCTTAATATTTGGAACAAATTCAATGTCATTCATTTCACTGGGGCTTTCAAAGCCACTGCTCGATGCGCTCGCCGCGAAAGACTATTCGCAAGCGACTCCGATCCAGCGCCAGGCCATACCGACCGTCCTCACCGGACGCGACCTTCTCGGCATCGCCCAGACCGGCACTGGCAAAACGGCGGCGTTCATGCTGCCGTCGCTCGACCGCCTCGCCGCCGCGAAACGCTTCGCCAAGCCGGGCCAAATTCGGATGTTGGTCCTTGCCCCGACGCGCGAGCTCGCTGCGCAAATTGCGGCGAGCGCCGAAGCCTACGGCAAGTTCATGCAATTATCGGTCGGCGTGATCTTCGGCGGCGTTCCCAATCACAAAAGCGTGCGCACCGTCGCGCGCGGCCTCGACGTGCTGGTTGCGACTCCGGGGCGCCTCCTCGACCTTATCGACCAGCGGGCGCTGTCATTGCGCGAGCTTGAAATCCTGGTCCTCGACGAAGCCGACCAGATGCTCGACCTTGGCTTCATCCATGCGCTGAGGCGCATCGTCAGCCTCGTTCCGGCCAAGCGGCAGACTCTGTTCTTCTCGGCGACCATGCCCAGGGCGATCAAGGAACTTGCCGACAAATATCTGACCAACCCGGCCGAAGTGTCGGTCACCCCGTCCGCGACCACGGTCGAGCGCATCAATCAGAGCGTCACCATGGTCAACCAGGCCGAGAAGACTGCGCTACTTGCCATCTACTTGCAGTCGAACCCGGTCGAGCGGGGGCTGGTGTTCAGCCGCACCAAGCACGGCGCGGACAAGATCGTTCGTCAGCTCGAAGCCGCAGGCATTGCCGCAGCTGCAATCCATGGCAACAAGAGCCAGGCGCAGCGCGAGCGCGCCATCGCTTCATTCCGCTCCGGCCGTGTGCCGGTACTCGTCGCGACCGACATCGCGGCCCGCGGGATCGACATACCCGGCGTCAGCCATGTCGTGAACTTCGACCTGCCGGACGTGCCCGAGCAATATGTCCACCGCATCGGCCGAACCGCGCGCGCCGGAGCGGACGGAATTGCCGTCGCCTTTTGCAGCCCCGACGAGCGGGGAAATCTTCGCGATATCGAGCGGACGACGCGCCAGCGAATTCCGCTCAGCCCCTTGCCCGCTGATTTCATGGCAGCAGCCAGTGCATTCAACCGCCTCAAGCCAGCGCCAAAGATTCAGACCGAACGGACCTCAACCAAGGCCGATCGGCGAAATGAAGGCCAAAGACGCCAGAATCGCAACGGTTCCCAGCAGCGGCATCCGCAACGCAGCGACGGGCATTCGGCGCATCGGCCCGAGGGCGGCCGGCCCAATCGCAAGTTCCGCGGTCGCCGGCGCTTCAGCGGCCAACGCCAGGTGCAAGGCTAGCCGAAGCGGCTTCGCGCGTGCGCACGCGCGCATGCGCGTGACTTCGAGCCCAGAAGCCCTATATCTGGACTATGGCAACAGACCCCAATTCCAATTCCTACGACGCCGACAGCATCAAGGTCCTCAAAGGGCTGGACGCCGTGCGCAAACGCCCGGGCATGTACATCGGCGACACGGACGACGGCTCGGGTCTTCACCACATGGTCTTCGAGGTCTCGGACAATGCGATCGACGAGGCGCTCGCCGGTCACTGCGACCGGATCCTCATCCAGCTGAACCCCGACGGGTCTGTCACGGTCGAAGACAATGGCCGCGGCATCCCGACCGGAATCCACCCCGAGGAAGGCGTTTCGGCGGCCGAGGTCATCATGACCCAGCTCCATGCCGGCGGGAAGTTCGAGAACACGTCTGACGACAATGCCTACAAGGTCTCTGGCGGCCTCCACGGCGTCGGGGTCAGCGTCGTCAACGCGCTTTCCGAATGGCTCGACCTCACCATTTGGCGCGACGGCGAGGAGCATTTCATGCGTTTCCGCCATGGCGATGCCGAAGCCCCACTGAAGGTCGTCGGTCCAACATCCGAGGGGAAGAAGGGCACCCGCGTTACTTTCCTGCCCAGCCCCCAAACTTTCAAGATCACTGAATTCGATTTTGAGCGCCTCGAGCATCGCTATCGCGAGCTCGCCTTTCTCAACTCCGGCGTTCGGCTGATCCTCGCCGATGCGCGACACGAGGAAAGAGTCGAACACGAACTTTATTATGAAGGCGGCATCGCCGCGTTCGTCAAATATCTCGATCGAGCCAAGAGCGCGCTGTTTCCCGAGCCCATCGCCATTTCGGCGGTGCGCGACGGAATCGGAATCGACGTCGCGCTCGAATGGAACGACAGTTATTACGAGAACGTCCTGCCGTTCACCAACAACATCCCCCAGCGCGACGGCGGCACCCACATGGCAGCTTTCCGCGCCGCGCTTACGCGCACGATCAACAATTATGCCGAAAAGTCGGGCATGCTGAAGCGCGAGAAGGTCACGCTGACCGGCGAAGACATGCGTGAAGGCCTGACCGCGATCGTCTCGGTCAAGTTGCCCGATCCAAAATTCAGCAGCCAGACCAAGGACAAGCTGGTCAGCTCCGAAGTTCGCCAGCCGCTTGAAAGTCTGATGAGCGACAAGATGAGCGAATGGTTGGAGGAGCATCCTGGAGACGCTCGTGCGATCATCCAGAAAGTGATCGATGCCGCTGCTGCACGGGAAGCGGCACGCAAGGCGCGTGAGGCGAGCCGCAAATCGGTATTGGGAATCGCATCACTGCCAGGCAAGCTTGCCGACTGCCAGGAGCGCGACCCGGCTCTGTCCGAACTGTTTCTGGTTGAGGGTGACAGCGCCGGCGGTTCTGCAAAACAGGGCCGCAACCGCCACAATCAGGCGATTCTTCCGCTCAAGGGCAAGATCCTCAATGTCGAGCGCGCGCGCTTCGACAGAATGCTTGGCTCCAAGGAGATCGGTACGCTGATTCAGGCGCTCGGCACGTCGATCGGCCACGAGGAGTTCAACCTCGACAAGCTACGCTATCACAAGATCGTGATCATGACGGACGCCGATGTCGACGGCGCGCATATCCGTACGCTGCTCCTGACCTTCTTCTACCGGCAGATGCCGCAGCTCATCCAAGCCGGGCATCTCTTCATTGCCCAACCCCCGCTCTACAAAGTCAGCCGCGGTCGCTCGGAAGTCTATCTCAAGGATGACGCGGCGCTCGACGACTATCTGGAGGAAGCGGGGCTCGAAGGGCTGGTCCTCGACACGCCGGAGGGCCAGCGCGGGGGCAATGATCTCAAGACGATGGTCGATCACGCTCGGCGCATGCGGACTCTGATGGGTTATGCTCCGCGCAAATATAATCCTGCGCTGATCGAAGCGCTGGCGATCAACGGCGCGCTGAGGCCCGACCTCGACCGCGACGGCAAGGGCAAGGCAATCGTCAGGGTCGCCGACTGGCTGAACGCCGGCGATCCCGAAGCGAGCTGGTCGGTCGAACTGGCCGCCGAAGGCGGCTATTTGCTGAGGCGGCTGTGGCGCGGAGTGACCGACGTCTACATCATAGAACCGAGCTTCCTCGTCTCGGCGGAGGCACGCAAGCTCGACGCTCTCGCGAATGAACAGGCCTCGGCCTATGCCAGGCCCTCGACCTTGCGCACGCTTAAGAAGGGTGCGGTAACCGAGGAGAAGCCCGAGCCGGTCGAGAGAACCGAAACCGACGAGCAACCGAGTGAAGCCGAGACCAAAGGCAAGCCGGTGAGTGTCACTCGTCCTTCCGAATTACTCGATGCGGTGCTTGCCGCCGGCCGCAAGGGGCTGTCGATTTCCCGCTACAAGGGACTTGGCGAAATGAACGCAGAGCAGCTTTGGGAAACCACGCTCGATCCGTCCAACCGCTCGCTGCTTCGGGTCGAGATCGCGCAGGCTGACGTCGCCGACGAGATTTTCACCCGCCTGATGGGCGACGTCGTCGAGCCGCGCCGTGAGTTCATCCAGGAGAATGCGCTCAACGTCGCCAATTTGGACGTCTAGGAAACATTCAGCAGCAACGGCTATTGGCGCTCGCGTGAGCAGCGGCCGGACCATAACCCTCGCGTCATACAATATGCATAAGGCCGTGGGGCTCGACGGCCGCCGCGACCCGCATCGCGTGCTCAGGGTCCTTCAGGAAATCGATGCCGACGTGGTCGCGCTGCAGGAGGCCGACAAGCGCATCGGCGGCCGCGGCTCCACCGTGCCGCACGAGCTGATCGACAGCCACGGCATCTATAAGCCGGTGCATTTCGGAGTGCGCCACAAGCGCGTGTTCGATAAGGCGCGGCGCCACGCCGACCGTCTGCTCAAGGTCAACACGCGCAACATCGGCTGGCACGGAAATGCGATCCTGGTGAAGCGGCACGTCGGCATCATAGACTGCGCTGTGCTCGATCTTCCGACGCTGGAGCCGCGCGGTGCGGTCGTTGCCGAGCTTTTGATCGATGACAGACCGCTTCGCGTGGTTGGTATGCACCTTGATCTCTCGGGTCTTTGGCGCAAGCGGCAAATGCGCGCGATTCTCGATGCAATCGCAAAGCGGCCGCAGAAGATGCCGACCGTCCTGATGGGCGACACCAACGAATGGCGCACCGTTGCCGGATGTCTCGAGGAGCTCGAACCCGAGTTCCACCTGGCACCGACCGGGCCGAGTTTTCATGCACGCCATCCAATTGCTGCACTCGACCGCATCATCGTTCACAAGGATCTGAACATCGAGGCCGCCGGCGTGCATATGAGTCCGGCAGCGCGGCGTGCGTCGGACCATCTCCCGATATGGGCGCGCCTCAGCGCATGATTTCATCCATTGCGAGCCGCACCCGCATTGTCGCGCCGCATGACTGGACTTCGACTAACCGGCGATTTTCCGCAGCCGCCGGCGCTGGATGGACGATCCGATTCCCATCGCCTCGCGATATTTGACCACCGTTCGCCGCGCGACGTCGAAGCCCTTGTCCTTCAGCAGACCGGCGATCGCGTCGTCGCTCAAGATCTCAGTCTCGGTCTCGATCAGCGCCTTGATCGCGGCTTTGACTGCCTCGGCGGCTGCGCCGTCGCCCTCGGCCGAAGCTACGCCCGAACCGAAGAAATATTTGAGTTCATAAAGACCGCGGTCGCACAGCAGATACTTGTTCGATGTGACCCGGCTGACGGTGGACTCGTGCATACCGATCGCCTCGGCCACCTCTCGCAACGTCATCGGCTTCATCGCCGAAACGCCGCGTTCGAAGAAGCCCTGCTGCCG
>DASVYN010000067.1:0-2172 GCA_036392155.1 Sphingomicrobium sp.
CGACCGGCTCATGCGCGGGGATCGAGAATTACTCGCGCTTCCTCACCGGCCGCCTTCCGGGCGAACCGCCACCCACTTTGTTCGAATACCTCCCGGAAAACGCGCTGCTGTTCATCGACGAGAGTCACCAGACGGTGCCGCAGATCGGTGCAATGGCGCGCGGCGACCACCGGCGGAAGATCACGCTCGCCGAATATGGCTTTCGACTGCCGAGCTGCATCGACAACCGGCCGCTGAGGTTCAACGAATGGGACGCGATGCGCCCGCAGACGACCTTCGTCTCGGCGACTCCGGGCCCGTGGGAAATGAACGAGACCGGCGGCGTCTTCTCCGAGCAGGTGATCCGCCCCACCGGCCTCATCGACCCGCCGGTCGAGATCAAGCCGGTCGAGGATCAAGTCGACGACCTTGTCCAGGAGGCCAAGGAGACCGCGCGCAAAGGGTATCGTACGCTCGTCACGACGCTGACCAAACGCATGGCCGAGGACCTGACCGAATATCTCCACGAGGCGGGTCTGAAGGTCCGTTACATGCACTCGGATGTCGAGACCCTGGAGCGCATCGAATTGATCCGCGAGCTTCGCCTGGGCGTCTATGACGTGCTTGTCGGCATCAACCTGCTGCGCGAGGGACTCGACATTCCCGAATGCGGCCTGGTCGCAATCCTCGATGCCGACAAGGAAGGATTCCTCCGCTCCGAAACTTCGCTGATCCAGACCATCGGCCGCGCCGCCCGCAACGTCGAAGGGCGCGTCATCCTCTATGCCGACAGCGTCACCGGCTCGATGGAGCGCGCGCTCGCGGAAACCGGCCGCCGACGCGAGAAGCAGCTCGAATATAATGCCGCGCACGGGATCACTCCGGAAAGCGTCAAGCGCAACATCACCGACCTGCTCGCTGACGTTTCCGAGCGCGACCATGTGCTGGTCGAGACCGGCGACGAAGAGCGCCCGCATCTCGTCGGGCACAATCTCAAGGCCTATATCGGCGACCTTGAGGAGCGGATGCGCAAGGCCGCGGCCGACCTTGAGTTCGAGGAAGCCGCGCGGCTGCGCGACGAAATCCGCCGTCTTGAAGAAGACGAGCTTGGAATCCCCGACTTTGAACGTGTCGCTCCGCGTCCGCTCGGCCATTCGAGCGAAGGCAAGCCCGGCACGCGCAAGGGCCGGTTCGGCAAGCAGAGCCGCACGCGATTTGGCGGCCGGCGTTAGGCTGAGGCTAAGACTAGAACCGCGCTTTCAGCCCGAGCTGCCCACTGACCTCGTTGCCGCCCTTGCGGCCGAACGTCGTCGAGGCAGAGGCGTCGATGCTTACCCTGCCGAGCAGATTCGCGCTCGCACCGCCCGACAGGCGCGCGTAGGTCTGCTTGCGGCCCGGCACCGCCCAGCTGTTGACGATAGCCGGAGCGCTGGTCTGGGCGAAGGTGATGAGCCGGTCGTTCCCCGTGAAGTTCCGTTCGGCGGTCAGGTCGACGAACGGGTGGAGACCTGCGAGATCACCGCGTGCCTCGAGGCCGGCTTGACCAGTGAGGGCCTTGTCACTTTGGCTGCCGACGTTGAGCGTCAGCGCCGGATCCCCGCTCTCGGTATAAGCATCCACTTTCGCATGTGCATAATCGAGCGCGACGATCGGCCCCAGCTTCAGCGCGGCAACCGACCAGAGATAGCCACCCTTGGCTCCGGCGAGAGTGTGGCTGCCGTGCGGACCGGCGGTCATCGGCTCGACCACGCCCGAGCGGGTGATGCGGTTCCGGTCTTTGCCGTAGCCAATATAAGCCTGGCCGAAGAGGCCGCCGACATCGAGACTGCCGTAGGCGCCGATCTGCCAAGTGCGTGCGCGGTCGCGCGATGAGTCGTTGCCGAAGGTTGCTTTGGGGCGGCTGTAATTGCCGGCGATGCCGACCAGGCCTCCTGGCACTCCATATTCGGCGCCGATCGTCGCTCCGATGCCGCGGATCTCGAACGCCGAATTGACATCGGTCCGTCCGACATTGCGCGAGAATGCATCGCCGACCAGGTACAGCCGAAGCCCCTCGCTCCCTTCTCCGCGGCCATAAAGATCGCCTCGGCTCGATAGCGTCCGGCCCCACTGCCGCGCAGTGTCCAGTTCGAGGTCGGACGGTGCCTGAAGCGTCAGCGGCGCAGCGAGCTGCGCCGCGACATATTTGCCGAC
>DASVYN010000068.1:0-3175 GCA_036392155.1 Sphingomicrobium sp.
CCGTACGGGCCCGGCCACATGTCGTACCCGGCCTTGGTCGAAATGATCAGCTCGTCGCGGAACGGACGGAAATCCTGCGCCATCCAGCGGCCGAAATTCTCTTCCGCCGAGCCGTAGGGCGGGCCGTAATTATTGGCGAGATCGAAGTGGGTCACTCCAAGTTCAAAGGCGCGCCGGAGGATCGCCCTTCCTGTTTCGAACCTGTCGGCGCCGCCGAAATTCTGCCACAGGCCAAGCGAGATTGCGGGAAGGTCGAGGCCACTCCGGCCGCAGCGGCGGTAGGGCATGCGCCCGTCGTAGCGCTCCGCGTTCGGACGATATTGCTCGGTGATCATGCAGCCTCCTCAATTGTGCCGCGATGAGGCCGAAGCGAACGCCGATGCAATAGCCTGGCGCAATGGTTTGCGACGGAAGTCCGCGTCATAAGGCGTGCCGCGCTTGAGCGTCCCGTCCTTGCGCGGATCGAACCCGTTGAGCCAGCTGTAGCGGTCGACCATTCCCCAGCAGAGCACATCGCCAAGCTGCGGATAGCTCAGCATGATGTCGAGATAGGCTCTGGCGTAATCCGCAACCATTCGGTCGCGTGGACCGATCGCGGCGGGCGCCATTCGGTCATTCACGTCGAACTCGGTGACCAGGAGCTTATAGCCCATGGCAACCACCTCATCGATGAAGCGACGCCAGGGACCTTCGGACTCGCGCACAATCTGTTGGACGGGCGCATCCTTGAGCAGTCGAATATGCGATTGCACGCCGAGCGCGTCGACCGGCGTGCTGCGCTTGCGAAAGCCCTCGAGCAGCTTCAGCACGCCGCGAATGTGGGTTTCGTCCTCGGTCCCCCGCTCCCAGCTCATATAATCATTATAGACGAGCTGGGCATGCGGCGCTGCTTGCCGCGCAGTGTGGAACATGAGGTCGAGGAACGCCTCGCCGCCAAGCGCGCGGGTGACATTGGTGTCGCGGATCAGCCCGGTTTCGGGTTGCACGGCTTCGTTGACGACGTCGTAGGAGTAGATTCGAGATCCGTAGCGGCGGCAAACGGTCTCGATATGATTGACGAGCAATCGCTCGGCCTCGGCTCGCGACTTGAACTCGGTTTCGGCAAGCCACTTCGGATACCATTTCTCCGGCGTCCAGAAGAGCGTGTGTCCGCGAAGCTTGAAATTGTGGCGCGCGGCATAATCGGCAATCGAGTCGAAGGCGCGGAAATCGAATCTGTCGGGCGATCGGCGGACCCATTGCCACTTCAGCTGGTTTTCCGGCACGAGCAGCGAACATTCGCGTTCGAGAATTCGCGCGTAAGCGGGATTGGTGAAGCTTCCGGCATCGATGCCCGGCGGGGTCCAGGCGACCGCCGAACCGAAACTGCGCCCGCTCTTATGCGCAAATGCGTCGAGCGATTGCGAGCCGATCGCAGCATTCAACCGACTGCTTGCGAGAACTGCCGCGCCCGAAGCCAGCGCCTGTCGCCGCGTAAGCTCCATGACCCCTCCTATGGTAGCGCTACCAATGCTAGGCTCGCGCCGATTCTTGTCAACGAGGTGGCGTTGAGAATTCTGTTTCTGATCCGATCGCTCGTCGCAGCATTCGCATGCCTGTGGTTCGCGAGCGCCGCTCGTGCCGAGGACGGCCATGATCTGTGGCTGCGCTACAGACCGGTCGAGCAGAGCCGGCGCCTGCTTTACGTGCCGCACGCGACGGCCATCGTGGTCGGACGCTCGAGCCCGACAATCCGGGCTGCGGCGAATGAGCTGGACCGCGGGCTTTCCCAAATGCTCGGTCGGCGCATCACGATGGCCGGCCTCAGGGACGGCGCGGTCGTCCTTTCGACCGGTCGGCATGTTCCCGGGATCGGCAATGATGGTTATGCGATCCGATCGACCCGGCTGCGCGGCCATTCGGTCACCATGATCCTAGCCAATGGCGACATCGGTGTCCTCTACGGCGCCTTCGCTTTCCTTCGGCTGATCCAGACCAGGCAGGACATTGCCCACCTCGATATCGCCGACGCTCCGAAGCTACGGCTGAGGATGCTCAACCATTGGGACAATCTCGATTCGACGGTCGAGCGCGGTTACGCCGGTCCGTCGATCTGGGACTGGTCATCGCTTCCGAAAATCTCTCCGCTTTATGTGGACTATGCCCGGGCCAATGCCTCGATCGGGATCAACGGCGTCGTCCTCAACAATGTGAACGCCGACCCGAAAGTCCTGACCGGCGAATATCTCAGGAAGGTCGCAGCACTTGCGAACCTCTTCCGGCCCTACGGAATTAGAATCTATCTCACCGCCCGCTTCAGTAGCCCGATCGAGGTCGGCGGCCTCGGCACTGCGGACCCGATGGATCCGCAAGTCATGGGCTGGTGGCGTGGCAAGGCGGACGAGATCTACCGCCTGATCCCCGATTTCGGCGGGTTCCTCGTCAAGGCCAATTCCGAAGGCCAGCCGGGTCCCTGGGACTATAAAAGGACCCAGGCCGATGGCGCCAACGTCATTGCCGATGCGCTTGCGCCGCACGGCGGCACGGTCTTCTGGCGCGCGTTCGTTTACGGCAGTTCGAAGGAGGACCGAGCCAAGCAGGCCTATGACGAGTTCCGGCCGCTCGATGGCAAGTTCCGCGGCAACGTCATCGTCCAGGTGAAGAACGGCCCGATCGATTTCCAGCCGCGTGAACCTTTTCATCCGTTGTTCGGACAAATGTCGCGCACAAGGGTCGGAATCGAAGTGCAGCTGACACGCGAATATCTCGGCCAGGGCGACGGGCTCGTCTTCCTCGCTCCGATGTGGACGGAGGCGCTCAACAGCGAGACCTGCTCGCCCCGCTGCGGCACGCCGGTCAAATCGACGATCGCATCGATGGCCGGAGTCTCGAATATCGGCAGCAATCGAGAATGGACCGCGACCAATTTCGATCAGGCCAATTGGTATGCGTTCGGGCGGCTCGCGTGGAACCCGTCGCTCACTGCGCGCCAGATTGCCGGCGAATGGACACGCATGACCTGGAGCAATGACCCTGGCGCGGTGAAGCCGATCGTCGCAATGATGCTGGGCTCACGCGAAGCGGTCGTCGATACCATGACTCCGTTGGGCCTCGCACATCAGTTCCAGAACGATCACCACTACGGCCCGGCCCCTTGGTCGTGCAGCTTGAGCGAGCCGAGCTGGAATCCCTGCTA
>DASVYN010000069.1:0-6651 GCA_036392155.1 Sphingomicrobium sp.
CCAACGCAGAACTCGCTCTAATAGGGCCTGCGCCACACTTAGTTTGAAGAGAGCATGACCATGCGCGCCGAAGCGCAGGCCCATATTGATCAGATCAATGCCGCGACCGCGCTTCTGCGCCGGTTCCTCGATTGGGACCGGGCGCTGAAACGGCTTGAGGATCTGAACGCGAAGGTCGAGGACCCGACGCTATGGGACGAACCCAAGGCGGCTCAGGAGGTCATGCGCGAGCGGCGACGGCTCGAGGAGGCAATCGGGGCCACGCGCACGCTTGAGCGCGAGCTTGCGGACACGTCGGAACTGATCGAGCTTGCTGAAAGCGAAGGCGACGAGGCTCTGGTAGAGGACGCCATCCGCAGCCTTGCCGAGCTCGCCGAACGCGCGGACCGCGACAAGGTCGCAGCGCTGCTCGCGGGCGAGGCCGATGCCAACAATGCCTATGTCGAAATCAATGCCGGCGCCGGCGGTACCGAAAGCCAGGACTGGGCCGAGATGATCCAGCGCATGTACACACGCTGGGCCGAGCGCCATGGAATGAAGGTTGAGGCGATCGATTTTCACGCGGGCGAACAGGCGGGCATCAAGTCGGCAACGCTGTTGATCAAGGGCGAGAATGCCTATGGCAATCTGAAGGTCGAAAGCGGCGTCCACCGCCTGGTGCGCATCAGTCCCTATGACGCCAATGCGCGCCGGCACACCAGCTTCTCGAGCGTGTGGGTGTACCCCGAGGTTGACGAGGACATCGACGTGCAGGTCGAAGAGAAGGAACTGCGCATCGACACCTATCGCTCGTCGGGCGCGGGAGGACAGCATGTCAACACGACCGACAGCGCCGTTCGCATCACTCACATTCCTACCGGAATCGTCGTCGCCTGCCAGAACGAGCGGTCCCAGCACAAGAATCGAGCTTCGGCGATGAAGCAGCTCAAAGCGCGCCTTTATGAGGCCGAGCTGCAAAAACGCGAGGCCGAGACCAATGCTGCCAATGCCGCCAAGACCGACATCGGTTGGGGGCACCAGATTCGATCCTACGTGCTTCAGCCGTACCAGCTGGTGAAGGACCTGCGAACGGGCGTCACTTCGACCAGTCCCGGCGACGTGCTCGACGGCGATCTCGACCGCTTCATGGCCGCAGCCCTTTCGCAACGCGTAACCGGCGAGACGGTCGAGGTCGAGGATGTGGACTAGGAGATCTTCTCCGGCGAACGGGGGGCGGCCACCGCCAGGACCCTCCGCAACGCCATTTCGTATCGCGGTTCGTGTCCTATCGCCGACCAGGATTCTCTTGGTCGCATTCCTTCTCGCCAGCTGCCGCGCGCAGCCATCGGAGCCGCAATTTCCGACCGCCCACCGCGATGTCGCGCCGATCGTCGGTGGCGCCTTTTCGACTGAGGACGCACGCGATCGCCTCGGCGAAGCGGAAGAAGTGATGCAGCTCGCGGGGGTCAAGCGCGGCATGTCGGTTGCCGATGTCGGTGCCGGCGAGGGCTATTATACCGTACGCCTGGCGCGGGTAGTCGGGCCCAAGGGGCGCGTGCTTGCCGAGGATATTCTGCCTGAGGTTCGCGATGCGCTCAGCGATCGGGTCCAGCGCGAGCGTCTCGACAATGTGGCCGTCAAGCTCGGCACTCCCGACGACCCGATGCTTCCCGCAGGGTCCTTCGATCGCATCTTCCTCGTTCACATGTATCACGAGGTCGCCAGTCCCTACGCTTTCCTGTGGCACATGCGCGAGGGCCTGAAGCCCGGCGGACTGGTAATCGTCGTCGATGCCAACCGCCCCGTGAAGCAGCACGGCATGCCGCCGGCCGAGCTCAAGTGCGAATTTTCCGCTCTCGGCATGCAGCCGGTGAAATTCGGCGTGCTGACCGGAGGAGATGTCTATCTGACCGCGTTCGAGCTCGCCGGGCCCCGCCCGGCGCCCGACAAGATCAAGCCCTGCAACGCCTGAAGCGTCCTCAGCCGCCTCGGGCTCCGAGCCTCGGTCCCGGCAACCGCCTGTAGTCGAACCGCTCGGCGGCGGTTGTTCGACCGGGCTGAAGCCGCAAGGGCGCTTGGAGGCGGCTCAAGCCGTGCTAGAGATGTGACCCATGCGCCAGTATCTCGATCTCATGCAGCTGATTCTCGATCGCGGAATCGAGCAGCAGGACCGTACCGGCACTGGCACTCTATCGTGGTTCGGCGCGCAAATGCGGTTTGATCTTGCCGACGGTTTCCCGCTGCTGACGACCAAGAAGCTCCACCTGCGGTCGATCATCGTCGAACTTCTCTGGTTTCTGCGCGGTGACACCAACATCGGCTGGCTGAACGAGCGGAAGGTCAGCATCTGGAACGAATGGGCGGACGAGCAGGGCGATCTAGGTCCGGTCTATGGCAAGCAATGGCGCGATTGGGAAACCGCCGACGGCGGACACATCGATCAAATCACCAATCTCGTCGAGCTGATTCGCAAGGATCCCTATTCGCGCCGTCAGATTGTCACCGCCTGGAATCCCGGCGAAATTTCAAAGATGGCGCTCGCTCCCTGCCACTGCCTCTTTCAGACGCAGGTCGCCGCCGGCCGGCTCAACCTCCAGCTGTATCAGCGCAGCGCCGATCTCTTCCTCGGCGTGCCGTTCAACATCGCCTCTTATGCGCTGCTGACCCACATGCTCGCGCGGGAGTGCGGCCTCGAACCTGGCATCTTCGTCTGGACCGGCGGCGACTGCCACCTCTATTCGAACCATATCGAACAGGCGCGCCTCCAGCTCACTCGCGAGCCGCGGCCGCTGCCGCGGCTGGTCGTAAAGGATCGCGGACAAGGGTTGTTCGGCTACGAATCCGACGACTTCGACTTCGAAAATTACGATCCGCACCCGCACATTTCTGCGCCGGTCGCAGTCTGAGCCCGATCCGCGGACACGGGTCCGCTAATTGCCTCGTCCATGGAGCCGTTTCGGAAGCGCAGCGTTAGTTTCACCAATCAGACCAGGAGATGACGACCATGTTTCAGAAAGTAACAACCGTCGTGTTGATCGGCACCGCGCTAACGCTTGCGGCCTGCAACACGGTTCGCGGCGCCGCGCGCGACGTGAATTCGGTCGCGAACTGCACCGAGAATACGATAAACGGACAGGGCTGCAGATAACAGTCAGTAGACATTCAGCCGGTTCAGTGATTCATTGTCGTTCCGGATGGTTAACGGAGGAATGATGATGATTCAGAAGCTGGCCGCAGTGGCGTTGGTTGGTGCGTGCCTGCTCGTCGTTGCGTGCAACACCGTTCGCGGCGCCGCGCAGGACGTCAGCTCGGTCGCGAACTGCACCGAGAACACGATCAACAAGGGCTATTGCAAGTAACTTCACCCGATCGATGAAACGAAGCCCCGCCGGAGAAACTCCGGCGGGGCTCTTGTTTGGGCTCGCTCAGTCGCGCTCCGCTGTCCCTCGGACAGGCTGAGCGCAGCTAATCCTGCAGATAATCGCCCGCATCGGCGTCCAGCCCGTGACCGCTTGGAACGACCTCGCCGAGCGGGTCGTCGCCCGTGCCGGTGTCTTCACGCGGAGACCGCGCGAGCTCGGCTGCACGAAGTTCCTCGGCCGAATCCGGCGCGATGAGCGCTTCCTGCATCCGCCGCTGGGCGGCGCGCAGCGCAGTATCCCGCGAGGAGGCCGCAACGCGCAGGCGGTTCATGCCAGCGCCAGTGCCCGCCGGGATAAGCCGCCCGACGATCACATTCTCCTTGAGGCCTTCAAGCGTGTCGACCTTGCCCTGCACCGCAGCCTCGGTCAGCACGCGCGTCGTCTCCTGGAACGAAGCCGCCGAGATGAAGCTGCGGGTCTGCAGCGACGCCTTGGTGATGCCGAGCAGGACCGGCTTTCCTTCGGCCTTCTTCTGGCCCTTGGTCAGCCTGGAGTTGGTCTCGTCCATCTCCTGGCGGTCGACCTGCTCGCCGGCGAGCAGCGTCGTATCGCCGCCATCGGTGATCTCGACCTTCTGCAGCATCTGGCGAACGATCACCTCGATGTGCTTGTCGTTGATCTTCACGCCCTGCAGTCGATAGACTTCCTGGATTTCGCTCACGAGATATTCGGCGAGCGCTTCGACACCGAGGACCTCGAGGATATCGTGGGGATCGGGTGAACCGCCGACGAGATTGTCGCCCCGCTTCACATAATCGCCTTCCTGAACCTCGATCATCTTCGACTTCGGCACGAGATATTCGACGGGCTCCGACCCATCGTCGGGTACGATCGCAATCTTACGCTTGGCCTTGTAGTCGCGCATGAAGGTGACCTTGCCGGATACCTTGGCAATGATCGCATTCTCCTTCGGCTTGCGCGCCTCGAACAGCTCGGCGACCCGCGGCAGACCGCCGGTGATGTCACGCGTACGCGCGGCTTCACGCGGCATGCGCGCAAGCACTTCGCCGGCTTCGACCTGCTGACCGTCCTCGGCCGCGATGATCGCGCCCGACGCGAGGCGATAGACACCCGCTTCCTTGGCCTTCTCACCCGTCAAGGTCAGGCGTGGATGCAGCGATTCCTTCTTCGACTTGGTCGTGTCGTCGATGACCACGCGCTGCGTGATACCCGTCGCCTCATCGAGCTGCTCGGTCATCGTGCGATTCTCGATCAGGTCCTGGTACTTCACGGTACCGGCCTTTTCGGTGATCACCGGGCTGAACGAGGGATCCCACTCGGCGATACGGTCGCCGCGGCTGACGATATGGCCGCTCTCGCACAGCAGGTGTGCGCCGTAGGGTACACGATGAGTCGAGAGCTCGCGGCCGTCCATGTCGAGGATCGCGATCTCGCCCGAGCGCGACAGCGACAGGTGCCGGCCGCGCGGGTCGATGATCGTCGGCATGTCGCGAAGCTCGATCGTTCCGTCGACCGGTGCTTCGAGGTTCGACTGCTCGTTGAGCTGCGCCGCGCCGCCGATATGGAAGGTCCGCATCGTCAGCTGGGTGCCGGGCTCGCCGATTGACTGGGCGGCGATCACGCCGACGGCCTCGCCGATGTTCACCGGCGTGCCGCGCGCCAGGTCGCGGCCATAGCATTTGGCGCAGACCCCCTGCTTGGACGCACAGACCAGCGGCGAGCGGATCTTCACGCCCTGCAGGCCGATTTCCTCGATCTTGGCGACCATCGCCTCGTCGAGCATCTCGCCCTCACCAATTACGACGTCGCCCGATTTGGGATCAACGATGTCCTCGGCGGTGGTGCGGCCGAGCACACGGTCGGCGAGCGAGGCGATCACTGCGCCGCCTTGAACTATCGCGCGCATTTCGAGGGCGCGGTCGGTGCCGCAATCCTCCTCGATAATCACGGCATCCTGCGACACGTCGACGAGACGGCGGGTCAGATACCCCGAGTTTGCAGTCTTGAGCGCAGTATCGGCAAGTCCCTTGCGGGCACCGTGAGTCGAATTGAAATATTCGAGGACGGTCAGGCCTTCCTTGAAGTTCGAGATGATCGGTGTCTCGATGATCTCGCCCGACGGTTTGGCCATGAGGCCGCGCATTCCGGCGAGCTGCTTGATTTGGGCCTGCGAACCGCGGGCGCCCGAGTGGGCCATCATGTAGATCGAGTTCAGGTCCGCCTGGCGTCCATCCGGACGCTTCGGAGTTGCCGAAATCTCCTTCATCATCGCGCTTGCGACCTGGTCGCCGCAACGCGACCAGGCGTCGATCACCTTGTTGTATTTTTCCTGCTGGGTGATCAGTCCGTCCTGGTACTGCTGCTCGTAATCCTTGACGAGCGTACGCGTCTCCTCGACCAGGTTCACCTTCGCCTTGGGAATGACCATGTCGTCCTTGCCGAACGAAATGCCGGCAGCGAAGGCGTGGCGGAAGCCGAGCTGCATGATCGCGTCGGCAAACAGCACCGTCTCCTTCTGGCCGGTGTGGCGATAGACGATATCGATGACGTCGCCGATCTCCTTCTTGGTCAGGACGCGGTTGACGGTCTCGAAGGGCACCTTGTGGCTCTTCGGGAGGGTCTCACCCAAAAGCATACGCCCCGGGGTAGTCTCGAAGCGCTTCATGTAGGTGTTGCCCTGCTCATCGGTCTGCGGGACGCGGCTGATGATCTTCGAGTGAAGGGTCACGGCTCCCGCGGCGACGGCCTGGTGGACCTCCGCCATGTCGCTGAGCAACATGCCCTGGCCAGGCTCATCCTCCTTCTCGAGGCTGAGGTAATAGAGGCCCAGGACCATGTCCTGCGACGGCACGATGATCGGCTTGCCGTTCGCCGGCGACAGAATGTTGTTGGTCGACATCATGAGCACGCGCGCTTCCAACTGAGCCTCGAGGCTCAGCGGGACGTGCACGGCCATTTGGTCGCCGTCGAAGTCGGCGTTGAACGCAGCGCAAACCAGTGGATGAAGCTGGATTGCCTTGCCCTCGATCAGCACCGGCTCGAATGCCTGGATGCCGAGGCGGTGAAGCGTCGGCGCGCGGTTCAGGAGCACCGGATGCTCACGGATCACCTCATCGAGGATGTCCCAGACCTCGGAGCGCTCCTTCTCCACCATCTTCTTGGCGCTCTTGATGGTGGTGACGTACCCGCGCTCTTCGAGCTTGTTGTAGATGAAGGGCTTGAAGAGTTCGAGGGCCATTTTTTTGGGCAACCCGCACTGGTGCAGCCTGAGGTTGGGACCAATAACGAT
>DASVYN010000070.1:0-5907 GCA_036392155.1 Sphingomicrobium sp.
CCGACCAGGCCGAGCAGGAGGATCAATGCCCATGCCGAGCGCACGGACGCGCGCCCGCTCGCCAGCGGCCTCAGCCGCGTCCGTTCGACCCGGCGGTCCAGATCCCGATCGACAATGTCGTTATAGATGCATCCTGCGCTGCGCGTCGCGAAGGCTCCGAGAAGCAGCCACAGGAAAAGCTCGAAACGCCCGCCGACGCCGGCCAGTGCAAGGCTCCACGCGCAGGGCCAGTAGAGAAGCCAGGTGCCGATCGGCCGGTCGAGCCGCATCAGGCTGGCGTACGGCCGCAGCCGGGGCGGAAGCGCGCCGATGAAACCGCGTCGCTCGCTGTCCGGAACGATTTCAGTCGTGATGCTCAAGCCGCGCACTCTCGCCACGAAATCATCATCCAGTCCAATTCCTGCTCCGTCCGGGGCCGCCGTGTGTGCGCTCCTTCCATTAGCAAAGGGAGCTGTGTGCTGATCAAGCGTTTGAGCATTTCAGGGAATTGATCCAAGCGGAAATGCTCAGTCGTACGAGCTTTTCCTCCGCAGACTGCTATCCGAACCAGGAGGTCCGTCTGCCTCACTGGTGAGCGGCTGGAAGAAGCGAGCGGCTCGCACTTGCCTTTGCCCCGCGGCGGCTTGACTAAGCGCAATGCCCGCAACGCCTGCCTGGCCGCCCAAGAGCCTGCCGCGCCTATTTGTTCGACAGCCGCTAAGCGAAGGCGCAGCGATCGAGCTTGACCGGCAACAGGTCAATTATATCGGCAATGTGATGCGCCTGGCGGTCGGCGCGGAGTTGCTTCTGTTTGACGGACAGTCGGGCGAGTGGCTCGCGCGAATTGCCGAAGCTGCGAAGAAGCGCATGCTGCTGGTGATCGAACGAAAGACGCGCGAAGCTGAGAGCGTCCCCGATGTCTGGCTCGCGTTTGCGCCGGTAAAGCGCGGGCAGACCGACTGGCTGGTCGAAAAAGCGACCGAACTCGGCGCTGCACGCCTGCTGCCGGTGATGACCCAGCGCACGATTGCCGAACGGGTGAAGCTTGAGCGGCTCGAAACCATCGCGATCGAAGCAAGCGAGCAGTGCGGGCGGACGCGCGTGCCGGACATTGCCGAACCTCTGCCGCTCATGGATCTGCTCAAGCAGCGCGAAGCCGCCCGCACTCTCTATTTTGCCGATGAGTGCGGCGGTGTCTGGCCGCCAGACGCCATCGCCCCGGGACCTTCGATGATCCTGACCGGTCCAGAAGGCGGTTTCACCGACAGGGAGCGAGCCGCCATCCGCGAAGCGCCAAATGCGATTTCGATCTCGCTCGGTCCGCGCATCCTGCGCGCCGAGACGGCCGCACTCGCGGGGCTTGCAGTCTATATGGCGATCGCCGGCGACTGGCGATAAGCTGGATTGGTTCGGTCATAAAACGGATTTGCTGGCGCGGCCGCTTCTGCGCAGCTAATCGCCGCCGGCCATGACCACCCGCACCGACGATAGCGCTAGCCCGCCCATCGAGAGTCGCGACGATCTGCTGTCGGTGTTCGCCGGCGGTGAGAAGCCACGTGACCGATGGCGCATCGGAACCGAGCATGAGAAGTTCGTCTATCGGATCGAGGATTATCGAGCTCCGTCATGGGAGGAGCCCGGCGGCATCCGTGACCTTCTCCTCGGCCTGACCGAGTTCGGCTGGAGACCGGTCGAGGAAGGCGGCAAGATCATCGCGCTCACCGGGGAGGACGGGACGATCAGCCTCGAGCCTGCTGGTCAGTTCGAGCTCTCGGGCGCCCCGCTTGAGAATCTCCATCAGAGCTGCGCCGAGTCGGGCCGTCACCTGCAACAGTGCACGGCGGTCGGCGATAAGCTCGGCCTTGGCTTCCTCGGACTTGGCATGTGGCCCGACAAGGCCCGGAGCGAGCTCCCGATCATGCCCAAGGGGCGCTATGGCATCATGCTCAAATACATGCCGAAGGTCGGTGGCCTCGGACTCGACATGATGCTTCGCACTTGTACCATACAGGTGAATTTGGACTACTCATCAGAGGCCGATATGGTGAGAAAGTTCCGCGTCGGACTTGCTCTCCAGCCGGTAGCGACCGCGCTTTTTGCCAATTCGCCGTTCACCGAGGGCAAGCCCAACGGTTACAAGAGTTTCCGCAGCCGCATTTGGGAGGACACCGATCCCGACCGTACTGGAATGCTGCCGTTCGTGTTCGAGGAGGGGTTCGGCTACGAACGTTATTGCGACTATGCGCTCGATGTGCCGATGTACTTCGTCTATCGTGACGGCAAATATATCGACGTTGCGGGCGAGAGCTTCCGCAGGTTTCTCGAAGGCCGGCTTCCGCAGCTTCCGGGCGAAAGGCCAAGCCTTACCGACTGGACCGATCATCTCTCCACGGCGTTCCCCGAGGTGCGGCTCAAGAGCTTCCTTGAAATGCGCGGCGCCGACGGCGGCCGGTGGAGCCGGATCTGCGCGCTTCCTGCGCTGTGGGTCGGGCTGCTCTACGACGAGCAGGCGCTCGGCGAGGCATGGGAACTGGTCGAGCATTGGAGCATCGCCGGGCGCGAGAAGCTGCGCAGTGACGTTCCCAAATTGGCGCTCGAAGCGGTCACCCCCGACGGCATTACAATGCGCGAGTTCGCCGGCCGGATTCTCGATATCGCCGCCGGCGGTCTCACACGGCGCGCGCGACTGAATAGCGCTGGCGACAATGAAGGCGGTTTTCTCGATCCGTTGCGCGACGTCGTTGCAACGGGCATGACTCCGGCCGATCGACTGTTGCACAAATATGAACATGAGTGGGGCGGCGACGTTTCACATGTCTACAAGGAATTCAGCTTCTAATGGATGCAATCACGCCGACCAGGCGATCGCTCTATCCGGAGATCAATCCCTATGAGAGCGGGATGCTCGACGTCGGCGACGGCCACAGCCTCTATTGGGAGCTGAGCGGCAACCCGAAAGGCAAGCCGGTCGTCTTTCTTCACGGCGGCCCCGGCGGCGGATCGAGCGCCGACCATCGGCGCCAGTTTGACCCGGACAAATATAAGATCCTGGTGTTCGATCAGCGCGGCTGCGGCAAGTCCAAGCCCTATGCAAGCCTCGATGCGAACACGACCTGGGACCTTGTTGATGATATCGAAAGGCTGAGAACGCGGGTCGCCAATGTCGAGCAGTGGCAAGTGTTCGGCGGCAGCTGGGGCTCGACGCTCGCGCTCGCTTATGCGGAGACCTATCCCGAACGGGTCGCCGAGCTGGTGCTGCGCGGCATCTTCCTGTTCGATCAGTATGAGATCGACTGGATGTACAAGGAAGGCGGCGCGTCGCAAGTCTATCCCGACAAGTTCGAGGAGTTCCTCGCAGCGATACCCGAAGGCGAGCGCGGGGATCTCGTCGAGGCCTATCGCAAGCGGCTGACCAGCGACGATGCCGAGACGCGGCTCGCAGCCGCCAAGGCGTGGAGCAAGTGGGAGGGCGACATCGTCACCCTTCTACCGAGCCCTGAAACGATCGAGCATTTCACAAGCCCCCAGGTCGCGGTCGCGGTCGCCAGGATCGAGAATCATTATATGGCAAGGCACGGCTGGCTCGAGGAGGGCCAGCTGTTGCGCAATGCGACCAGGCTTCACGGCATCCCCGGCATCATCGTCCAGGGCCGCCACGACAGCTGTACTCCGCCGATCGCGGCATGGCGGCTCAAGCAGGCCTGGCCGGAGGTCGAGCTCAACATCATTCCCGACGCCGGCCATCTGTTCAGCGAGCCAGGCGTGCTCGATGGTCTGATCCGCGCGACGGATCGCTTTGCTGACCGCTAAACGCGAACCTGGAACAGCTCGTCGAAGGCCCGCTCGCCGGCACTCGTAACGGTTACTGCGCGGCCGTGTTTCTGGCGTTCCGTCCAACCGAGCTCAAAGCATCGCCGCGCGAATCCCGCGCCCACGGCGCCGCCGATGTGCAAGCGCCTCTCGCTCCAGTCGAGGCAAGGCCGGCAAACGGCTCTTCGCGAGCCTTTGCGGGTGTCGAACTCGACTCCAAGACCATCGAGGAACGCCCGCCCGGATTGGGTAATCAGGCCGCCTTCCGCATCGAGGAAAATCCATTCGTGAGCAGCGAAGCTGTCGGCAAGAGCAACCCCGAGCCTGCCGGCAAAATGATCGTAGCAGGTACGCGCTCGAGCAATGGCCTCGTCGCAGCGCGACCTGGGCCTGTGCCGGCTGGGCCCTTCGACCGCGAGCGCCATCAGATTTTCCAGCAGGCCGGCAACTGCCGGTGACGCCAGTCGATAATAGCGGTGCCGGCCGGACGAGGTAGCGGTTACCAGCCTCCCCTCGGCGAGTCTCGCGAGATGACCGCTCGCGGTCGAAGGGGCAACGCCTGCCGCGCGGCCGAGTTCGGTTGCAGTCAGCGCCCGGCCATCCATCAATGCGGCGAGCATGTTCGCGCGTGCCGGATCGCCGATGAGCGACGCAGCTTCGGCAATATAGGGGCCATCCGTCATTCGGCCGGCATAGCCATTGGTGGCCGTGAAGTCCCGCGGTGACATTTCGGTTTCGGCCGAAACGATTGCCGATGAAGGCTGGGGCAGTGCAGCCGATCGGCAATCCTCCAATAGTCATCTCCCAATAGTCATATTGAGAAGACCTGGCCGCTGCTCCCGGAGCGCGGCTATTCGAGAAGTCGCCGCGCCTCGGCCTCGTCATTTTGCATCTCGGCGATCAGGTCGTCGATCGTCTCGAACTTTCTCTCCTCGCGAATGAAGGCGTGGAGCGAGACCTCGATGGCTCGGCCGTAAAGATCGCCGGCGAAGTCGAACAGATGTGACTCCAACAGCTCCTTGGGCGGGTCGAAGGTCGGACGAATGCCGAGGCTCGCCACGCCAGGATGCTCCGAACCGTCATCGAGCGTTACCCGCACCGCGTAAATGCCGTATCGCGGCCGTTGATAATCGCCGAGGACCATGTTCGCAGTCGGGTAGCCGAGCTCGCGACCACGCGCATCGCCCTTCTCGACGATTCCTTCAAATGCATAGTCGCGGCTCAACAGCCTGGTCGCAGTTCCCGTGTCGCCGGCGATCAGCGCCTCCCGGATCCGGCCCGACGACACGCGCACGCCCTCGATGAGGACTTGCGCGACGGCCTCGGCGGCAACTCCGTGCTGCGCGCCGAGCGATCTGAGCAATTGGGCGTCGCCGGTGCGACCCTTGCCGAAGACGAAATCGTCGCCGGTAACAACGCCCGCAGCGCCGAGGCGCTTCGCCAGCACTTCGTCGATGAACTCCGTTGCATCCATCGCCGCAAGCGCCCGTCCAAATTCGAACACGAGCATCGCATCGGCGCCGGCATGGGCAAACAGCCGTTCGCGCTGATCGAGCGTCGTCAGCCGGAACGGCGCGAGCTCCGGCTTGAAGAAGTGAACCGGGTGGGGGTCGAACGTCGCAACGATCACCGGCCGCCGCTCGTGAAATCCGCGCTGGATCGCGCGTCCCACGACTGCCTGGTGGCCGAGGTGAAAGCCGTCGAAATTGCCGAGGGCGACGATGCTTCCCTTGAGATTGTCAGGGATGCCGCCGTCGAGGGTCAGGCGCTGCATTGCTGACGCCCCTAACCGCGCTTCGCAGCGACGGCAAATCAATGGGTCGGAAGATGTTTGCGAAGCAGCCGATATTCGTGGACCGCGAGATAGATCACGAACAGGTCGAAGATGCTCAAGCCGATCAGGCCGATGTCGTGTGTATAGCTGTAGCGATACAGTTGGTAGGCGATGAAGGCGCCGAACACCGCGAAGCTTGCCGGATAAGCCCACAGCTTCTCGCGCAGCAACCCGATCACAAGCACGGATTTAACCAAGCCGTGGCTGAGAAGATAAACGGCGTAGAAATGCTGTTCCGACAAAGCGAAGTGCCGTGCGATCCAATCGTGCCGGCCGACTTCGCC
>DASVYN010000071.1:0-10379 GCA_036392155.1 Sphingomicrobium sp.
GGCGAACGGAAGGCGCCATTTGCCTGCAGGACGAACGTTGCCTGACCGTGGACTGCCCAAGTCTGGTCGGAAGCATCTGCCGCCGTAGCTCGGTCGCCGAACAGCAGCGATCCGGCCAACAGAGCAAATATGGCAAGGAACCTCGCCAGGCTCGTTTCCAGTCCCGGCTTGGGTGCCACGTCGCCGACACGGACCTTCCCCAGCTTCGAAAGCATGTCGCCAACCTGCACGGAATCGAGCACCGGCCTGTCACGCGGTTGGGTGGCAATGCGCATTTCAGCGTTCATAGCTCTCGATCTTTCGGTTCGGCGTGAGATCGCGACGGGCCACCGGTCAGTCCCGGGTCCAGCGCGCATGCGGACGGCCATCAACGCCGAGCTGCCAACGAAGGGACAGCTGGGGCTCGACGGACGGGACTCCGGCGCTCTGCCGGAATTGCGGTGCTCCCGGGACATAGTTCCGGAGCGGCTCGATCAGATGTAGGTGGAAGGCCATTTCGCCTCTCCTTGCTTGGATTGGTTCTCAAGCCCGGGAGGCTGAACGCCCGCGAATCGCCGCGAGCGGCGGTCCTTAGGTGTACAAACTCCGGGCCATCAATCGACCGGCGCCTTCGGCATTCGACGCAAAGCGTCGACTGTCGCCCTCGCTGGTCACGTTGCTAGGTCGCGGTTTCATACGTTCCTCAGTTGCGTTGCGCTGATGAGAGCCAAAGACTCACATCGGCACCCCGGCGAACTATACCCCCCCACGGTATTGTCAAGACAGGAAATGGAAGACGCGAAACCTGGATCAGACTACATCTCAACCTGACCCTTAGCTGCAGCTTGCCCTTGGAGCTGCTCGCGCCTATATCGCGGCTCTCTCCTCGACATCGTCAGATGCCTGAGGCTGGGGCCCCACGGCTCCGGTCCGAGAGACGTTTGAGTTCATTGGAGTTCTTTGTGAGCGACATTGCGGGTCTCGCCAAAAGGATCGAGCCCGAGGTGAAGAGCCTCGGCTACGAGCTCGTGCGCGTGGCGATGATCGGCGGGACGTCCGATCCTACTCTGCAAGTGATGGCCGAGCGGCCTGACACGCGCCAGCTCGACCTTGCCGATTGTGAGGCCATTTCGCATCGACTTTCCGACTGGCTGGACCAAGAGGACCCGATCGAAGGCAGCTATCGGCTCGAGGTTTCATCGCCGGGGATCGACCGGCCGCTCACTCGACTGAAGGACTATATCGACTGGGCCGGCCATGAAGCGCGCATTTCCATCGCCCAACCGCGCGACGGCCGAAAACAATTTTCGGGCACGCTTGAAGGCGTTGACGGGGAAAATGTGAAGCTCACCGACAAGAGCGGCCAGGCCCATGTGCTGCCGTTCGGGGAGATCGCATCGGCCAAGCTGCTCTTGACCGACAAGCTCATCAGCGCCACCGCGCCGCTCAGCACCGAAGGCGCCAACAAGATTGAGGCTGAGCTCGACGAAAGTACCGGCTCAACGAAATTTCAGACTGTAGAGGATTAAGTACCAATGGCCACCGCACCCGCTGCCGTCAGCGCCAACAAGGCCGAGCTGCTCGCGATCGCCGATGCAGTCGCGCGTGAGAAGCTGATCGACAAGGGCATCGTCATCGAAGCCATGGAGGACGCAATCCAGCGCGCCGCCCGGGCCCGCTATGGCGCCGAGAACGACATCCGCGCCAAGCTCGACCCGAATACCGGCGACCTTCGCCTGTGGCGCGTGCTTGAAGTGGTCCCTGAGCCCGAAGATCATTTCAAGCAGATCGACGAGAAGGGCGCGCAGAAGCTGCAGAAGGGCGCATCGATCGGCGACTTCATCGTCGATCCGTTGCCGCCGATCGAGTTCGGGCGCATCGCAGCCCAGGCCGCAAAGCAGGTGATCTTCCAGAAGGTCCGCGATGCCGAGCGCGAGCGCCAGCATGAAGAGTTCAAGGACCGCGTCGGTGAGGTCATCACCGGTGTCGTCAAGCGTGTCGAGTTCGGACATATCGTCGTCGATCTCGGCCGCGCCGAGGGGGTCATCCGCCGCGACCAGCAGATCCCGCGCGAAATGGTCCGTGTCGGCGACCGGATCCGTTCGCTGATCATGTCGGTTCGCCGCGAGGCCCGGGGGCCGCAGATCTTCCTTTCGCGCGCTCACCCCGATTTCATGAAGAAGCTGTTCGCGCAGGAAGTGCCCGAGATTTACGACGGCATCATCGAGATCAAGGCCGCGGCGCGCGATCCCGGAAGCCGCGCCAAGATTGGCGTCATCAGCCACGACAGTTCGATCGACCCGGTCGGCGCCTGCGTCGGCATGAAGGGAAGCCGCGTCCAGGCGGTCGTCCAGGAGCTTCAAGGCGAGAAGATCGACATCATTCCCTGGAGCCAGGACACGGCCACCTTTGTCGTCAACGCGCTTCAGCCGGCGACGGTCAGCCGCGTCGTGATCGACGAGGAAGAAAGCCGGATCGAAGTGGTCGTCCCGGACGATCAGCTCAGCCTCGCGATCGGCCGGCGCGGGCAGAACGTGCGGCTCGCCAGCCAGCTCACCGTCTCGCAGATCGACATTCTTACCGAGGCCGACGCGAGCGAGAAGCGCCAGCGCGAATTCGTCGAGCGCTCGGCACTGTTCCAGACTGAGCTCGATGTCGATGAGACCCTATCCCAGCTGCTCGTCGCCGAAGGCTTCACCAGCCTCGAGGAAGTCGCCTATGTTCCGGTTGACGAAATCGCCTCGATCGAGGGTTTGGACGACGACATCGCAGCCGAGCTCCAAAGCCGTGCAAATGAGGCGCTCGAGCGGCGCGAGGCAGCATCGCGCGAAGAGCGCCGCGCACTCGGAGTGTCCGATGATCTCGCCGAGATCCCGCACCTCAACGAGCAGATGCTCGTCACCCTGGGCAAGACCGGAATCAAGACGCTCGACGATCTTGCCGACCTTGCGACCGATGAGTTGGTGCAGAAGAAGCGGCCCGAGCAGCGTCGGCAGCGCGAGCCGAGCAATCGGCCCGAAGACAAGGGTGGGATTCTCGCCGAATATGGTCTGACCGAAGAGCAGGGCAACGAGATCATCATGGCCGCCCGCGCGCACTGGTTCGAGGACGAGCCGGCCGCGGCCGCGGCCGCAACCGGGGAGGACGCGGTTGCGGGCGAGGAGCAATGATCCTCTAGAAGCGCACGTCCCGGAGCGCACTTGCATCCTTTCGCGACGGACTGCGCCGCGGGAGGAGATGATCCGGCTCGCGCTCTCGCCCGACGGCGAAGTTGCACCTGATATCCGGGCGCGGGCTCCAGGGCGCGGCGCCTGGATCGGTGTCGCTCGCACCGACCTCGATCAGGCCAACGCCAAGGGCAAGCTCAAGGCCGCGCTCCAGCGCGCATTCAAGACCAGTGACATCCGCGTGCCGGCCGAGCTCGGCGAGCGCATCGCCGCGGCACTGCGCCAGGCCGCGCTCGACCGGCTCGGCATGGAAGCGCGGGCCGGCAACCTGATCAACGGCGCCGAGAGGGTCGAGAATGCCGCTCGTTCCGGCAAGGTGGCGCTGCTGGTCCATGCCGGCGACGCAGGCGAGGACGGACGCAAGAAGCTTGATCAGGCCTGGCGCGTCGGCGGTGGCGGTCCGGGACCCCTCGAACGAACGGCCGTCGCTGGCCCCCTTCAGGGGGTGATATTCCCCGAAGGGCGCACTATCTTGTCGATGGCACTGGGGCGCGAGAATGTGGTACACGTCGCCCTGACCGATCCCGCCGCCGCTTCGCGTGTGCTGCACGCGCTACGCCGGTGGCGAGCTTTCACTGGCCCGGAACGAGGTCTGGAAGGTGGAGAACCCGCCTTTGGGACCGGTTCGGCTGAAGAAAATTAGAAGGAACAGAATGGCAGACCAGACCGAAAAACCGAAGCTTGGAACCCGGCCGCCGCTGGGCCTCAAGCGCACGGTCGAGACCGGCAAGGTCAAGCAGAGCTTCAGCCACGGCCGCTCGAACACGGTCGTTGTCGAGGTCAAGAAGCGCCGAATTCTCGGCCGCCCCGGCGAAACTCCGCCCGTCGAGGCGCCCAAGCCCGCGGTTGTTGCCGAAGCGCCCAAGCCGGCGCCAAAGCCGGCTGCCCCGGCGGCTGTGCAGCCACGCCGCCTCTCGCCCGCTGACGAGATTTCGGTCCGCAAGGAAATGCAGGCCAAGCTGCTGCGTGAAGCTGAGGATGCACGCCTTGCATCGCTCGAGGAAGCGCGGCGCCGCGAGGAGCGCAGCAAGGTCGCGCAAAGCGAGGAAGAGCGCCGGCGCGCCGAAGAGAATCGCAAAGCCGAGGAGGTTGCGGCCGAAGAGGCGCGCCGCCAGGCCGAAGAGGAAGCCAAGCGCGCAGCCGAGGCGCAAGCCGAACCCGAAATTGCAGCACCCGCTGTCGAAGAAGAGCCGGAGGAGCGCACCGTCGCTCGGCGCCCGGGCGGACATGCCCCCGCGCCTCGCCGCCCGGAACCGGCTCGCCCGAGCCGCGGACGCGGCGACGAGCAGCGCCATCGCGGCAAGCTCACGGTCACCCGCGCACTCTCCGACGAGGACGACAGCCGCGCCCGTTCGCTCGCTGCGCTGCGCCGCGCGCGGGAGAAGGAAAAGCGCCACCATATGGAGGCGGGCCCGTCGGCCAAGCAGGTCCGCGACGTCATCGTTCCCGAGGCGATCACGGTCCAGGACCTCGCCAACCGAATGGCCGAGCGCGGTGCCGATCTGGTCAAGGCCCTTTTCAAGATGGGCATGCCGGTGACGCTTACCCAGACCATCGATCAAGACACTGCCGAGCTGCTGGTCACCGAGTTCGGCCACCGCATCAAGCGGGTCAGCGACAGCGACGTCGACATTGACACCTCAGCCGACGTCGATGCTGCCGAAACGCTTCAGTCGCGCCCACCGGTCGTCACCATCATGGGTCACGTTGACCACGGCAAGACCTCGCTGCTCGATGCGATCCGCGGAGCGGACGTCGTTGCGCACGAGGCCGGCGGAATCACCCAGCATATCGGCGCCTATCAGGTCAGTCTCCCCGACAAGTCGAAGATCACTTTCCTCGACACGCCGGGCCACGAGGCTTTCTCGGAGATGCGTGCCCGCGGCGCCAATGTAACCGATATCGTCGTCCTCGTGGTCGCCGCCGATGACGGCCTTCGCCCCCAGACCATCGAAGCGATCAATCACACCAAGGCTGCCGGAGTGCCGATGATCGTTGCGATCAACAAGGTCGATAAGCCCGAGGCCAAGCCGCAGAAGGTTCGCGAGGAGCTGCTGCAGCACGAGATCATCGTCGAGGACATGGGCGGCGAGATCCAGGACGTCGAAGTTTCGGCGACCAAGAAGACCAATCTCGACAAGCTGCTGGAAGCGATCCAGCTCCAGGCCGAAATTCTTGAGCTCAAGGCCAATCCTGACCGCTCGGCCGAGGGGACCGTCATCGAAGCCAAGCTCGACAAGGGCCGCGGTCCGCTTGCGACCGTGCTCGTCGAGCGCGGCACGCTGCGTGTCGGCGACGTGTTCGTCGCCGGCGCCTCGTCGGGCAAGGTCCGTGCAATGATCGACGATCATGGCCGCCAAGTGAAGGAAGCCGGGCCCTCGGTCCCGGTCGAAGTCCTCGGCCTGTCCGTGGTTCCGTCGGCCGGCGACCCGTTCACGGTTGTCGAGAATGAATCGCGTGCCCGCGAGGTCGCGTCCTATCGCCAGGGCGTGCTCGACAGGAAACGCACGACTTCGGCGCCCATCAGCCTGGAAAACATGTTTGCGAGCCATGCCTCGACGACCAAAGAACTGCCGCTGGTCATCAAGGCCGACGTGCAGGGCTCTGTCGAAGCGATCGTCCACGCACTCAACCGCCTGTCGACCGACGAGATCAAGGTCCGCGTGCTCCACTCGGGCGTCGGCGCGATCACCGAGAGCGATGTGACCCTCGCATCGGCGAGCGGCGCACCGATCATCGGCTTCAACGTCCGCCCGAACGCCAAGGCGCGCGAGGTGGCCGACCGCAACAAGGTCGAGTTCCGCTATTATGATGTCATCTATCACCTCACCGATTGGGTGAAGGGCGCGATGGCGGGCGAGCTCGGCCCCGAGATCATCGAGACCATCGTTGGTCGGGCCCGCGTCCAGGAGGTGTTCCCGGCTGGCAAGAAGGACAAGGCGGCCGGCCTGCTCGTCCTCGAAGGCGTCATCCGCAAGGGCCTCAACGCCCGCCTCACGCGTGACGATGTCATCGTCTCCAGGACGACCATCAGCTCGCTACGACGGTTCAAGGACGACGTTGCGGAAGTTACGTCGGGTCTCGAATGCGGCGTGCTGCTGGCCGATACCAACGATATCAAGCCGGGTGATAGTCTCGAAGTGTTCGAGGTCGAGGAGCGCGCGCGGACGCTTTGAGCGAGAAGGCGGACGAACCGGAGCGTAACTACAATCATCTCGATGAGACTGATTGGTTAGCAGGATGCGTAGACCCGGCCGGCTGTTTGGATGCTGTTTGATGCTTCCATGTCGGATGTGGTCCGCATGTTTTCGTGCCGTTCGGTTTGCTGGTAGCGATTTGGACGAGGTGAACTGATGTTCGGCCCTTCAACGCCAATCCTGCGCAGCTTCGACGAGCAGAGAACGAAGCGCTTCTATGTCGACTTCCTCGGCTTCGAGATCCTGTTCGAGCACCGCTTCGATCCGAGCATGCCCCTCTACCTCGGCCTGCAGAAGGACGAGTGCCGCCTGCACCTTTCCGAACATCATGGCGACGCCGCTCCCGGCGCCCGCTTGCGCATCCCGGTCGATGACGTGAAAGCCTACGCCAGGTCACTTCGCGAGAAGGGCTTCGAGAATGCGTCCCCCGGCGAGCCGGAACTGATGGACTGGGGCTCGTGGGAAATCACCCTCCGCGATCCGTCGAGCAACCGCCTGACCTTCTACACGGAAGCGAACAAGTAATGCGCCCTAAGGAAAGCCCCGAAGGCCGCTCGGTCCGCCTGCTCCGAGTCGGCGAACAGGTGCGCCATGTACTGAGCGAACTGCTTCAACGCGGCGATGTGCATGATGACGTGCTGCAGACCCATCTGATCAGCATCACCGAAGTGCGCATGTCCCCCGACCTTCGCCATGCAACGGTGTTCGTGAAGCCGCTTCTCGGACAGGATGAGGAAGCCGTGCTGAAGGCGCTCCGCCAGAACACCGCTTTTCTTCAGCGCGAAGTCGCGCATCGCGTGCGCACGAAATATGCGGCCAAGCTCAAGTTCGTCGCCGACGAAAGCTTTGATGAAGGCACGCACATCGATCGTTTATTGCGATCCGAGAAAGTCGCGCAGGATTTGGAGCGCGAATGATCGATCTCGGGCGGCTTGCCGAGCCGATGAGCGGCGACGCGTGCCGCGCAGAGCTGTTCGAGGAGCGACACCGACAGGCGCTCAAGGCAGCCTGCGCGGAGGACGAAGAAGTCTGGGAAATCTACGCGACCAACTTCGGTCCGGACGGCTTCGACGCAGCCATTGAGGGCTACATCTCCAACCCGCGCAACCGCACATTTGTCGTTTTCGAGGGCGACGAGCTCGCCGGCATGTCGAGCTATCTGGGCATCGACGAAGGCCGGCAGACAGTCGAGATCGGCGGCACCTATTATCGTGAGAAGTTCCGCGGCACCGGCTTCAACCGCCGCGTCAAGGAAATGATGCTGAGACGTGCATTCGCCTCAGGCATCCGCCGCGTCGAGTTTCGCGTCGACCGCCGCAACTTACGCAGCCAGGCGGCAATGAAGAAGATCGGCTCCGTGCGCGAAGGTATTCTTCGTGCCGACCGCATCACCTGGAACGGCCATGTCCGCGACAGCGTATTGTTCGCGATCCTGAAGGACGAATGGCCGGTCTGACGTTGCCGCCCGCGGCGGTAAGACTTATCTTACCTATGTGAACGCGCGCACTCGCATCTCATCGAAGGGGCAAGTGGTGATCCCGGCGGAGATCCGGGATGCCTAAGCCTCGCGAAGCCCTCGCGTTCACTCGCGAGGGCCGGCGGATTGTCCTTGAAGCTGCGGCTCCCGGCGTCGCGCAGATCAGCTATCAACAATTCAAGCGGAGCGTTCCCGCATACGAAGGATGTCCCGTCTCAATCGAAGATATGAGAGACCTGTCGGCGATCTTTGCGAACTGGAAGAAGTAGACTTGCGGGGCATAGAGGTTGAACATGTCGACGCGCTGGTCGCTGCCGGCGACTCGTTCGTTCCTTTCACCGTGCTGATTGAAACAGAATGGGTATTGCGCGCAGTATACAAGCTGGAACGGCAAAGCATCGCCGCTCTCCTGCGATCATTGCCGATTATCCAAGGTATATCGGTGCCCGATCGAGCCGGGGTTCTATGGGCATGCGAGCGATACGCCGGGGGAGCCGACTTTGCGGACATGATCCACTTGGTTGCGACCCAATCAGCGGATTTCCTGACATTTGATTCCGACCTCGTGCGTTTCGCGGGAAGCGATGCGCCATGCGTGGCTCGCCTGACCGGCTGATGGCCAAGCTCTATTTCTACTATGCCGCAATGAACGCTGGGAAATCGACCACGTTGCTGCAGGCTGATTTCAATTATCGCGAGCGGGGCATGGAGACGATGCTGTGGACGGCCGCGCACGACGATCGCGCCGGGCTCGGAACCATCGGCTCGCGCATCGCTTTGTCGGCGCCCGCGCATACTTACTCGCCGGAAATCGACCTGTTCGAAGCCGTCGCTCAAGAATTGAAGACGCGCGAGCTGCATTGCGTGCTTGTCGACGAAGCCCAATTCCTGACCCGAGATCACGTGCTCCAGCTCTGCCGAGTGACGGACGAGCTCAACATCCCAGTGCTCTGTTACGGCCTGCGCACCGACTTCCAGGCCAACCTGTTCCAAGGCAGCGCCGCGCTGCTCGCGCTCGCCGATGCGCTGATCGAATTGAAGGCGGTATGCGAATGCGGGCGCAAGGCGACGATGAATCTCCGCGTCGACACCGAAGGCCACGCGGTCGCGGCCGGCGCGCAGACCGAGATCGGCGGCAACGACCGCTATATTGCGCTCTGCCGTCGCCATTTCTTCGAGCGGCTGCGCGAGGGCGAAGCGCGTCAGCTGAGCCTCGGCATCCCTTATTAGCCGATGCTCCACGGCTGGATCATTCTCGACAAGCCCGTGGGGCTCGGCTCGACCACTGCGGTCAGCGCCGTGAAGCGCATCTTGCGCGAGGCAGGCGAGCCGAAGACCAAGGTCGGCCACGGCGGTACGCTCGACCCCCTGGCGAGCGGAGTTCTCCCGATCGCGCTCGGCGAAGCCACCAAGCTGTGCGGACGGATGCTGGACGCGACCAAAGCATATGAATTCAGCATCCGCTTCGGTGAGGAGACGGACACGCTCGATGCCGAAGGCGAAGTCGTGGCGAGGAGCAAGGTTCGCCCGACGCCGGAGCAAGTCGAGGCGATACTTCGGCGTTTCGCGGGCGAGATCGAGCAGGTTCCTCCGATCTATTCGGCCCTGAAGATTGACGGGAAAGCCGCCTACGCCCGGGCGAGAGCCGGCGAACAGGTCGAGCTGCAGTCCCGCCGGGTGACGGTGCACTCCCTTGATCTACTCCCTGCGAGCATGGTTCGATCGAAGGATCGGAACGAAATCACGCTCGCCGCCACGGTTTCGAAAGGCACCTACATCCGCTCGCTTGCGCGCGACATCGCCCATGCACTTGGAACCGTGGGTCACCTTTCCTACCTAAGGCGTAGCCGCGCCGGGCCCTTCTCGCTTGAATCCGCCATTTCGCTGGACTTTCTCGAAGAAGCCGCTAAGGCGCGCGCACTGACGAGGACGGTACTGCCGCTGGAGGCGGCGCTGGACGACATCCCGGCCCTTCCCGTCACTCCCGATCAGGCCCGTCTGCTCCGTCATGGACAGATGCTGTTCGGGGTCCCCGCAAAGCCGGGGCTCGGACTTGCGACCTCAGGAGGAACTCCGGTCGCATTGGTCGAAGCCTCGGCCGACGGCCTCAGGGTCGTCCGGGGGTTCAACCTTTAAGAGACAGGAGTGAAGCGATGTCGATTACCGTTGAGCGCAAACAGGCGCTGATCAAGGAACATGCTCAGGCCAAGGGCGATACCGGTTCGCCGGAAGTCCAGGTCGCTATCCTGACTGAACGCATCAACAATCTCACCCAGCACTTCAAGAGCCACGCGAAGGACAATCATTCGCGCCGCGGCCTCCTGATGCTGGTCAACAAGCGCCGCTCTTTGCTGGATTATCTCCGGCGCAAGGACGAGACGCGCTACACCGATCTCATCGCGAAGCTCGGCCTTCGCAAGTAAAAGAAAAAGGGGCGCCGCTCGGCGCCCCTTGCGCATCGGGGCCAACCGCAATCCGGCGGTCGGGCTCAGGGACCCA
>DASVYN010000072.1:0-9466 GCA_036392155.1 Sphingomicrobium sp.
TCGATCCGGCTTTTCTCGATGACGGCCTTGCGATCCTCGCGGGCCTGATTCTTGACATCTGCGGTGGGGAAGCGTCCGAAGTGGTCCGCGCCGGTCGCCCGCCAATGGAACGCCGGACGATCAGCTTCGACTATGCGAGAACCAAGGCGCTTGGCGGCATTGATATCGCAGAATCACGTCAGCGCGAGATCCTCCAAAGCCTCGGTTTCGACCTCAACGGCTACGCCGTAACCATTCCCACCTGGCGGCGTGACGTCGAAGGCTCGGCCGATCTGGTTGAAGAAGTCGCGCGAATTACCGGCTACGAACTCGTGCCCTCAACCCCGCTGGAACGGACGCCGGGAGTGGCCGCTCCGACGGCCACGCGTTCGCAGCTCATGGAGCGGCGTGTCCGCCGCACCGCCGCTGCTCGAGGTCTGGATGAGGCGGTGACCTGGAGCTTCATTTCGGAAGAAGAGGCCGCGGCGTTCGGCGGCGGCGAGTGGAAGCTCGCCAATCCGATCAGCGAAGAGATGAAGGTCATGCGGCCTTCGCTTCTTCCGGGGCTCATCGCTGCGGCGCGGCGTAACCTTGATCGCGGCGCCTCATCGGTACGTCTTTTCGAGCTCGGCCGCCGCTATTGTGGCGACACCGAGCGCCCAACGCTCGGCCTGCTGCTTGCGGGCGAGCGGGCGCAGCGCGGCTGGCAAAATGGCAAAGCGCGGTCATTCGATCCGTTCGATGCCAAAGCCGAGGTGCTTGCACTGCTCCAGTCCGCCGAAGCGCCCGTTGCCAATTTGCAGACCACGCCGGACGCCGGTCCGACCTGGCATCCTGGCCGATCGGCGAAGCTCGGCCTCGGTCCCAAGACAATCCTCGCCGCTTTCGGCGAACTCCACCCAAGCCTTGTCAAGAGGCTCGACGCTCCGATTGGAGCTGTGGCTGCCGAGATTTATCTCGACGCGATCCCTGCGCCGCGGACGAGCGGTCATGCCCGCTCGGCCTATACGCCGCCGGCGCTCCAGGCAGTGGTGCGCGATTTTGCGTTCATGGTTCCTTCCGAGCTGCAGTCGGAAACTCTGCTCCGGGCAATCCGGAGTGCCGACAAGGCTGCAATTACCGCAGTGCGACTGTTCGACCGGTTCCAATCCGCCGACCGCCTATCGCTCGCCTTCGAAGTCACGCTGCAGCCTAGCGACAAGAGCTTTACCGACGAGCAGATCACCGAAATCTCGAGCCGCATCGTCTCTGCGGCCGCAAAGTTAGGCGCACGCCTCAGGAGTTAGCTCGAGCGCATTGATTGCAGCGTGCACGCGCGCTTCGATCTCATCCCGCTTGAGCCCAGGCGGAATGGTCGCCCCCACCTTGAGGGTCACCTTTCCGCTACGGTGGACAAGGCCCCGGCCCCACAGCCGCCCACTATCGACTGCTACCGGAACTACCGGCAGACCAAGTGCGCGATACAATGCCGCGAAACCCGATTTCAGCTTGGGCGTCTCGCCGAAGAGGACCCGCGTTCCTTCGGGGTAGATGATGACCGGTCGTCCGCTCTTGATTGCCGCCTCCCCCTCCTTGACCAGCGCGCGAAGCGCCTTGGCGCCCGCCGACCGTTCGACTGCAATGACGCCATAACGCCGCGTCATCCGGCCGAAGAGGGGGATATCAGCCAGCTCCTTCTTGATGACGATCACCGGCAGGTGAGTGAGCCGCACCATCTCGATCGTCTCGAACATCGACTGGTGCTTGACCGCGATCAGGTGGGGTCCGGCGGGGATGCTCCCCTCCACATTGACGCGGATCCCAAGCACGTGTTCGGCCAGCCATTGATGCAACTCGACCCAGCTCAGCACCACTGCAAGTGTCGGTCGGCGCCCGAATAGGGTCGCGACGATGCCCGCGAGCACAAAAATCACAGTCATCGAATAGAAGATCGCCGCATAGAGCAGCGAGCGAATGAGCGCCGTCAAAGCTCGGCCCACACCGCCAGCCGGCGCAGCAGATACTTGTTATACTCGCCGAAGAGCGTCACCAGGCTCGGCTCTGTCTGGACTGCATCGGCTACCAGACTGTACTTCTTGCCCAACGTCCTCTCGAACTCATAGCGAGCGCGGCGCATGTGCCAGTCGCTGGTGATCAGACGAAACGACCGATAGTGATGATTGTCGAGCCAGCGACCGGCCTCCTCGGCGTTCGAGCGCGTGTCGACGGACTCGGTTCCGAGGTCCACGCAGCAGGCCAGCCACTTCTTGCTGCCGGGAATTCGCCGCGCCAAGTCGAACAAGGTTACCGACGGGTCGGTCCCGGCCACCAACAAGCGTTGGGCCTTGTGTTCGCGGAGCACGTCAATCGCATGTTCGATCCGGCCCGGGCCGCCGGTCAGGACCACCGCGGCATCACTCGCTGGTGCGTCCGCCGGCGCCGGCTTCCCGAGCGTGAAAGTGAACAGCACAAAGCCGAGTGCATAGACGAGCAGCAGCAGCGAGCCGAGGCGGGTGATCATAGGGCTTCGCGCAATGCCCTCAGAACGGCCGTACGGGCAACCCAGGTCGCAAGGGCCGTCAACGCGAACGGCAGCAGTGCAAGGATGACGACGTCCCTCGCTCCAAGCGTCGCTCCGCCGGTCAGCTCGCCGGCAAAGGCCGCGCCGCCCGCGAGCAGCAAAAGCACGACTGCCGCAGCCAGTGCGCCCGCCATGCTTCCGATGAACGCGTCGATCGCAATCTTGCGCTGGAACAGGTGGGTGACCTGCAGGTCGGTCGCGCCGATCCCGTGCATCACTTCGATCGTGAAGCGGTGGGCATCGAGCGCGCTGCGCGCCGCCAGCACCACTGCTGCTGCCGCCGCTGCACTCAGCAGCAGGACCAGTCCGAACGCCACTGCCTGGAGCAGATCGAGCGAATGGAGGAGCGGAGCGACATTGTCGCGATGGGCAAGAACGCGCGCTCCGGGTGCGATCGCTTGGGCGCGCTGCTCGATGACGTCGAGCTTTGCTCCCGCCTCAGTGTCGAAATTGACGAGGGCCGGGACCGGGAGTTCGCCGCTCTCGGCCGCCGGGCCGAGCCATTTTGAGAGCATTTTGCGCATCTCGCTTTCGGGTACCGCCTCCGCCGACGCGACTCCGGGGGACGTGCGCACCGCTTTGACCAGCGCATCGACGTTGTTGCCGCCACCCGGCACCTCGAGTGTATAGCGAGCTTCGATCGCCCGACTGAGCACGCCCGCGGTGTTGGCCAGTGCGAGGCCGGTTGCAGCGATCAGCATGATCGTGAAGCTCATGATCGCAATGACCCAGGGCGTTGGCGCGGGCCGATTCGAGGCGCCGAGCAGCCGCCGCTCGGCTGGCGAGACGAAGAACCAGTCGAACATCAACTGCCCCGTTTCGGCGGCCGGGGCGGATTTCTGAGCGAACCGGTTGGATCGACCAAAGTCCCGTTTTCAAGCCGGATCAGCTGAGCACCGGGCGTCGCGCTGATCAGTCCGAGATCGTGCGTTGCAACGACCACGGTTGTGCCCAGCCGGTTGAGCGCAATGAACAATCCCATCAACCGATTCGCCATTTCGGCATCGACGTTTCCGGTCGGCTCATCAGCGACCAGCAGCTCAGGCCGATTGATCACCGCGCGCGCGATCGCAACCCGTTGCTGCTCGCCGCCCGAGAGCGTCGGAGGCCGCGCGCTTGCGCGATCGGCAAGGCCCACCCAAGCAAGCATCTCGCGGACCGGTCCTTCAACCTCTTCGTCCTTGGCTCCAGCGACGCGGAGCGGCAGAGCGACGTTGTCGAAGGCCGACAAGTGGCGAATCAAGCGAAAGTCCTGAAAGACCACACCGATCCTGCGGCGAAAAGGCGGCAGCAGCACTCGCGGTACCTCTCCGAGTTCTTCGCCGAACAGCTTGATCCGACCGCGGGTCGGTCGCTGAGCAAGGTAAAGCAATTTTAAGAGCGAAGTCTTGCCCGCACCGGACGCACCCGTCAAAAAATAGAATGAGCCGCTGCGCAGCCGAAAGTCGAGATCGCGCAAGACCTCGGCGCCCGTACCGTAGCGCAGTCCAACACTATCGAATTCGGCGACTGCTGCCACTGCCATCCCCAAGCGCTCGAACATCGGCCGACAAGCTCCCGAACTTGCCAAGCCTCAATCATTCCTGTTTACCGTTCGCTGACCGTCCCGGAAGAGGGCTTTTATTGCAATGATCCTCACCTGCCCGAATTGCGGCACGCAATATGTGGTGAAGGATGACGCCATCCCGCCGGAGGGCCGGCAGGTGCGTTGCGCGGCATGCAAGCACAGCTGGCACCAGGACCCGGAGACGATGACGGCCGGCGCGGAGACCGCTCCCGCTGAGGCCGGCGTCGCCCAATCACCGGAAACGGCGCCCCGAACGGACGACCAAAGGCCCGAGGACGAAAGCGTCGCAGAGGCAACTTTGGTCGACCCTCGTAGCGGCCCGGAAGCCGAAGAACGCGCATATGAGGAAGCCGTGCTCGAGGGTGGTGCCGATGCCCCGGATGATGCGCCACGAGCGGCTATCGAGGCAGCCGAACCGCAAGCGTCGAGCTCGGCTGGCGAGCCGGCAACCGATCAGGACTGGAACGAACCGCCACAAGCTGAAGCGGCCCCTGACATGTTCAGCCCGTTCGCCGATAGCGGCGAGGTCGAGCCGCGGCGCCGCAGGCCGCTACTTACGATCCTTGTCGTCGCGCTGATCGTGATCGCTCTTGCCGCTGCCTTCTGGTTTGTCGCGCCATCTGACTTGAAGGCTCGGTTCGGCCTCGCCTCGGACAGCGCCAGCCCGCTTGCGCTGGTCGTGACCCACAAGGACAGGCAACCCCTCGAAAGCGGCAATGAGCTGCTCACCATTACCGGCCGGGTGATCAATCCGACGTCAACAGAGCAGGCGGTTCCACCGCTCCAGGCGCAACTTCTCGATGCCCGAGGCAAAGTGGTCTACAGCTGGATGATTGATCCGCCGGCCCGCTCGATACCGGCCGGCGGAAGCGTTGCCTTCAACAGCGCCGAAGTGAATGTCCCCTCTGGCGGGAACAACGTCAGAATTACCTTGGGCCCGCCAAAGGCTGGACGGACTTAAGTTATTGAAACTCAATTAGTCTTGCTAATTGTGTCGAGCCATCGTTCGACCGCAACACAGCGTCTCGCGCGGGCGGAACGTCGGGGTTTGCGGCGGCTTCGAACTTGATCCTCACCGCTGACATGATGCGGATAGTCGCGGTCGCCTGAACCGTCGCAGAGACGGGATGAGCGGCCGGCTGCGAAGACCCAAGAGCGGCGGCAAGGGCAGCGGTGAGAACCATTGGCAACAGCGGCTAACGCATCCGCCGGCAAATGGTAAATGCGCTGTTAGTCATTGTGCCGTTATGGGCCGGTTCAAGACCGGCGAGATGGCATTGCGCGGGTCAGGCGCCTTTGCTAGGGGCCGCGCCTTGCCAGTGCCGGCTCTTTCGTGAGGCCGGCTTTTTCATGACGTGCGGTCGTGGCGGAACTGGTAGACGCGCAGCGTTGAGGTCGCTGTGGCCGAAAGGCCGTGGAAGTTCGAGTCTTCTCGACCGCACCACCATATCATGAGCCGATTTTGCGCAGGCGATTCGGACGGTTGCGCTCGATCCGGGCGGGATCGCCGGTTCGGCATTGAAATCTAGGGCGTTGGGAGAGCCAATTTTGCGGCGGCAATTCGCTGAACGGGCCGAGGCTGGAGCGCGCCGAGGCGTACGACCGAATGATCGGAGGTTACTTCCAGTTTGATCCCGAGATCGGGCTCGATCTTCGCCGCCGCGGCCGCAGCCGCGCTGACCCGAAGCGTGTAACGCCCATAGCCAACCCGCTCGAAGAGGAAGAAACCGTCAAAGTCCGTTCGCGCCGTTCCAGCGACCTTTCCGGTCGGGTCGATGAGCTCCAGATCGACGCCTTCGAACCCGAGTTCGCCGCTCTTCATCAAGGCTCCTTCGACACTTCCGCCGCCAACCAGTCCGATCTGCACCTCGGCAGCTATTCCCGGTCTGGGAACAACGACTTGCAAAGCCTTTTCCGGAGTTAGCATCGGATCATCGAGACTGGTGACGTCGATACCGACGGGTATCGGCTGATAGGCCGTCAGTCCGCCGATCGTGACCGAACCATTTGAATCGGTCTTGCGCTCCGCCTGGCGGCTGCCAGTCGTGATCAATGCGCCTTTTTCCAGAGGCTCGCCGGGATCGAGAACGCCATTGCCGTTGAGATCGCGATAGACCGTGGCGTGAACCATTCCGCCTTCGGCTAAAGGTCGCCGCGAAAGCGTGATCCCGTGGCGCGGGTCGAGCGAGAAATTGAGGTTGAAACCGAGCGCGAAGTCACCGTTGCTCGCAGCCTCGCCGGAGAGGGCGATCGCCATCGTGTCGAAGCGAAGGATGTGCGTCAGCCGCGCGCGGGCCCGGTGCGCCTGGCCGTCATAGGCGAGAACACCCTCCCAATCACCATGCTCGCTCGCCGACCAATAGGCCGAGAGCTCGGCGCTCCTGAAGCGTGCTTTGGGAGAAATGTCGAAATCAGTCGAGCCGCGAATGCGCAAGTCGCCAATATGTCCGCTGCCGAGCAATCCGAGCTTCAACTCACTCGGGGGCGCGGGCCCGGCCGGCACAATCTCCCTGTGATATCTGATTTCGGCTCCAAGATTGAACCGATCGATGCTCGCCGACAGGCGCGCCGCAGTCTCCATCAGTCCGGAGCCGTCATTTCGCTTGATGAGATGCGCTTCGGCATGCGCCGGCAGGATCGTCCTGCCGAGCTTGAGCGGGGTGTCGAGTGCGATCCGCCCTTCGCGGAGGCTTTCTTCTTTGCCTCCACGCAAGTGAAAATCATTTGCGATAAGCGCCTCGGCGTTGACGTAGACACTGCCGACCTTGCCAAGGATCTGGGCATGCGCAGCACGACCTCCATTCGATTCGCGCGCAGCGCTGACCTCGAGCAGTGCGCCCCCGACCGAACGCCGCAGCGTCCCTTCGACAAAGGTCAGATGCTGATCGCCGACAAGCATTGCCCGAGCCAGCACGCCGACCGACGTGCGGGCATCGAGCCCATGCTCCAACGATGCGGTGGCCTGCGCCTTCGGCTGCTCGAAGTCGTCGGGCGGCTTCTCGAGTGTGATCAGGTCGCGACCGGGCTCGTTGGCACCGATCCAGTACCAGGTCTTGCCCTTGGGAACGTTGTCGATCCCGACGTTATAGATCTGTTCGCGTTCGCGCACCTGTCCCTGCGGACCATAAAGCACCACTCGGATCCGGTTCTCGCCGTAAAGAAGCTGAATGTCGTCAAAGACATAGCGTTGAGATGAATCCGATTTCGCAAAGCCGAGCAACTCGCCGTTGCGGTAGATTTCCGCCTCCCAGCCGCTCGGCAAGTCGCCTTCGACGCGCGTGCGGTCGAACGCCGTTCTGGCGGTCAGCGGCCGGTTGGTGATGATCGCGCCGCGTCCTGCGGCAACCGAACCTGTAAGGCGACTATCGAACCCTTCGACGTCTCCAAAGCCGAAATGCGTGGCTTTGAGCGGCCCGAGGAGGTGACCGTCGGGATCCGAACGGAAGGCCCGCAGCCTCAGCAAACTCGGTTTGCCCTTGTTGGTCGTGGTGACCTGCGCGTCATAGGAGAGCTGCGCAATTTCGCCGGCGGCATAAACCGAGCTCTGCCGGTCGACCTTCGCACCGTCTCGCGCGCGGTAGGTCACGCCGCCGCTGACGACAAAATCGAGGGCGGGAGCCCGCCACATGCGGTAAGGAACTCGCACCTGCGGAAGGCTGGAAAGATCAAAGCTCGCATGGTGAATGCGCGCTGCGCGCTGCTGCCGCTCCATCGCCAGTTCGATCGGCAGCTTCTCATCCGACGATAACATCAGCACTGAGCCCGAAGTCATCGGCTTGACGCCAATTCCAAACCAACGCGCCAGCGCTTGCGTCTGGACACACCAGCCTTCCGGCGTTTCACGGATCGTCCCCGGAGCAATCGGTTCGACCTTATGCGCGCCGTAGCTGACTTGCCGGGCCGCATAATCGATGTTGATCCTGTTGGTCTCCTTGAATGCCCAGCCGCTCGCAGTCTTCGAAATGAGATCGATGCGCATCGGCACATCAAGCGCAGTCAAAAAGTCGCCTAAGACGACACAAGTCCCTTCGGGAGGATTGTACGCCCGCACGGTGTCGCCAAGGCGAAGCTGGCGGATATTGATGTCGAGGATGAATTGCTCATCCGGGTCGGGCGTCCAGGTCGGCGCCGTCGCCGGCGAAGGCGCAGATGCGGCAAGGCCGCCGGCGCAAAGCGCAAGCAGCATCGCCATCCTGCGCAGCCAGGAACGGCCGCTCGCCATCCTGCGGAGCTCGAGTTCGCCTGCGTGGGTCTAGCGCAGCACGGCCTGCGTCTGAGCAAGCAGGTGCGTGCCGTCGTCAAAAGTCTCGATATATTCGACGGTCACCGGGCCGCTGGCGGCAGCCCTTGAGTTCTCCGGGATCAGCAAGCTCACGTGCCGCATGCCAACATCGGTATAGACTGCAACGCCCTTTTGGGTTGCGATCGGGTCCTTGACGCCTGCCTTGACCACCCGGACTTCGCCATAGGTCGAACGGGATCCCTCGCGAGTGAGATCGAGCCCGATCGCAGGTAGACCGTCCTTCTTTTCGAGATGGACATTGGCGATTCCGGCGCTGGCCTGGAGATTGCCCAAGCGGACGATGACCGGAATCGTCACCCCGTAGACCGGAGTCAGCTTGAACTGGAGGCCCTTGGGCGCAACGCCCTCCGCCTGGACTACTGGAGTCGCCGGCGGGATTGCCCGGAACAGCAGGTGCACCCGATACTCGCCGTCCGGCAGACCCTGGGGCGGACGCGCGACCAAATGGATGGATTGAGGCTCGTGCGGCGCCAGCGCGACCTTGCGCGGCGCATAGACGATCATGTCCTCGGCTTTCTTGTCGACTTCGCTCGGCGTCGTGACGTCGATCAGATCGCCTTTCTCAGTCATGCGTCGGAACTCAACCGAGACACGGTAAATCGCCGGCTCGTCTCCGATGTTGTTGAGGATCACCTCGGCGCCCTTGCGGCCGTCGAGCACGATCCGGGTCGGGGCAACCAGAAGGTCGCCGACCCCTGCCTCGGCAGCGGCCGGGAGTGCAAGCAACGGCCCAGCGGCCAGGCACACAGCAAGAATGGACTTGGTCCGGTTATTCATGTCGGCGATTCCCCACTTTGCTCCGAAATGGAGCTTCTCGCCGCCACTTTGCTCAATAATGGTTGATTTTCGGTCAACCATGACAAGGAAGGCTCCACGTCCAGAGCGGGTTTTGGTCAGTAATCCACCGTGACGTTGAACGTCCCGACGTAGGTTCCCGCGGCCGTTGTCGAATTGAGAGTCACCGAACCGCCGACCGAGAAATTGAGGCCCGGAGCGCCCGAATTGGTGAGGAAGATGGTCGCCGGTGCGTCTGTCACCAGAGTAAGCGTCTTAGTCG
>DASVYN010000073.1:0-7654 GCA_036392155.1 Sphingomicrobium sp.
GTTTCTGGCCGGTGCGCGCGATATGCTCCGGTTCGAAATAGGCGATTTCGAGCATGACATCGCTGGTCTCGGCAGCGACGCCCGAATGCTCGCCACCCATGATCCCGCCGATGTCATGCACTTCGTTCGCGTCGGCAATCACGCACATCGACGAGTCTAACGTATATTGCTTTTCGTTGAGCGCGAGGACCTTCTCGCCGTCGCGGGCGCGTCGCGGGCCCAGCTGCCGTTCCAAGGTGGCGAGATCATAGACGTGCGCGGGACGGCCGAAGCCGATCGTCAAATAGTTGGTGATGTCGACGAGCGCCGAAATCGGCCGCTGTCCCGCAGCCTTCAGCCGCCGCTGCATCCATTCGGGTGAAGCGCCGTTCTTCACGCCCCGGATCGCCTGTGCGTAAAAGGCCGGGCAGGCTTCCGGGCAATCGTTGCGAATCTCGATCGGACAGGTGAAAGCGCCTTCGACCTGCGGCACTGCCAGCGGTTTGAGGGTGCCGATGCCCGCTGCAGCGAGATCGCGCGCGATTCCCCGCACGCCCATACAGTCCTGGCGGTTGGGCGTGACATTGACGTCGAACACCGGATCGTCGAGTCCGGCATAGACCGTATACGGTTCGCCGACCGGCGCGCCCTCGGGCAGCTCGATGATCCCGCTGTGATCGTCGCCAAGCTCGAGCTCGCGAGACGAGCACATCATTCCGCGACTCTCCACTCCACGGATCGATGCGACCTTGAGGGTGATTTCGCTCCCGGGAATGTAGGCGCCGGGCGGACCGAAGACTCCGAGCATTCCGGCGCGGGCGTTGGGGGCTCCGCAAACGACCTGAACCGGATCGCCGGTGCCGGCGTCGACACTCAGCACCTGCAGCTTGTCAGCCTGCGGGTGTTTTTCCGCAGTCAGGATCCTTGCGACCCGAAATGGTGCGAGCGCTTCCCCAGGGTTCGTGACCTCCTCGACCTCCAGGCCAATGGCGGTCAGCTTGTCGGCGATCTCCTGCGCCGAAGCCGCGGTTTCGAGGTGGTCCTTCAACCATGAAAGGGGAAATTTCATGCGCCGACCCCGCCCGAAAGCGTCGGCACATCGAGCGCCCGGAAACCATAATGCTTGAGCCAGCGGATATCGCCGTCGAAGAAGGCGCGAAGGTCGTCCATTCCATATTTGAGCATCGCCAGGCGGTCGATTCCGCAGCCGAATGCGAAACCCTGCCATTCGTCAGGGTCAAGCCCGCAATTGGCGATCACCCGCGGGTGGACCATGCCGCTGCCCAGCACTTCCATCCAGCCCTGCTGTCCGCCGACCACGCGCCGGTCCCTTTCGACCGACCAGCCGACATCGACCTCCGCCGAAGGCTCAGTGAAGGGAAAGTAGCTTGGGCGCATTCTTAGAACGACATCGTCGCGCTCGAAAAAGGCCTTGAGGAAGGTCTCGAGCGTCCATTTGAGATGGCCGAGCGTGATGCCCTTGTCGATCACGAAGCCTTCGACCTGGTGGAACATCGGAGTGTGGGTGGCGTCGCTATCCGAGCGGTACACGCGACCAGGAGCGATCACGTAGATTGGCGCACCGCGGCTTTCTCCAGCACGGATCTGCACCGGCGAGGTGTGGGTCCTGAGGACGCGCGGCTCATCCTGATCGCCGTGCTTCTCGAGGTAGAAGGTATCCTGCATCGCACGAGCCGGATGGTTTTCCGGCATGTTGAGCGCAGTGAAATTGTACCATTGGGTTTCGATCTCGGGTCCCTCGGCGACCGAGAAACCGAGGTCCGCGAAGATTTCCGCGAGCTCGTCCATCACCTGGCTGACTGGATGTACCGTGCCCTGCGGAGACTCTGGTGCGGGGAGCGAGAGGTCAATTCTTTCAGTCGCGAGCTTGCGTTCCAGCTCGGCCGTTTCAAGGGCGTTCTTTCGCTCGGCGATCGCGCTCGCGACCTGCTCGCGCAGTGCATGGATCTTCGGCGCTTCTGCGGCGCGCGCCTCGGGGTCCATCGAGCCCAGCGACTTCAACTTCGCAGTGATCTCTCCCGACTTGCCGAGCAGCGAGACGCGCACGGAGTCGAGCTCTGTCAAGTCAGTGGCAGCGCTAATGCGGTCGAGGAGAGCGTCGGACATGGTTCGCGGCCTCTAGCAATGCCATGCCGCAAAATGCAAAGGCGGTGCTGAAAGGCTGCTTTCGCGATTCATGAGCGACTGGCCCGAACTTGGCGTTGAGCACGACCACGAGACCCTCGCGGTCCTTCACCTTGCTGCGCAGATGCTGGGCAAGATCCGCGTGGCGCATGCGCCATGGTTGAACCACGGCTGGCACGTGGCGCTCCAGCCGAATGCCCGCGGACTTGGAATACTGCCGACTGCGGCGAGCGGCTGCCGCACCTTCACACTGACCCTCGACCTGTGCCGCCATGCCATCGTGCTTTGGATCAGCGACGGCGGACGCGAGGAGCTGCCGCTCAATGCCGGCAGCGTCGCAGCGCTGCATCGGCGGCTCGTCGCGATGCTTGAGCTGCACGACCTTCCGTCGAGCTTCAACGGCAAACCGAACGAGATTCCCGACGCGATCGAATTTGCTGATGACGAGCGTCCTCGCGGATATGACCGCGACTGCGCTGAGCGTTTCCGAGCGGCGCTCGCGGCCGTGCTACCGGTGTTCGCCCGCTTCCGTGCAGGCTTCAGCGGCAAGGCGAGCCCAGTCCATTTCTGGTGGGGAAGCTTCGACCTTGCTGTCAGCCGTTTTTCAGGGCGCAAGGCGCCCCGGCATCCCGGCGGGACGCCAGGCCTACCCGACCGGATCACGCGCGAAGCCTATAGCGATGAGGTGTGCAGCGCAGGTTTTTGGGCTGGCGGCGTGACGCCAGCCGAACCATTCTTCTACAGCTATATTTATCCGGAACCGGATGGCTTCCGCGCCGCCAAGGTCGCGCACGGCCGCTTCGACGAAGCCTATGGCGAGTTCGTATTGCCCTATGCCGACGTGCGCGCATCCAATGATCCGGGCCGAATGCTCTTGGAGTTTTTCCAGTCGACCTATGATGCAGCAGCGGACCTTGCCAATTGGGATCGCGCAGCGCTGGAGCGGGAGCCGGTCGCGCCCTAGCTGGCGACGAACGGGAAAGGCGAAATGCTCTTTCGAGTCCGGTCGACCGAGAGCATCCTCCCGGCCGGCGGCGTCGCGCGATAGGCGCAGTCCAGCCGCGGGCAGATCGTGCAGGCAGGACCGACCGGAGTCACCGGCGCGTTGGAAAGATCGTAGACGTCAGCGCAAGACAATCGATGCGCGTGCCGAATGTCGCAGCCGAGGCCGATCGCCAGTAGACCGGTAGACACGTCGGTCTTGATCGGGCGCTCGACCGTTCGCGAAACGGTGAAGAAGCGCTGTCCGTCGGGAGTTTCGATGACCTGGGTCACGGCCTGACCCGGTGCCTGGAATGCGAGATGCAGGTTCCAGCGCGGGCAGGTGCCGCCGAAGCGGGAGAAGGGAAAATTCTCCCCCGCGTAGCGCTTGGAGATGTTTCCGGCCGGATCGACGCGAAGCATGAAGAATGGGACTCCGCGCGCTCCCGCCCTGCTCAGCGTGGTCAGCCGATGCGCGACTTGTTCGACATTTGCGCCATATTCACCGGTCAGCCGATCGATCGAATAGCGGTAGCTCTCGGCGCTTGCGAGAAAACGGCCGTAAGGCATGATGATTGCCCCCGCGGCATAATTGGCAAGGCTCATATGCAGCAGCTGGCGCACGCCTTCGTCCGGCGGCGCTGCTTCGGCAACCATGCGATCGATGACCGGCGCAAATTCGACGAGCGCGAGCTGATAGGCGAGCGCGAAGCTCCGATTCTCGGGCCTCAGCTGAGACGAGATGAGGAACAACCGCCGGTCGGCCTCGTAGCTCTGGCTCATATTGCCGAGTTCCGATTGGGGTACGACCGAGAGGCTGATTCCCCACGCCTCCTTGAGTCGCCGACGCATGGGTTCGGCCATTGACAGGGAATCGCTCAACGCACCGCCGAGCGTCTCGGCTGCCTCCTCGAGCTCGGGATAGTGGTTACGGTGCTGCTGGATATAGTCGCGCACCCAATTTTCGGGCGTGACCAGCGCCCGCGCATCGCCGGCATTGGCCAGGGTCGGATTGCGCTCCGCTTCCTTGACGGCCCGGTACAGGCGCGAAATCGCGTCGGCGACAGACGGCGTGTTATTGGCGAGCTCGGTCAGCTCGTAGCGGGGAACGCCAAGATCGCTGAGTAGCGAATCTGAGAAGATTTCAGAAAGTGCTTCGGGGCTGGTTCGCATCCCCCCACCGGAAGCGAATTGGCGCACATCAACTTCGTACAGCTCGGCAAGCTTCAGCAGCAGCGCTGCGGTCACCGGGCGCTGGTTGCGCTCGAGATGGTTCAAATAGCTCGGGCTGATGCCAAGGCTCTCAGCCATATCGGTCTGTGACAGCTGGCGGTCGCGCCGAAGGCGGCGGAGGCGATGGCCGAGGAAGAGCTTGCCGGTCATCCACAAGCCTGTGTCAATTTTGCCCAAAAATCACAAGTCAATTTGTGACAAATGCGCTCTTTTTGGCAAGCCGACTCGGCCGAGTTCGTGTTTCCTGAAGGCAGAAACAGGAAAACACTGCTGCTGGAGATCGGCCATGACAAGTTTTGACCAATTCGTTCCCGCACCTCCCGGCCGTTTCGAGGGAATCGAGCGGCCCTACGCGCCCGAGGAGGTGGGGAAGCTGCGCGGGTCGATCCCGATCGAGCATACGCTTGCACGGCGCGGTGCGCTGAAGCTCTGGGAACTACTGCACGAGGAAGAGCCGATTCGCGCACTCGGAGCGCTCAGCGGCAACCAGGCGATGCAGATGGTCCGCGCAGGCCTGAAGGCGATCTATCTTTCCGGTTGGCAGGTCGCAGCCGACTCGAACGTGAGCGGATCGATGTACCCCGACCAGTCGCTCTATCCGGCCAATTCCGGACCCGAGCTGGCGCGCAAGATCAACCGGACGCTGAGCCGGGCGGACCAGATCGAGCATCTCGAAGGCGGCGCGAAGCGCGACTGGTTCGCGCCGATCATTGCCGATGCAGAGGCCGGCTTCGGCGGGCCGCTGAACTGCTTCGAGATCATGAAGGCCTATATCGAAGCCGGTGCCGCGGGCGTTCATTTCGAGGATCAGTTGGCGAGCGAAAAGAAATGCGGGCATTTGGGCGGCAAGGTGCTGATTCCGACCCAGGCGGCGATCCGCAATCTCGACGCCGCGCGCCTTGCCGCCGACGTCTGTGGCGTGCCGACAGTTCTCGTCGCACGGACCGACGCCGAAAGCGCGAGGCTCATCACCAGCGACATCGACGAGCGCGACCGACAGTTCATCACGGGCGAACGGACGCCCGAAGGCTTCTATCGCCTGAAGGATGGCACCGGCCTCGACCAATGTATCGCCCGAGGGCTGGCGTTCGCACCGCACGCCGATCTGCTGTGGTTCGAGACCAGCCATCCCAACCTCGATGAAGCGCGGACCTTCGCCGAGAGCATACATGCCCGCTGTCCGGGCAAGCTGCTCGCCTATAATTGCAGCCCGAGCTTCAACTGGAAGGCGAAGCTCGACGCGCAGACAATTGCAGACTTCCAGCGCGAGCTCGGATGTATGGGCTACAAGTTCCAGTTCGTGACGCTGGCGGGCTTCCACAGCCTCAACCATGCGATGTTCGAGCTGGCGAGCGCTTACCGCGATCGCGGCATGGCGGCCTATTCGCGGCTGCAGCAGGCCGAATTCGCCAGCGAGGCGGCGGGCTACACCGCAACCCGCCACCAGCGCGAGGTCGGCACCGGCTATTTCGACGCGATCGCCCAGGCGGTCAGCGGCGGCGAGGCGTCGACCGTGGCCCTCAGGGAATCGACCGAAGCCGCGCAGTTCGTTTCGGTAGCGGCCGAGTAAGGAGGAAAATCATGAGACAGCGTTACTGGGTCATCGGCGGCCGCTATTCGGACTGCTGTTTCAACCAGCTGGAGCCCGGAACCGAAGTCATCCACGGACCTTATCGCGACGAGCTCAAGGCGCGGATGGAATGGCAGCGCCTGACCTTCAAGGACCGCTGCGCCGCGACCGAACGCTACTCGATCTGTGTCGAGCCGGTGCTACAATGAGCACCGTGCTCGACCGTCCTCGGATCATTGTCGAACCTTCGGGTGTCAGGGGCGCCGGCGAAATATTGGGCGAAGCCGCGCTGGAGTTCCTCGCCGAGTTGCACGAGCGGTTCGACGAGCGTCGCCTCGACCTGCTCGAGAAGCGCGAGGAGCGGCAGGACCGGTTCGACGCGGGTGAGTTGCCGGATTTTCCGGCGGAAACCCTCGACATCCGTGAGGCGGAATGGACGATCGGCTCGATCCCTCGCGACCTGCTCGACCGTCGTGTCGAGATTACCGGCCCGACCAACGCCAAGATGCTGATCAATGCGCTCAATAGCGGCGCCCAGGCGTTCATGGCCGATTTTGAGGACGCCACGAGTCCGACCTGGGAGGAGCTGGTCCAGGGTCAGGTGAACCTCCGCGATTATTGGAGCGACCGTCTCGATTACACCGATCCGGACAGCGGCAAGCATTATTCAGTGGGCGACAATCCAGCGGTGCTGATGGTCCGGCCCCGCGGCTGGCACCTGCCCGAGGACCACGTATTGGTCGGCGAACAAGTCGTCTCCGGCGCGCTGTTCGATTTCGGCATCTATCTCTGGAACAACGCGCGCGCCGCGCTTGCCAAGGGCTCGGGACCCTATTTCTATCTGCCCAAGCTCGAGAGCCGCCATGAGGCGGCTCTATGGAGCGATGTCTTCGCCTTTGCGGAGGCCAGGCTGAGGCTCGAGCGCGGGACGATCAAGGCCACGGTGCTGATCGAGACCCTGCCCGCGGCGTTCGAGATGGACGAGATCCTCTATGCGCTCCGCGAGAATATCGTTGGCCTCAACTGCGGCCGCTGGGATTATATCTTCTCGACCATCAAGCGCTGCGGCCGCTCGGCCGACCGGCTGACCCCGGACCGCGGCCAGATGACCATGGATAGGGCGTTCCTCGCCGCTTACTCGCTGCGGCTGATCGCGACCTGCCACCGCCGAGGCGCCTTCGCGATGGGCGGGATGTCGGCCTTCATCCCGGTCAAGGGCGACGAGGCCGCGAACGCCGACGCGCTCGAGAAGGTGCGCGCGGACAAATTGCGCGAGGTCGGAAACGGCCACGATGGGACCTGGGTCGCGCATCCTGCGCTGGTCCCGGTCGCGGCGGAGGTGTTCGCCTTGATTGCGCCCAACCAGCTCAAGAAGATGCCCGAGCACATCCCCGGCCGCGACGAAATGCTGAAGCTTCATGAGGGGACGCGGACTGAGGCCGGAGCGCGCGAGAATATCCGCGTCGGCGTCCAATATCTCGCCGCCTGGCTCGGCGGCAAAGGCGCGGTACCGCTCTACAATCTGATGGAGGATGCGGCGACGGCGGAGATCTGCCGTACGCAGCTGTGGCAATGGCTGAAGTTCGAAGCGCCGCTCGACGACGGGCGGAGGTTCACGCTCGACCTGTTCGAGCAATGGTTCGACGAGGAAGTCGGCCTGCTCGCCGAAGTACCCAACATCGCCGAAGCCGCGCGGCTGATGCACAATATGATCGTCGCTGAGGATTTGGTCGAGTTCCTGACGCT
>DASVYN010000074.1:0-17267 GCA_036392155.1 Sphingomicrobium sp.
ATATTTGCGGCCTTCCTTGGCGATACGCTCGAGGATCTTGCGGACCGCTTGCGCACCGGATTTCTCGTCCTTGGGAACATAACGGTGCGCCTCTTCGCAGACGAGCAGCAGCGGGCGCTGTGCTTCGGTCCTCGACCAGATCGCATAATCGAACACCATGCGTGCGAGCACCGAAACCACGACGCTGGTGACTTCGGACGGAACGCCCGAGACGTCGACGATCGAGATCGGCCGGCCCTGGCTTGGAAGGCGGAACAGCTTGGCGATGAAGCTGCCCATCGAATCCGAGACGAGCATTCCGGAAAACATGAATGTGTAGCGCGGATCGGCGCGAAGCTCGTCCAGCTTGGTCTTGATGCGCTGGAACGGGAGTGTGTCGCCCGCCCGGTCGAGCTTGCCCATCTCATTCACGATGATCGCATTGAGATCGGTCAACAGATAGGGGATCGGGCTGTCGACCGTGACCTTGCCGAACTGGCTCATGTCCTTGCCCTTGGTCCGGGCTGCGAGGAGGCATTTGGCGAGAATGTCGGCGTCGCGCTGACGCTCCTGGCCCTGGGTGGTCAGGATGACCTCGCAATGCTCCTCGAAGTTCATCAGCCAATAGGGGAGCTGGAGATTGTCGACATTGAACAGCTCGCCGCAGCCCTTGAAAGCAGCGGAATATTCGCCGTGCGGGTCGATCATCACGATGTGACCCTCGGGGCTGAGCTGCGAGATACGATGGAGGATCAAGGCGACCGAAGTCGATTTACCCGTGCCGGTCGATCCGAGGACCGCGAAATGCTTCGACAGCATCGGGTCGACGTAGAGCGCGCCGCGGATGTCGTCGGTCGGATAGACGGTGCCGATTTCGATATGCGGCTCGTCGCTTGCCGCAAATACTGCGCGCAGGTCCTCGGTCGTGACCGGGAGCACGTCGGCGCCGGGGATCGGATAGCGGGTTACGCCGCGTCGGAAGTTGCTCATGTTGCCGCCGGAATCACGACTGCCTTCACCGAGGAAGTCGACGTGCGCAATGAGCTCGCCGGCCTCTCCTGCCTTGAGCGTCCGAACGTTGGCGATCAGCCAGCTGTTGCCGACGACGGTCTTGATCTGGCTGCCGACCTGGCCGGACATGGCGACCGACGGGTCGTTGTGCGACTGGAGCGACGCCACTCTCGCCGAGTCCATCCGGATCTGCGAACCCGAGCCTGCGATTTCGAAGACCTGACCGATCGGACCGGTCGCCGGACCCGAGGCTTTTACGGGTGCGGCGGGCGATCCGGTCTCTTCCTCCTGGAAGCTGCTGACCTGATTGAGAAACTCGCGCAGGTTCGGCTGCTCGTTCATATCTTCCATCGCTTGCGGCACTCCCTTTGGCAGCCGGGATAAGCGAAAGCGGTTAAGATTAACTTGAGGATGGAACGGAGATGGCCCGGCCTAGAACCGGCGCCGGAACGCGGCCGCTGCGGCCCAGCCAAGCCCGAGCGACAGGGCGACGCAAGTGAGGCCGTAGAGCAGCTGGTGGCGCCGCGCCGCGAGCGCAACCGAGCGCTCAAAGCCGGACTTGTCAATCTGGATGTCGCGGGTGGCTGCGGCGATGATCTTGTGCCGGTCGATCAGGAAGGTCTCGGCGGTATAGGTGCCAATCGGAACCTGGCTGGGGATGGTAATCGTCGCGCGGTAGAGCACGCCGCCGTTGATCTCCACGCCGTGGGGATTTTCGGAATAGAGTCCGCGGCGACTGCGAAGATCGAGCAGTCCTGCTTCGAATCGCCGCTCTTTGTCGGGCAGTTCGCCGCCGCCCGGCGATAATTGCAGGTTGTGGACTCCGAGCTCGTAGATCGCAGCTGTCCGCTCGTCGAGGAGGTCGCCGATCGGCCGCGACGAGGCGACTGCATAATATGATGGAGCCGAGCGGAAGCGATCGGAATCGGCGTTCATCCAGATCCCGGCGATCTTCTGCTTTTCGCGCACCAGGATCGACTGAACTGGCCCGCGAAGGACCACCGCGATATCGACCTGCCGGTCAGGTGGACGGCCGCCCGGATAGACCACGGCTCCGAACAACAATAGCTGGGCTCCGGTGAAGCTGTAGCGGATCTGCACCTGGCGGGCGCTGATGTCCGGGACGAGCAAGGGCTTGTCGGCGGCAATCAGCAACGGCGCGAGAAGGACAAGCGCAAAAGGAGCGAAGCGGATCGTCACAGATATTCGATCGAGAAAATCTCGTCCGGGTGCCAGAATAGCCCCAGAAACATGCGAAGCCCGACGAGCAGGATGATGATTGCGAGGGCAAGGCGCAACAGGTCCGGCTTGAGGCGGGTCGTCAGGATCGCCCCATATTGCGCACCGATGACGCCGCCGACGAGGAGAAGCCCTGCGAGCACAATGTCCACTGCTCGCGTCGTGATCGCATGGATCATCGTCGTCCCAGCGCTGACTGCGAGAATCATGATTAGGCTGGTGCCGATCACGATCCGCGCCGGCATTGCGAGGAGATAGATCATTGCCGGTACGAGGATGAAGCCGCCGCCAATTCCCAGGAAGACAGTGAGCGTGCCCGCGACAAAGCCGAGCGCGAATGGCGCGACCGGCGAAATATAGAGACCCGAACTATAAAAGCGCCAGCGAAGCGGCAGCGATGCGACCCAGCGGTTATGTCTGGGTCGCGAGGGATCGGGGGCTGAGGTGTTCAAATAACCAAGCGACTTCAGGCTATCGAGCAGCATCAGGCTGCCGATCCAGCCGAGGATCAGCACATAAAGAAGGCCGATCACCACGTCGATCTGGCCGCTCGACTGGAGCAGGCGGAACAGCGCTGCGCCGACGAAGGAGCCGAGAAACCCGCCGGCGATCATCACTGCGCCCATCTTGAGGTCCACCCCGCCGCGACGCATGTGGACCATCACGCCCGACACGCTCGCTCCGGTGATCTGGGTCGCTGCGGAGGCGACGGCGACGGTCGGCGGGATTCCGTAGAAAATCAGCAGCGGCGTGGTCAGAAAGCCGCCGCCGACGCCGAACATCCCCGAGAGCAGGCCGACGACGAACCCCAGCACGACAATGAAGGCTGCGTTGACCGATTGGCCTGCGATGGGGAGGTAAATATCCATCTCCCAAGCACGACTAGCCGGAAACGGCGGCCCGGGCCAAGCACTCCGGGCCGCCGTGTTGAGTTCAGCGCCGACGATATGGTGTTGCCAGGCGCCAGGAACATGGCCGGCCCTCGATCGAGCATCGTCTGGAGCAACGGCCGCACGAGCATTAACCCTCAGCCAGTTGATTCAAAATAAATTCGGCCTAGCTTCCGCTCCGCCGAATCGTCCGCCAAGGAGAGCGGGCTAGTGGGAATTGTGAGTAGGATCCGTGTCAGGGATCAGAATGGCGACGAATTCACTTTATATGAATTTCAGGACCGCCGCTTTCTAAGGAAGATACGCCGGCTGAAGCTCTGCACGGGTGAAACCGTCGAGCAACTTGGCGATCGCCTTATCGTCATTGGAACCGGCGAGACACTGATGCCGGTTTAGGAGGCTATTTTCGCGAAGCGGCCGGGGCAAATGACGCATCAGTGCCCGTTGTGGCGTGCTGCGCATCTTCCGGTTAGCCTGGCGCCCGTGAGATCGTTTTCTGCATTTCTCATTGCACTCTCCGCGGCCGCGGCAAGCGCGCGCGGAACGATTGTCTTTACAGGCGGCGCCTGGGCGGCGATCGATCGCGGCACGAGCTGCGAAGCGCTGACGCGATCGCAGCGGATCGCCGCCAGGGACCAGGTTCAGGCCGTCGCTGGAATAGCGTTCACCCCGGATCGCCGGCGCTGGGGTGAATTCCACGCCCGGCTCAGCCGAATGCCCCGAAGTGATGCAAGCGCAATGCTGCAAATCGGCAACCAGCCGTTCCTGCTGACGACCCGCGGCGGATCGGCCTGGAGCCGGGGGCCGCTTCAGGCGCAGGCGATCATTGCCGCGCTTCGCTACTCCAGCGCGATGCGGGTCGAGAGCCGTGACATCTCCGGCGTGCGCTTCTCCGATCCATACCTGCTCGACGGGGCGCCGACTGCGATCGATGCCGCAGCTGCGCGATGCGCGCTTCGCGGTGCTGGCAAAATCAAATGATCGCACCTAGATAGAAGCCTTCCTATGAGTGCCGATACGACCCTGATGCCGATTCCCGGCGCCATCGACCCTGTCCCTGTGCCGCGGACGGCAAAGCCGCGCGCCGATGGCCGAATTGAGCTGGTGGGCCTGCCGAAGGAGGGAATCCGCCGTGAGCTCGAGACCGCCGGACTCGAGCCGAAACAGGCCAAGCTCCGAGCCAAGCAATTGTGGCATTGGATCTACAATCGCGGAGTGACCGACTTCGCCAATATGAGCGATGTCGCAAAGCCGCAGCGCAGCTGGTTCGCCGAAAACTTTGTCATCTCTCGCCCCGAAATCATCGAGGCGCAGGTCTCGTCCGACGGCACGCGCAAATGGCTCTTGAACACCCACGACGGCCACGAATTCGAGATGGTGTTCATCCCCGACGCAGACCGCGGGACCTTGTGCGTATCGAGCCAGGTCGGTTGCACGCTCAACTGCCGCTTCTGCCACACCGGAACAATGCAGCTGGTGCGCAATCTCGAGCCGGCGGAGATCGTGGGCCAAGTGATGCTCGCCCGCGACTCGCTCGGCGAGTGGCCGAGCCAGCCGGAGGGGCGGATGCTCACGAACATCGTAATGATGGGCATGGGCGAGCCACTCTATAATTTCGACAATGTCCGCGATGCGCTGAGGATCGTAATGGATGGCGAGGGCCTCGGCCTGTCACGCCGCCGGATCACCCTCTCGACGAGCGGCGTGGTCCCAATGATGGCGCGCGCCGGCGAGGAGATCGGCGTCAATCTTGCTGTCTCGCTGCATGCGGTGACCAAGGAAATCCGCGATGAGATCGTGCCGTTGAATCGCAAATACGGCATTGAGCAGCTGCTTGAGGCCTGCGCAGCTTATCCGGGCGCGAACAATGCGCGGCGGATCACGTTCGAATATGTGATGCTCAAGGACAAGAACGACAGCGACGAGCATGCGCACGAGCTGGTGCGGCTGATTCGCCGCTACCGACTGCCGGCCAAGGTAAATCTGATTCCCTTCAACCCATGGCCCGGAGCGCCCTACGAATGCTCGACCGACGAGCGGATCAAGGCGTTCAGCAACATCGTGTTCGAGGCCGGGATCTCTGCGCCGGTGCGCACCCCGCGCGGACGCGATATTGACGCGGCGTGTGGACAATTGAAGACTGCGGCCGAACGAAAACGCAGGCGCGCGATCGCGTAAGTGGAGAGATACGGATGTCGCTGATCGGTCGGCTTGTCGACAAGTTACTGACCAAAGGCAGCATTACGCTGAAGCTGCCGGGAAAGGCGCAGCGCACCTACGGCGCCGGCGGCGGCAAGCATCTGACCGTTCGCTTCGCCGACCGCAAGGTCGCGTTCGACATCCTCAAAAACCCCCGGCTTGGGCTGGGCGAGGCCTATATGGATGGGCGGGTGGTGATTGAGGACGGGACTATACTCGACCTTCTCGAAATGATCGTCGGCGCCAATCGCTGGGAGGACCATGGCGAAGGCCGAAAGGCGCTTCACAAAGGGAAGAGCCAGCTTTTGAGGCTGCTCGGCAAGCGCAACGATCTGAAACGCGCGCGACGTAACGTCGCGCATCACTACGATATTGGGAACCCGCTCTATCGGCTCTTCCTCGACGACGACCTCCAGTACAGCTGCGCCTATTTCACCGACCGCTCCAACAGCCTCGAGCAGGCGCAGCTCGACAAGAAGGCGCATATTGCGGCCAAGCTCGCGCTCGAGCCCGGCCAACGCGTGCTCGACATCGGCTGTGGCTGGGGCGGCATGGCGCTGTTCCTGCACAAGGTTGCTGGCGTTGACGTGCTCGGAATCACCTTGTCGCAGGAACAGCTCAAGGTTGCGCGCGAGCGCGCTGCGGCGGCGGGCGTATCGGATCATGTGAAGTTCGAATTGATCGACTATCGCCAGCTCGACGGCCGGTTCGACCGCATCGTCTCGGTCGGCATGTTCGAGCATGTCGGTGCCAAGCATTATGATGAATTCTTCGCCAAATGTCGCGATCTGCTGAAGCCCGACGGAGTGATGCTGCTGCATACGATCGGCACGCTGGGACAGGCCGCTACGTCGCCCGATCCCTTCACCGACAAATGGGTGTTTCCCGGCTATCATTTGCCGTCGCTGAGCCAGATGTGCACCGCCAGCGAGAAAGTGCGCATGATCGCCAGTGACGTCGAGACGCTGCGGCTCCATTATGCCTACACGCTGCGACATTGGCTCGAGAGATCCATCGCCGCGCGCGCCAAAATCGAAGCAATGTACGATGCCCGCTTCTTCCGAATGTGGGAATTCTATCTCGCCGGCGGGATCGTGATGTTCGAAAGCGGATCCGCCTGCAATTATCAGGTGCAATATGTGCGGGATCGCAGCGCGCTACCGATCAGCCGCGATTACATGCTGGATGCCGAAAAGCGCTACCGCGACCTCGGCGCCGAGCCGGCGGTCGCGGCGAAACGGCCGCGGACCGGCAAGAAGGCGCTGGAATCCGCCGAAGCATAGCCGATGCAGGTGCCGGACGCGGCAGCCGTAGCGAAACCGCATCCGATCGTGCGGCGCTTGGCCCGGATGCGGTGCACGAGTCTCGGCGCCAGCCTGCCGTGGTGGTCGCTCCGGTCGAAACGCGCGAGCGCTGGTCCTGGCGGCTGATGGCGCCGTCAGTATTGGCCTCGAGGCTTGCTGACGATTGAAACTCGAACCGCCTAGAGCCGGTAGTAGGGCCGCACCTCAATATATCCCCAATGCTCGACCGGCCCCGGGCGCCGAACGCGCGCAAGTGCCGTGGGCATGTCATTATCCGGATCGAATATGCCGCTCTGGCGCGTAACGAGCCATATTGCCGAAACCTCCCTTGCCGCCCGATCGTCGGCGAACATGGCAGCCTGTTTTGGGGTCAGCGAGGCAACGGCCGGCCAGCCGGCGCGGATGGGACCCTTGAAACCCAAGGTTGGAAAAGGTTCGGGAATTGGGCGAAGCCTGCCTCGAACATGCGCTCCGATTGCATCGATCGGCAAAGCGCTGTCAGCCGGGTAGAGCCAGACCTGATCCTTCGCCCCGACATTGCGGGACAGATAGGATGCAACCAGGTCCCACCGCTCGGAGGGGGGGCGCATAGCGAGCGCGATCGTGCTCGGCAGCAGCGTGATGCAGATCGTCGCTGCGATGATGCGGCGTTCGAACGGCTCGCGGCTGCGGGCGAGCGCTCCACCGACGATGAGATAGAGGGGGACGAACGTTCCCGACAGCGTCCGCGCGAGGAACACCGGTACGAACAGCGCGGAGACCAGCGCCGCAAGCATCGGCGGCCCAAGCCACAGCAAAAGCAGCGCGCGATCGGAGTTCCAGCCCCTGGAGAGATAGGTTGAGACAAGCGCGCGCTTGATCAGCAACAGCATTGCCAGGGCAGTAATGGCCGAAGCGAGGGTAAGGGTCTCGACCGGGACCATGTACAGCCGCATGAGCTGGAACAGCATGCTCGGTTCCCAGTGCAGCCAGTTCGTTTCCCAATCGTGGACGCGGTTCATCACCAGAAGGAGGCATGGGGCATAGGTCAGCGCCACAATGATTGCGGTGATCGCGCCGCGGACGATGCGGGCACGACTCGCTTGCCCATTGAGCAGATGGGGCGCCAACGCCAGTGCAAGACAGGAGGCGTACAGTAGACCGAGGCTGTGCGCCCAGAGCGTCAGCTCGCTTCCCGCTCCGAACAGGATCCAGGCCGGCCATTTGCCAGCGCTTCCCTGGCGAAATTGATGCATCAGCTGCAGCAGTCCGAGGATCGCAACGGAATAAGCAAGGACCAGGAGCGGATAAGGCCGCGCCTCCTGGCCGACGAACACGAGCACGGGCGATGAGGCGGCAAGAAAACCCGCCAGACCAAAATGGAGCAGGGGTCGTCCGGTTGGGCTTAGCCGTTCTTGCTCGCGTGCAGCAGCAATGACGACCGGGACAGCGAGAACCCCGAAGAGCACCGAGAGGGAACGAAGTGCTAGTGGAGTGCCTCCAAACACAAGTCGCCACGACTTCAGGATCGAATAATAGAGCGGCGGGTGGGCTTCGTAAGTCGGGAGCACGTGCCAGAGATAATCGAAGCTGCGATCTGCGAACCAGGCACTGAACGCTTCGTCGAGCCACAATGGTCTCGAGGCGATGCTTATCGAGCGCAGCGCCAGAGCCAGAAACACAAGTGCGGCGACCAGGCGCACCGGCGTCACTCGCAATCTGAAGCGAGCGGCCGGCGCCGGTGCGCTCAATGTAGATGCGGCGTCCATATTTCGCGCCGGGACGTAAAGCGGCGATGGTTAACAGCGTGTAATCCGCCGCTCCAACTGATGGACAATTGAGCCGGCGTCGTTAACAGGCGCGCGGGCAAATCATTGCAGGCGTATGACAAATGGGGGTTGAAGCCGTTCCGGCGATCGACGTTGCAGCGAGGATACGCCCGTGGTGGGAATCACGGACCTGCCTCACGCTCGTCGTTCTCGCAACGATGCTGCCGCTCGTTTACCCGCCAATCCCGCCACTGGTCGACCTGTTCGGCCACATGGGACGCTACCGGGTGGAGCTCGATCTCCATCAATCGCCCTGGTTGCGGCAATATTATGATTATCACTGGGCAGCGATCGGAAATCTCGGCGTCGATCTGCTGATCATCCCGCTCGGCAAGCTCTTGGGTCTGGAAGCGGCGGTCAAGCTGATCGTTCTCGCAATACCGCCGCTGACGGCCATCGGGATGCTGTGGGTCGCGCGCGAGGTGCATGGTCGGGTGCCGCCAACCGCCTTCTTCGCACTGCCGTTCATTTACGGCTTTCCGTTTCTGTTCGGTTTCGTGAACTATACGCTCTCGGTCGCGCTTGCGTTCCTCGCCTTCGGGCTGTGGCTCCGGCTTGGCCGGCTGGAGCGGACGGCCCTTCGAAGTTGGCTATTCGTGCCGATCTCAGTCGCCATATTCTTCTGCCACACCTACGGCTGGGGACTGCTCGGGCTCATGTGCTTTTCAGCCGATGCGGTGCGCCTTCACGACCGCGCCCGCTCCTGGTGGCGGGCTGGGCTGGAAGCGGCGCTCCACACGTCGGTGATGGCGCTCCCGCTGCTAATCATGATCGCCTGGCGTGGTGAAACGCATGGAGGATCGACCAGCGACTGGTTCAATTGGAAGATCAAGTGGCACTGGATCTACATGGCGCTGCGCGACCGCTGGAAATTGTTCGACATTTGGTCGCTGGCAATTCCGGCTCTCGCCTTCCTCTACGCGCTCATTAGCCGCAAACTGACCTTTTCGCGTAACCTCGCCTTTTCGGCGATCGTGCTTGCACTTTCCTTCGCGATCCTCCCGCGAATCATTTTCGGCTCGGCTTATGCAGACATGCGGCTGGTGCCGTATCTGATGGCCGTCGGCCTGCTCGCAGTCCGTTTTCGCGGGCCGCCGAATCGCAAGATGGCGCAGGTGCTCGCGATCGTCGGCCTGCTGTTCTTCGCAACGCGGACGATCGCCAACACCTTAAGCCTCGGAATCGCCGCGGATGACCAGAGTGCGAAACTGAAAGCAATCGACATCATGCCACGTGGCGCGCGGGTGATCAGTCTCGTCGGGATGGACTGCAAAGAATATTGGCCGATGCTCCGTAACGGGCATTTGGGTGCAATGGTGGTCGTCCGCCGCGAAGGCTTCTCCAACGACCAGTGGCTGCTCGAGGGCGTCAACCTCCTCGATCTCAAATATCGCGCTGCGGGCTATTTCGCGGCCGACCCATCTCAGCTCGTCCGACCTAATCGCTGCATCGATCCGCTGCACCGGATGATCGACGATTCCCTCTCGAACCTCCCGCGCAAGGACTTCGATTATGTGTGGCTGATCGATGTCCCGCCCTACAATCCTCAAACGGTTGCCGACATGAAGGCAGTCTGGCGTGGACCAGGCACCATCCTCTACAAAACGCAGCCATGAAGCTGTCGATCGTCGTTCCTTGTTACAACGAGGAAGCCTGTCTTGCGGAGCTCCACGTTCGCCTTGGCGCAGCGGCGCGAGCGGCGGTTGGCGTTGATTATGAGCTGGTGCTGGTCAATGACGGCTCGCGCGATAAGAGCTGGACCATCATGCAACGGATGGCCGCTGAGGATCCCCACGTCGTTGCAGTGAACCTGTCGCGCAATCACGGACATCAGCTGGCGCTTACTGCCGGGCTCGATCTGTGTTGCGGCGAAACCATTCTGATCATCGACGCCGACCTGCAGGATCCGCCCGAGTTGCTGGCTGCGATGCTTGCGACAATGAGCGAAGAGAAGGCCGACGTCGTCTATGGCGTGCGCAAGAGCCGTGCCGGCGAGACTGCGTTCAAGCGTGCCACAGCGCATGGTTTTTACCGACTGCTGTCACGCGCGACCGAAGTCGATATCCCGCTCGATGCTGGCGATTTCCGGCTGATGAGCAGGCGCGCGCTCGATGCGCTGCTCGCAATGCCGGAGCAGGCCCGGTTCATTCGCGGCATGGTCGCGTGGATTGGGTTCAGACAGGTGCCTTTTGCTTATGATCGGCACGAGCGCTTTGCGGGCGAGACCAAATATCCCTTGAGGAAGATGATGCGCTTCGCGTTCGATGCGCTGACCGGCTTCTCCTCCGCACCGCTCAAGCTCGCCAGTCACGCCGGCCTGCTGCTCTCCGCCGGATCGCTGCTGATCATTATCTATATCGCTTGGGCCTGGCTGTCGGGCCAGAGCATTCAGGGTTGGACCTCGCTCATGCTCGTAGTGGTCGTATTGGGCGCGGTTCAGATGTTCGTGCTCGCTCTGATGGGCGAATATATCGGTCGGCTTTACAATGAAGCCAAGCGACGACCGCTATATGTGGTGCAGGAGGTCGCAGGCGGGCGGAAAGTTGATGGAGCGCGGCTCGGTTATCTCGCCGAAGCGACAGCGAACAAGGATAATCCGGGGGGCAGCGGCAAGCGCCCGACGAGGTGACGCTCGGCTGCGAAGACCATTTCGAGAGCGGCATTGAGGGGTGCCGGCGGGAGCATGACGTCGGCATTCTCCTGCCCGCGCAGTTTCGACAGGACGCGCTCAGCGATCGCAAGCGGGAAGAGCAGGCTATTGAAATAGCCGATCTTGACGAGCTCGAGTGGTGAGCCTTCGATCAATGCCCGCAGCGCCCGTTTCGAATAGCGACGCTGGTGATGGTTCACCACGTCGTGCGCGGACCACATCCACTGGTGCGCTGGCACGGCCATCACAAATTTTCCCCCGGATCTAAGCTTCCTCGCGATCGATGCGAGCGCCGCCTCGTCGTTCTCGATATGCTCGATCACGTCGAACGCGCCGATCAGGTCGTAATGGCGGTCAGGCACTTCGGCGAGCTCGGGTAGCGGCGAACTCATGACTTTGCGACCGAGGCGCTTTTCCGAAAGCCCGCGCGCTTCTTCATCGAGCTCGAGTCCATCGACATGCCCGAAACCACCGAGCATCGCGAGATTGTGGCCAGTGCCGCAGCCGATTTCGAGGATTTGTGCATTCCCCGGCGGCTGCGCCTCTCGCCGAATCAGCTCGGACAAGATCTGGCGGCGGGCCCGGTACCACCAGTGGCGGTCATCGAGCTCGGCCATCTGCTGGTAGACGACGCGCTCCATCAGCTGAAGACCAGCTGGCGATTGAGCGCGAACGTCGCGAGCGGAGTTACGAAGATAGCCGGGATCAGCGGCCACCAGGTCGGTCCGTGAACGAGCGGGCCGGTCAGCACCCAGGTGAAGGCCTCGTTGAGCAGGAACCCGGATAGCTGGACGAGCAGAAACTTGACCTTCAGCCGGTTGTCCTCGCGGCGGCCGTGCCCGCGGAAGCTCCAGCGGCTGTGGAGGACGAAGCCGATCGACACGGAAACCAGAAAGGCGATGACAACCGCCAGCATCGGGCTCATCACATAAGTCGCGAGGTACCAGTAGATCGCCGAATATACGCCGGCCAGCGAGAAGCCGACGATCGCGAAGCGTATCAGTTGACCCAGGGTCTCGTGAGGAAAGTTTAATTTGGAAGCCATGCCCCGGCTGCTTGCCGTTTGAAGTTGAGCGGCTAGAGCGCGAAAGATGGCGGAAGGCAAGGCGGGGGATTGGGAAGCAAAGGCGCTCGAGTTCGTCGAGCGCCGCTGGAAGCTGATCGTCTTTCTCGCCTGGCTTGGCTTTTGCGGCTGGATGATCTTCGATCGGTGGAACGACATCCGCTGGTTCGGGCTCGGCGACACCGACGACAATATGCGGATCATGCAGGTCCGGGCGCTGTTGCACGGGCAGGGATGGTATGATCTTCGCGACTACAGGATGAACCCGCCGTTCGGCGCGAACATTCACTGGTCGCGGCTCGTAGACCTGCCGATCGCGGGGCTGATCCTGGGGCTGAGGCCGTTTCTCGGAGGTGCAGGCGCGGAACGGTGGGCGGTCGCGATCGCGCCGATGCTGCCCTATCTGCTGCTGCTTTTCTCGATCGCGCTGACAGCCCGCAGGCTGCTCGGACCGGCCGCCTATCCGTTAACATTCCTCGGGCTGTTCTTTGCCGGCTCCACCAACGGCATGTTCACGCCGGAACGTATCGACCATCATGGTTGGCAGCTCGCTTTGCTCGCGCTCAGCGTTTCGAGCATCGCCGATCCCAAACGCCTGCGCGGGGGACTGACGCTCGGCATATCGACGGCGCTGTCGCTCGCCATCGGGATGGAAATGCTGATCTATCTCGCGCTTGCCGGCGTCGCGATGGTGCTGTTCTGGGTCGGCGACAGAGAGGAACGTGAGCGACTGCTCGCTTATGCGGTCTCGCTGGGCGGCGCAGCGGCGCTGTGTTTCCTGATCTTTGGTTCTAACGACAATTGGCGGGCGGTGTGCGATGCGCTGTCGCCGGTGTGGCTGTCGGACGCGCTGATCGGCGGTGCCTTGATGCTTGCGCTGGTCTGGGCATCGCCTGCCGATTGGAAGCACCGTCTTGGTCTCGCGTTCGGCGCCGGCCTCATTCTTGCTGCCTTTCATGCCCTGACATGGCCGCAGTGCCTGCATCGGCTCGAGGGCGTTTCGCCCGAAGTCGAGCGGCTCTGGCTCAGCCACGTCAAGGAAGCGCGGCCCGTCTATATGCATGGCTGGCGCATCGCGACGCTGATCGTCACCTTGCCGATCACCGGCGCAATCGGCTGGGGACTTCTCCTTTGGTGGCGCTGGGCCGATCGCGGGCTCCGCTGGCGGGTCATCGGCGCAGCGCTTCCTGGTATCGCTGCTTCCCTGTTGCTGCTGTGGCAAGTGCGCACCGGGCCCGCAGCGCAGATGTTGGCGGTGGTCGGCTGCGCTGCAATCATTTGGATCTTCCTTCCGAGATCCTGGAAGAGCGGAAATTTTGTTGGCGTCGTGCTTGGCTCGTTTCTGATCGTGGCGATAGGCGGCGGCATGGTCGTCCCGGTCGTCGTCGGCTGGATTCCGGAACCCAAGCCGACCGCGCGCGACATTCAGATCGGCCGCGCGAACCGACTGTGCGCTTCGCTTTGGGGACTGAGGCCCGTGGCGCTTCAGCCGAAGGGAATTGTGATCACTTTCGTCGACCTCGGCCCGCGGCTGATCGCAGTCACGCACCATGATGCGATCGCCGGTCCCTACCACCGCAACGGCCAGCAGATTGCGGACGTGTTCAACTTCTGGCGCGGATCAGAGGCGCAGGCACACGGCCTCGCCCTCAAATATCACGCCAATTATGTGCTGAGCTGCCCCAACAGCTCGACCACCACGATCTTCGATTCCGAAGTTCCGAACGGATTTTATGGTCAGCTCGAGCATGGCAAGGTGCCGAAGTGGCTGGAGCCGGTGCAGCTGCCGCAGGATTCGCCCTATAAGATGTGGAGAGTGGTCGGCTAAGCAAGGACGTGGGGGAAGCTTTGCTTCAGCCCGTCGACGATGAACTGCGCGGCAAGCGCTGCAAGGATCACGCCGAGGATTCGGGTGATCATCGCTTCCATTTTTTCACCGACCAACCGCATCAGCGGTCCAGCTGCAAGCAATGTCACCATCGTGACGAGGATCACCACAGTGATTGCAGCGAGCACGACGACGATATTGGCGGGTGTTTCAGCACGCGACACCCAGAGCATCGCGCTGGCGATCGATCCGGGACCGGTGATCATCGGAATGGCCATCGGGAAAACGCTGATATCTTCGGCCTGCGGCGTGCCCTCGATTGAATGGGCGCGCTCCTCGCGGCGCGCGGTACGGCGTTCGAACACCATATCGAGCGCGATGATGAACAGCATGATTCCGCCGGCTATCCGGAAGCTTGCCAGGCTGATTCCAAGCGCATGGAGCATCGGCCGGCCGAGCAATGCAAAGAACATGAGGATCGCCCAGGCGATCAGCGAGGAGCGGACCGCCATCGCGCGGCGGTGAGCCGCAGGCGTGCCCCGGGTCAGGCTCGCGAAGATCGGCGCGCATCCTGGTGGATCGATGATCACCAGGAAGGTGACGAGCGCCGAGCCGAACAGCTCGATCATCTGACCTTGGGCGCGGGAACGTTATTCGTGAGGGTCTGGACGTAGCGCACGCCGTTCCACTGATAGACGCGGAACTTGCGCGCGCCGCTCTTCCCGACCTTCCAATCCCATCCCAACGTCTTGTCGGCCGATTGACCGCGGCCGGCGCCCTCCGGCGTCGTGCGCGCCTGCTTCGGAGTAAGCGGCGGCGGCGGGATGATCGGCGCGCCCGGTGCATTGCCGCGGCAAGTTGAGCGATGGATTTGAGCTTTTCCTGCCAGCGCTGGGCCGCTTGCCGGACCTCCGCCGTCATAGGCCCAGCGCCAGCCTGCGGGCGTCCGCTGCCAAACCGTCGTGAAGGTGCCGGCGAGTTTCCCGTCCTGCTTGAACCAGGGACCGGTGTTTACGGCTGTCCGGCCATCGCACGAAACGAGGCTCTGGGCTGGCCGCCAGCTGATTGCATTGGGCGGATCTTTGAGCGGCCTGAGGAACGTCGTTGCCCACACTGCCCGCGGCGTGAACATGACAGCGTCGCGGTCGACCCATTTGCGGAATGCGCTCCACTGTCCGATTTTCCTGGCGTCGCGGGCGAAGGCGATTTCGGCATCGACTGCAGTCATCGACGGCTTGGCTGCGACTGCCCCGCTCGCCAATAGGAGCAGGGCTGCGATCATAGCCCTTGCGGATCCGACAGGCCGGCGCGGCGATGCGCCGCGACAACCGTGTTCCTGAGCAGACACGCGATGGTCATGGGCCCGACGCCGCCGGGCACCGGAGTGACGGCGCCTGCGACTTCGGTGGCTTCGTCGAAGGCAACGTCGCCGACGAGCCGTCTGGTACCGTCGGGCTGGTCGACCCTTTCCTGACCGACGTCGATCACTGTCGCACCGGGTTTCAGCCAGGATCCGCGAATGAGCTCCGGACGCCCGACCGCAGCGACAACGATATCGGAACGACCGACCGCCGCCGCCAAATCACGTGTCCGGGAATGGGCCAGGGTGACTGTGCAGTTTGCCTGGATCAGGAGTTGGGCCATCGGCTTGCCGACAATGTTCGAGCGGCCGACCACTATCGCATCAAGTCCGCTCAAATCCCCAAGTTCATGCTGAAGCAGCATCAGGCAGCCAAGGGGCGTGCACGGGACCAGTGCTTCGAGACCGATGGCCAAACGGCCTGCATTCATGGGGTGGAAGCCGTCGACGTCCTTCGCCGGGTCGATGCTGGTAATCACCGCCTGTTCGTCGATGCCGCCCGGCAGCGGAAGCTGCACGAGAATGCCGTCCACGCGATCGTCGGAATTGAGCTGGTCGATGAGCGCGATCAATTGGCTCTGACTGATCCCGGCGGGGAGTTTGTGCTCGAAGCTTTCCATGCCGGCTTCGATCGTCGCCTTCGCTTTCGATCGCACATAGGCGGCGCTGGGCGGGTGCTCGCCGACCAAAACGACCGCCAGTCCCGGTGCACGGCCGGTCTGCGACGCGAAGCCGGCGGCGCGGGCGGCAACGCGTTCTCGAAGGCCGGCGGCGAAGGCCTTCCCATCGATCAGGCGCGCAGTCATCCGCCGAAATAATATTGATTGTAGACGCCGGTGAGGAGCTTCTGGAGCACCTGGATCAGGATCAGGACGACCAAGGGCGAGAAGTCGAGTCCGCCGAAGTCGGGCAGCAGCCGGCGAATCGGACGGTACAGCGGCGCAGTGATCCGGTCGATCGCGACCGCGAAGGTTCTGACCCCCTGCGAGCTGGTGTTTAGCACGTTGAAAGCGAACAGCCAGCTGAGGATCACCTGGACGATGATGATCAGGCTGACGATGCTCAGCAGATATTGGGCGATTTCGATCAGGGCTCGAACCATGAGGCTCGCTTAGCCGGACGGCCGTTACGGCGCAAACCTCTCCGGTGCTGCAACGGCCAGGATTTCGGCGAAGTCGCCCGCGGGGTCAGTCCATTCGACAATGGGGGTCCAGCCGCCGGCGAGCAGAATCACGCGACCCCCGCGTTGACCATATTTGTGGCTGTTCTCAATGTGGATCGAGGTGTCCCGGGCCACTTCGAAGTCATGGCCTGATACGGTAAAGCCGACGTCCCGCTCGGCGACGAGATGGATTTCAATTCGCGACAATATGTCGTTCCAACGCGCTTCGTGGCGGAAGGCGTCGACCGGGATGTCGCCGTTCAGCTCGCGGTTGATGCGGCTGAGAAGGTTCAGCGTGAACTGGGCCGTCACGCCCTGCGGATCGTCGTAAGCGGCGATCAGCCGCTCGACCGGCTTCACCCGATCCATGCCGATCAGCAGCTGCGATCCGGTGCCGAGGAGTCCGCGAAATCCGCGCAGCAGATCGGTCGCGCTCCACGGAATGAAGTTGCCGATGGTCGAGCCGGGAAAGAAGCCGAGCTTGGGCAGGTGCTCGATGCCGCCCGGCAGGCTGAATGGGCGCGCGAAATCGGCGACGACCGGGATTACCTCGATCCCGGGGAAGCGCTGCTGCAGTTCGGTGGAGCTGTGCTCGAGATAATCACCCGAAATATCGACTGGAATGTAGGCTGCAGGACTAATCGCCTCGAGCAAAATTGGGGTCTTGGTCTGGGAGCCCGCGCCGAATTCCACGACCGCAGCGCCCTTGGGTACGCGTGCTTCGACCTCGTCCATGATCGACTCGAAAATCGCCGTCTCGGTGCGCGTCGGATA